>JAQYVU010000089.1 GCA_030145385.1 Desulfococcaceae bacterium
CTGCAGTCTGATATTTGTGTTGCCGGAGCAGTTTTTATCTGCTGAGGCTGAAAAGGCCGAATATGATCTGCACGAAAATATTCCGACAGATCCGGGGTATCGCCGGTTTTTGAGTCGTCTGTTTGAGCCTGTTCAGGAGCGGATTAAGGCGAACAGCTGCGGCCTGGATTTTGGTTCCGGCCCGGGTCCGACCCTTTCGCTGATGTTTGAAGAGTCCGGACATCTGATGGAAATTTACGACAAATTTTATGCTGAAAATCCCCGGGTACTGGAAAAACAATATGATTTTATCACCGCCACTGAAGTGGTGGAACATCTTCATAATCCGGAGAAAACATTGGGCCGCTTGTGGGAATGCCTGAAACCCGGAGGGTGGCTCGGCATTATGACCAAGCTTGTCACGGGAAAAGAAGCGTTTGCAAAATGGCATTATAAGAATGATTTTACCCATGTCTGCTTTTTTTCATGTGCGACTTTCAGGAGGCTGGCCGGCCAGTGGCAGGCAGGCTTGACGTTTGTGGATAACGATGTCATCCTGTTTTATAAAAAAGAAGGAATGGATGGCACAGAGTCAGTGATTTGAAATTGTACCCGATCCCAAACCGCCAATTCCGCCAATTTCTGTGTTGAACTCAAATTTAATCCTAAAAATACAATCAGTCATCCTGAACTTGTCATTCCTTCAAAATGATTAATTCTTTTAATATATTGAACAGCCGGTTCCGGCAAGGTATTTACCATCAATTGAAAAGGAGAATCATTATGGATGAAAATGTTTATGATAACAAACAATTGTGTGAAAAGATCAAAGATGTGTTTCCTGATATCGGTGAATGTGGAATAGATATCGATGTTGAGTATGACAATGATCAAAAAGCCTACCTTGTTCACCTGGAAAAAGGGGGGCGCAAGATTAAAACCCATTTGGAAACCGATGACGCCGATACGTGTATGGAAGGAAAACAATGTGTGGGCTTAGGGATTCAGATCGCACAATTCAGAAAATAGTATCTTGCCTTCGCGCCCCATTGAGCAGGTTTTCCGGGGCCCTCAGAAAAGCTGCCGTAGAGGGCCGAAAACGTTTTCGGTACCAAGTAAAACGCCAGGATTGACAGCTTCTTATGTGATGTTATCAGTTGGTTAGTAATTTGGCCGTTCAAGTTTCATGTAATGAGACATGGGATAGTTACATATCTCACAAGGTATTGCCGGTTGTTTATCGACCGTTGAACCACAAATTTTACACACATAAAATTCGGGCTCCATATTTTCAATTTTTATGGCCAAAAGTCTGAAAAACAGTCCGGAATTTTTTTTTATATCATTAATAATTTTTTCGTGTTGTTGATGTGATTTCCAGGAATACATGCAATTTATTGCCGCTTGATCATGGGATTCCAATGATAATTCCTGTAAAAGTTCCGGATAGAATTTGTTTATTTTTTCTAATTCCTTTTTTGCAGCAACATTCAGGTTGGTCTTGGTGTCTCCAATTGAGATGGGAATCTCTTTTGCTTCGATCGTCGAACATAGGGAAGTGATTAATTTCAGGTAGTTGTCGGCATGAATTTTTTCGGAAATTGATAAAACAGAAAACAGGTAGGCAATATTCGGATAATTTTCGGAAGAAGCTTTGTGGCAATATTTTTCATAATGTCTGTGTGCGATCATTTCCGCCCAATAGGCTTTTTTAAGTATAGTCAGGGTCAATGGATATTGACGATTATTGTTTAAGTCATCGTTTATGTCATCTGCCATTGCAAAATATTTAAGGTTTGCAATCGGGTAACCAAAAGCAAATAAGGCAGAAAAATATAATAGCTGTCTTCTTGAAATCATTTTTCTCTTTAAAGACGATGAATATTCAATTGTTTTTATTTGCCGGCCGGGTGAAGCGGGCTTTATTATCAGCGATTTTCAAATAATGGTGGAGCAGTACAAAGCAGAGCAATGGGTTCAATTGAGGCATATACTAACTAATTTGATTAACAAAAGTATTTTGAAAAGCAAGAAAAAAACAGGCCATTATCGGACAAAATAAATATTTCTTTGAGGTATTAATTGAATGGATTGGGTGTGTGGATTAAAAATCAGGGGCTTTGAGTTTCAAAGCCCCTGAAAAGACAGTTTAGGCGAACTTTTAAATGGGGGGGGGTTAAGCTTCGCAGGAACCGTCCTGTTTTTTACTTTTTTTCCTGATTTGATCGGCAGATAAAACCAGTTCTTCGTTATCGATCATGGGCAGGAGACAGGACCCGTCTTTTTTTCGGCTTTTTGTTCTGGTTTGATCGGCAGATAAAACCAGTTCTTCGTTATCGATCATGGGCAGGAGACAAGACCCATCTTTTTTTCGATCTCTTTTTCTAATCTGATCAGCGGACAGAACCAGACCGGCATCATCGGTCATGGGCAGGAGGCAGGATCCGTCTTTTTTCTGGCTTTTTGTTCTGGTCTGATCCGCTGCAGTTGCAAGGCTTGCACAAAACAGAATAATCATGACAGTTACAAACGTTTTTCTAAGAATTTTCATTTTTTCCTCTCTTTAAATTAAAATGTGATTTAGCAGGTAAATTGATAAAATCAAATTTACTGAACATGGTGCATTAAACTCATCTTTTGCAAAAAAGTTTCACTGTCGAGTAAAAAAATAAGATAAATGTGAATGCATAAAAAGAAACAATTTTGAAATTAAAAGTTTTAGCATTATTTTTCTCCGAACACGGTTATATGTCCTTGCAATCGATGTACCGGAAAATCAATTATTAAAAAATAAAGGCGTTTTTAGGTAGTAATGGGCAGAATAACTTATATTTTCATTAGTTTGTTTTTTGCCGATAAAAGTTAAATACGGTCCAGTATGTATACAATAAATAACTAATTAGATAAAAATGTATCGTTTTTAATTAATATGTGCACTTTTTAATACATTGGTCGGGCAAATTTAGAACTTCGGGTTTTATGTTTTGCTGCAAGTACCTTATTAAGCCGGCGGATATTGTCTGTCATCCCGGCTCCGTAAATTATTTTGCATTAGATAAGAATTTGATTATCTGGTATATAGTCAATCATCGTTTTTTAAAAAATCGGGTTGCTGAAAAAATCCGGAAAAAAGGAGTATCAGATGTCAGAAGTGAAAACTGAAAAACTGGCGGTATTAATCGATGCGGATAACGCCCAGCCTTCTATTGTGGAAGGGCTGATGGCGGAAATCGCAAAATACGGGACTGCCAATGTCAAAAGAATTTACGGCGACTGGACGGCACCGGGCTTAAAAGGGTGGAAGGAAGTTTTACTGCGGTATTCCATTCAGCCCATTCAGCAGTTCGGATACACCACCGGGAAAAATGCCACTGACAGCGCCATGATTATCGACGCCATGGACCTGCTGTACGCCGGAAAATTTGACGGATTCTGCATTGTGTCCAGTGACAGTGATTTTACCAAGCTGGCATCACGGATAAGGGAAGCCGGTCTGTTTGTTTATGGATTTGGTGAGAAAAAAACGCCTGAACCGTTTGTCGCTGCCTGTGATAAATTCATATTCACGGAAGTGCTTCGTTTTAAAGATGATGACGATATTGAGGTAATAAATCGAAAAACAACCACTGATTTGAAGCGGGACACCAAGCTGGTGAACCTGCTCCGAAATGCGGTGGATGCCTCGTCGGACGACAGCGGTTGGGCGCACCTGGCAGCGGTTGGCAGTAATATCGCCAAACAGTCTTCCGAATTTGATCCGAGAAATTACGGATACAAAAAACTGGGGGGTCTGGTAGCGGCAATCAAACTGTTCCAGATTGAAGAAAGGTCAGTGGGCGCCGGCACGTCAAAGGCTGTTTATTTGAAAGATACCCGGAAGAAATAAAAAATAAAATTGGATAAAATATATGAGATACGAAGGACAGATTTTCAGACCGTTCAGCGAGGCCAACAGCTATCTGCTTCAGTGCACCATCGGCTGCTCCCATAACCAGTGCACATTCTGCGGCATGTACAAGGACCGCAAATACCGGGTGCGCAGCCTTGAAGAAATCAGGGAAGATATCAAAATGGCAAAAGCCCAATACGGCGATCTGGAAAAAGTGTTTTTATGCGACGGTGATGCCGTGGCCATTGAAACCGGTACGCTCCTGGAAATTTTAAAAGATCTTTATCAGGCGTTTCCATCCCTGCGGCATGTGGGCACTTATGTGGGACCCCAGAGCACGCTGTCAAAATCCATGTCCGAACTGACCGCCTTGCGGGCGGCCGGACTGACCAAGGCCTACCTGGGGGTGGAGACCGGAGACGACCGGTTGCTTGCGGAAATTAAAAAAGGCGTGAATGCCGCCCAGATGCTTGAAGCCGGACAGAACCTGGTCAATGCGGACATCAATCTGTCATCCATGGTGTTGCTGGGGATTGCCGGAAAAGGGGAGCGGGCCGCAGAGCATGCCATTGCCACGGCCGAGATCACCAATCTGATGAAACCGCGGTATCTGGCGGCTTTGACCACTACCCCGGTACCCGGTACGGTATTGTACCATAAGATGCAAAAAGGCGAGTTTGAGCTGCCGGACCCGTTTGACACGCTGGAGGAAATGAAGCTGATGTTTGAAAACATCACCATTGATAATCTGAAATTTGTCGGGGTTCATGCCTCCAATTATCTGCCGGTCAGCGGCACGCTTCAGAAAGATCGGGCAAAGATGCTCGCTGCGGTGAATTCGGTGCTTGAAACGAGGGATCGGGAGGCATTGCGCACTGAACAAATGCGGGGTTTATGACAGACTGTTGAAAAACTATTGCGCTTGGCCATACTGCGTTAAAATTGCCGCTTAAAAGGCTCGTTTATAAATATAAACTCCGCTTTAAGCTGGAAGTTTTCTGGCTCCCGCGGTCCTCCGCGGGAACCCTACTAATTTTGTGCCGTCTTTTCTGCCTGACTGATAAAGGATGCATAATGGTAAGAAGTGTGCATGACAGAATCGCTCTGCTAAAAATTGCCGCTCTTTTACTATGGCTTTTCTTTGCCGTATCTTTGATTCAGGCTCAGCCAGAGAATAGAACCCCTTCGGATCCAGCCACTCAAAGGCGGGTGGCATTAATTAATTCCTATCACAAAGGCTATCTATGGACCGATGAAATTACACGCGGAGTGGAGGATGCCCTGGCCGGAAA
Source organism: Desulfococcaceae bacterium (assembly GCA_030145385.1). Classification (GTDB taxonomy): domain Bacteria; phylum Desulfobacterota; class Desulfobacteria; order Desulfobacterales; family Desulfosalsimonadaceae; genus SURF-3. Next base: position 5,161 of record JAQYVU010000089.1, read on the forward strand.
AGATGTGGATCTGCACATCGAGTATATGGACACCAAGCGGCAGTTCGACGTCACCTATCAGGATCTGCTGAGCAAACTGCTGAGCCTGAAACACGGCAAGCATCAATATGATGTGGTTATCACCTCAGACAATAATGCGTTCAACTTCTTTCGCGAGCGGGGCCAGCAGATTTTCGGTAACACGCCGCATGTCTTTTGCGGGGTTAACTATCTGTGCGAACAGGATTTGAAAGGGGCCAGACATACAACCGGAGTCAACGAACGAGCTGACATTGCCGCTAACCTGGTTCTTATCCGGCAGCTTCACCCGGATTGCCGCAGAATTGTTGTAATCACTGACAACACTACGACCGGTAAGCGTATTCAGGAAGAAGTGGAGCGGCTCATGATAAAGCGCTGGTTTTCAGGTCCGAAGCTGGAATTGCTTTACGATGTGAGCGCATCGGAATTGATCGGTTTCGTAGAGGGCTTCGACCCACAGACTATTGTACTCTTTACGCTGTTCTTCCGCGACAATACCGGAGTATTCTTTGAATACGACCAGGGAACTGAAATGGTCTGTGACCATGCGGCAGTACCGGTCTATGGCACATGGAATTTCCAATTAAACCACGGCATCGTTGGCGGGCATCTGGTCGATGGTTTTGACCAAGGTACAACCGCAGCCAAAAAGGCTCTGGCGATTATAGACGGTAAAAATGCCGATGATATCCCGGTGCGCTATGAAACGCCCACTCAATTACGTTTTGATTTCAGGGAATTGCAGCGTCATGGCATCCCCTTGTCTCTCTTGCCTCCCGACAGTCAGGTACTCCACCAACCTGTTTCATTCTATGACCAGAATAAGACACTGATCTGGAGCACTGTTTTTGCATTCTGTCTGTTGCTTCTGGCATTTTTCGGCGTAGCTTATGGTTTGGTGCACTCTCGGCAGGCGGAGAGGAGAATGCGGCGAAATGAAGAGAACCTGCGTACCACCCTTCACTCTATCGGTGACGCGGTAATCGCCACGGACGCTGAGGGCAAAATTGTCCGCATGAATCCGGTGGCAGAGAAGCTCACCGGATGGCGGATCGATGAGGCAGAAGGTAAACCGCTCATTGAAGTATTCCACATTGTCCATGCCCAAACACATGAAACAGCCGGCAATTCGCTTGAAAAGGTGCTGTCCACCGGTGAGATTGTCAATCTGGCCAAGCATACTAAGCTGATCTCCAAAGACGGGACTGAATACCATATCGCTGACTCGGGCGCGCCCATCAAAGATGGCGACGGAAACATTACCGGCGTGGTGCTGGTGTTTCAGGATGTTACGGAAGAAAATAAATTGCGTGAGCAACTTCATCAAAGCCAGAAGATGGACGCTATCGGCCTGCTCGCCGGCGGCGTGGCGCATGATTTTAATAATATGCTGGCCGGTATTATGGGAGCGGCTGAAATTGTAAAAAATAGTGATAATCTTGGCGGAAAAGACTCCAAATTTATCGATATGATAATTCAATCATCAACTCGCGCGGCTGATCTTACTTCAAAGTTACTGGCATTTAGTAGAAAAGTTGAATTTACAGCTGCTCCAGTTGATGTGCATGCAATAATTAATGATACGGCAGCTCTTCTGGAGAGAAGCATTGATAAGAAGGTCAGGATCAATCTTGATATGAAGGCTGCGGATTATACGGTGATCGGAGATAGTTCACAACTTCAAAACTTATTAATGAACCTGTGTATAAATGCCAGCCATGCGATGCCGGAGGGCGGTGAAATCTCAATCAGCACAAGAAATCTCAGTCTGGATGAAATATATTGCCAGACAAGTCCCTTTGATATATCTCCGGGTGAATTTATTGAAATTGAAGTCCGTGATACCGGATGCGGAATACCGCATGAAAATCTTCAAAAGATTTTTGAACCTTTTTTTACAACCAAGGGCCAGGGAAAGGGAACCGGTTTAGGGCTGTCAGCGGTATATGGTATTGTGAAAAAACATCATGCTGTCATTACTGTCTACAGCGAGTCAGGCGTTGGTACTGTATTCCATATTCTCCTGCCTGTTTCAGAAAAAAAGGCAGGAGAATTAATAGGCAATAAAATTATCAAAAGGGGCACCGGCACCATTTTACTGGTTGAGGATGAAGAATTTATCCGAATTACAGCAAAGGCAATGCTTGAGGACATGGGGTATGAAGTTATTCTGGCAGAGAACGGACAGGCGGGGGTGGATCTGTTTGAAAATGAATACAGAAAGATAGACCTTGTCATTATAGATATGATAATGCCTGTGATGAATGGCCGTGAAGCCTATGAAAAGATGAAAGAGATAGATGAGAATATCCAGGCAATCTTTTCCTCGGGATTTTTTAAACCAGCTGATTTGACAGAACTGAGAAACAGCGGATTATCGGGGTTTATCCGTAAACCCTATTTCAAAGTTGAGCTTAGCCGGCTTGTCGCAAAAGTTTTAAGTGGTCAAAAAAGCTGATGCACAAATAATTTTTTTCGCAAGCTTTCCCCAGTCATGTTGGCTGAGTATCACTGCAGTCAGTATCTTCAGCTTTCTATGTTATTAAATCCCATATCGTATTTTAAAACCCAATACGTTCATCTTGAGTTAATTGTGAACATATGCTAAAAATAATTATTTTTCAGTGTATGCCTGTTTTGTCGTGATTAATTAATGATGAATGGGGGATGAAATGTATCGAAGAATATTTTGTGTGATTTTTACTGCTTTTTTTGTGAATATTTTCTTTTCAGGATGCACGACCCATAATGCAGTGATGACTTTTCACACACAAGCGCCGGAACCTGGAAAAACAAGATTAGAAAATATAAAATCTATTGTGGTGTATGATAGCTGGAGCGGTAATACTCGGTTAATCGCCGAAGAAATCGCCGATGTGTTGAATTGCCCGGCCATGCTGGTTGATGAGGTTCATGATTGTGTGATGTCGGATTATGATTTGATTGTGGTGGGATCACCGGTGCATGGCGGGATGCCGACAGGTAAAATAGATGATTTTTTATCTGAACTTGAATCTGTGAAAGCTTCGGCGGTGTTTGCCACTTACGGCGCTCCTTTATTTGGATCATTTACGGCAAACAGATGTCTTGATTCCATGGAAAAAAAACTCGGCAATACCAGTATAGGACGATTCAAATGCAATGGATTGCATAAAATCCTTCGCACCTACCCCAGTCATCCGGATGAAGAAGATAAATCCGAGGCCGCCCGTTTTGCCGTCGGGCTTTTGGAAAGCTTTTCCTATGATAATATGCCGGATGGCAAGTCCCTGCAGAAGTGAAAATGAGAATTTACGTTAAACAAGATGGAGTAAAAAGTGGCGCACCAGCATAAAGGGAAATCATCAGAATCTTTTTTGAACAAAGAGAAAATATTAAGTGCGCTGAATATACAGCAAGGTCAGAGAATCATTGATGCCGGGTGCGGAAATGGTTATATGGCAAGAGAATTCTCAAGAGTTTTAAACAACACAGGAGAAGTGTTTGCAATCGATCCTGATAAAAGGGCTGTCGACAGGCTTAAAAATGAAACAAAAGGCTTGAACATCGTAGCCATTGAAGCGAGCATTACACTGCCGACTCAAATTGATGAAGCATCGGTTGATCTCATATATCTTTCAGCCGTATTTCACGGATTTTCAGAAACGCAGGTCAATGGTTTTCAAAACGAGACCAGGCGGCTTTTAAAACCATGTGGCCGGCTGGCAGTCATTGAAATCAAAAAACAAAATACGCCCTTCGGACCGCCCATGGAAATCCGTTTTTCGCCGGAAGAATTGAAGCGGAAAATTGATCTTGTTCCGGTAAGTCTTGTGGAAGCCGGGGAATATTTTTATATGCAGATATTCGAAAACAGATAGCCGTTTCAAGGCAGGTTCGCTGAAAATATTCTACAGTTCCTGAATTTTTGTATTCTCGTGATCGTGATCATCGGCCGGCGGTTTCTTTATCCACATCTTTTTCAAAGTTTGCATTCTCAAGTGATGCATCAGGGGCATATTCCTTCATGAACGTTTCAATGATGGCATCGATGGGGACATCATCAAAGTCGCCGCGGTCATTTAAATACTCCATGTGCCTGTTGCCGTTTAAATCAAGCGGATGGTAGATGGAGTCGCCGGTGCCGTCAAAATCCAGAACGTGAAGATTGAATTTATTGCACAGCTCAATGTTGAAGGCCGGGGTGGCCTTGACCCATTTGCCGTTTAAATAGATGGACGTATACCCGTGCCAGTAAAATACATCAGTCTTCATCATTACGCGCATGCGTTTGGTGGAAAGATGGTTGCGGACATCCGCAAAACCCAGGCGGGCCGGGATTTTCAGACTGCGGCAGCACGCAGCCAGGAGGATGGCTTTGGCAACACACCAGCCGCGTCCATTGCTAAGCGTTGTGCTGGCACGGAGTCCTGCAACGGTGAGGTCGAGGGAGTAAGGGTCGTACCGGATTTCGTCGCGAACTGCGTGGTAAAGGCTGACAGCCTGTCTGGTCTGGTCGTCGTTGTCGCCAGCGTGATTTTGGACAAATTCCTGAACTGTCGGGTGGTTGAAATCAATTGTCGGGGATGATTGGATATATGTTTGCATCATAAGCTTTTGTGAATCAATTTATCTTTTTGTAAAAAGCCGGATTGGGTGGCGCCCCATATATAATAAAGAACGTAGCCCACCACGCAAATTCCCAGAAAAATCAGTATCAGTTTCAAAACTTCTTTGGGCTTGATATATACCAGAATACCCAGGCCGGCGGCAATTCCCATGGAAATAAATGGATGAAAAAAGATGAATCGATTTAAGAAATCTGTGATTTCATAGACATCCATAACAATCCTTTTCGTTTTGAGATTTTGTAAAACGACAGGATGGCTAAGTTAAGAGTTCCATATGCAAGGCGTAGTGGTTTTCAGGCCCAAGATAATACAAGTCGTATATTGAGGGTCTGAAAAATCGCTGCAACGCAGCAGATGGGATTTTTAACGATGCCATCAAAGTTTGAATTTGCCTTTAAAATAGATTTCTCTGGCCTGTTTTGCATGGGTTTTTATAAATTCTTCAACTCCGAGTTTTTTAATAAGTCCCAGGCTGTACATTTTAAGATTATGGGGTACTTCAGCGGCCCGGTCCGCATAGGGCTGATACCGGTCGCAGGGAAAATCCTTGCAGTCGCAGCAGAACTGTACGCCTTTTTCCTGGCTGCATGTGAAGACGTCACACGGAGAAGTCATTTCATTACAGCAGATAACTCCTTTTTCTTCCCTGCAGCAGTCGCATGCCACGTTTTCAATGGGAATTCCCTGTTTATCTGATAAAGAGATTTTTAAACCGGGTGAGTCCTTTGCCAGGTGCATGGGACAATCGCCGCAAGCCATGCCGCATGGCGCTATTAAGTGAGTTGATTCCATCTCACATCCTCCTTGCATAAAGGGCGGTTTGTATGAGCCAGATTGCCGTCAGGCGACCATATTTCACTTATTATTAATGGTATGATTTTTTTTGTAATTGATCAACTATGAATACTCGATGCTTACATTATGTTCTTCAAGAAACTGTTTTGTTTTACTGCATACCGGAGCGGTTGTGGATACAGTCACCAATGCATCGGGCACCGAGGCTTTGATTTTCGAAACCTTTTCTAAAATTTTTTTCCCGTCTTTCATGATAATACGGCTTTTGCGGTCGATTAAGATGATAAAATGATTCTTTTCTGTTTCTGCAAGCTTTGTGGAAGGGTGCAGGCCGAATCTTTTCGGGTCAATTGTCTGGTTCATTTTTAACCGCTATTTTGGAGTGTTCGGTATGACGCAGATTCGTTCAAGGGTGTCTTCGCCGGTATTGTCAAAATGGTGGGGTTCATCCGGGGCGATATAAATCACATCTTCCGGGAAAAGATTAAAGCGACCCGTCCAGCTCATCGGCCACATCTTTTTTGCATTGTCTGCAGCGTTGTGCGCCTCTGAACAGTGGATAACCGCAAGATGAACAATGATAGCGTTCGCATTCGGAACGGGCCCACGCGATACTTCCTTCTTTATCACCGAGCTCGGCGACTTTTTGCCGCCATACGGGAATCGTGCGCATCACGACCCGTTTGCCGGTCGCCAGCCCGAAATTTTTGATTTCAGTACAGGGCCAGTCATCGCACTGATGACAGGAATAAAAGCCTTTTGAGTTTACGCAATCCCTGATTTTGCACATTTTACAGTATACATAGAGATCTTTGGGCGGATCCGGCTGCATGCATCCTGAACAGGATGTCTCTTCGGGCTTTGTGCCGTAAAGGCCCCCCATCACGGCCCTGAATTTTTCATTTTTATCCCGGTTGGCAATATACACACCGCAGGTTCCGCAATACAGTCCGCAGGGTGCCATTAATTTTTTGTCTTTGAATTCATCTTCACTCCAGCCGTCCATAGCCACCTTCTTGCTGTTTTTCTTTGCCATCAGATTATTATGCTTCGTAATTTCCCAATACCCTGATTTCTTCTTTGACTTTTTCCATTAACGCATCCCGATCTTCAATGGAATAGGCCGCCGTATCAATGGGTTTGCCGATATGCACTTCCACATGCTCACCGAGTTTGGTTCGCCATGTGTCTGCAGGCAGGACTTTTTCCGTGCCCCGGATGCCGATGGGGATGATAATCGCTTTGGTCTGAAGCGCTACCATAAACCCGCCTTTTTTAAACGGGTTTAACTTTCCGGTTCGCGACCGGGTGCCTTCCGGGGCGATCCACAGGATGAGGCCGTCTTCCATTTTTTTTTGGGCAAAGCCCATGTCCTTGAGTGCCTGTTCGTGGTTTTTCCGATCCACGAAGACAATTTCCCCCACCCAGCTGGCCCGGCCCCAGATCGGTACCCGAAGCAATTCCCGTTTGGCCATAAAACGGATATCCCCGGGCAGTGCATGCATGATCAGGGGAATGTCATAGTGACTGCGGTGGTTGCTCATCAGGATATGGCAACGCCCTTTCCGGTAAACGGCATTTTCCGGATGAATGACGTCATAAGTCAGTACGGACTTCAATGTTTTGGCCGCATAGTAATCGCGGGCACCTTTAGTGGTCACGGCCCGGTTGTATTGTCCACGATAAACATGATAGATTGTAATTAATGAAAATGCCAATACATAATAAATATTGCGCAATGCAATCCAGATGTCCCGAAAAAAAGAAATCACAGTATTCATCTCCTGACGTATTCAAATATAAAAAGTAATTACCTGAAGAAATAAATACCAAAGGCATTGTAATGTCAAAGATGTTTTACAAATACAATTAAAGAATTTTTTTGTTGATGGTTTTGCAAAAACAATGGACTGGCCAAAATGTTACAGCGAGTAACAAAAAAAAATATTTCGATTGGCCAAAAAAGATCTGATTGTCATAGCTGTCAAAGTATACCATTTCAACATCGACAATAAGATCGCTTCGTTGGTGATTTCCTTGCAATGGCTGGGAACCGGAATGTGTTTATATGTCAATTACGATGGATCCGGTAAGCGTGGAGGCTGTTGAATTTGAGAAAAACCGGGTTAAAATTTTGGGGGGCTTTGGTAACCCGGTCCGTGATCGGCAGGATGTGGCCGTTTGGTGCATGTTTTCGGGCGCAATGAAAACCAAACAGATCTTCCCGTTGAATTCAACGGGAAGATCTGTTTGTGCAAAAAAAATGGGGTCTTATCAGAAAATGGAGAAATGGAGGTGGATTCCCATTCGGTTTTTATGGCATCTTTTTCAGGATTTTTATCACAATTTTAGCCTGTTCGGCATCCGGTTCAGGGGGCAGCTGGGCCATGATTCCAAGGCCTTCTGATGCTTCGTGAAATTCTTCCGAAGATAAACGGCTGACCAGCACCTGATTGACCATGGCATTTTTCATGAGAATGTCACGCGCAATTTTTAATCCGGAAATCCCGTCCACATCTTCGTCAATGATCACCAAATCGGGCGTGTCGGCAGACAAAGTCTTCAGCGCCTCTTCCGAAGAAACGGCTGTGACGATTTCAACGGTTTCTTCCCGGGTCAGACCGTTCATGAATTCGGCAAATTGGGTTTCCCTGGTTGTAATAAGCAGAATATGTTTCATGTAAAGTACCTTAATTATGTAATATTATCTCAGTCCCGGTGAGGGGACGGAGCGTAGTGTCTGGTTGTCATTCGCTTTTTAACAACCGGTTAGGATGCGTTTAAAGGGATCTTCTTTTTAAACGGTTTTTTACCGCCCCAAATCTTCTGGTAATAATCATCAATGGCTTCCCCCAGTGTATTGACCGCAAGGGAGGCGCAGTGCATATGATCTTCCGGTAATCCGTTCAGTTCTTTTGCAACATCCTCGGGTGTTATTTTTAACGCCTGTGCCAGCGTTTGTCCATATACCAGGTGACTCATGGCGCTCCCGCAGGCGACGGTATAGGTACATCCCTGGGGAGCATGCGTGATATCCGCTATTTTCCGGTCAGTGATCGATAAATAAACTTCAATTGCATCTCCACAGACCCCGACACCTTTTGCATATCCGTTTGCATCGGATAAGGTTCCCATATGCCGGGGCTGATTCGCATGAGTAATGAAATGTTCATTTAAAAGATGGGGATCATTGTCATGATCATGGCCCGCTTCAGGTGATTGATTGTATTTTTTCATGATTCAATCTCTAAATTACTGACCGCCGCCGCCGCAGGTATGTTCCTGTGAAAATTGTGGCAGCTGACCTTCGATAAATGCATTTACCGCATCCCCCACGGTCTGGAAATCACCGCCGAAATAAACTTCAATACCGACCTGGTTGAATCCCATGAGCGGACGAAACCCCATGCCGCCGGCAATCAGCTTGTTGGCGCCTTTATCGGCCAGATACTGAACAGGTGCCATGCAGCCGCCCTGCTGATGGGGCATGTTGGGAATGACTTCAACGGATTTGATCTCTTTTTCTTCAACGGCAACCATTGTATAAAGGTCGCAGTGACCGAAATGCGCGCCCAACGGCGCTTCCATGCCGCCGGGTGAAGTGGAAGGAATAGCGATTAGTATACTCATTTTATTCTCCTTTTGTTTCATTTATTTTGATTGTTTTTTGTATAGAATATATTTTTTTAAATCAAGACTATTTAACCGGTTTGACCGTGCGGATAATTTGTTCCCAGATACCGGTCAATTGTTTTGCAAAATCATTGTCCTCATATTCGGTAATCGCCTGTGCATTGATCATGGCCCGGGTGATAACCGGATCATGGGGCAGGTTCCCGAAAAGTGTAAACCCTTTTTTGCGGCTGTATGCTTCTATTGCCGCTGCCTCTTTTTCGTTTAAGTCGTATTTGTTGATAATAATTCCGGCCGGGATATTGAAATGACCGCATAGCTCCGCCACCCGTTCCATGTCATGGCGTCCTGAAGGCGTCGGCTCGGTTACGATCACAGCAAGGGTAACACCGGACAAAGAAGCGATCACCGGGCATCCAATCCCGGGTGTGCCGTCCGACAGGATCAGGTCCAGCCCTTTTTCTCCGGCCAGTTCTTTGGCTTTTTTTCGAAGAAGGGACACCAGAAGACCGGAGTTTTCTTCTCCCGGAAAAAGCTGGGCATGGATCATGGGGCCGAACCGGGTGTCTGAACTGTACCAGTGCCCGCATTTTCTGTCAGGAAAATCAATGGCATCCACCGGGCAGAATTCAACACAGACCTTGCACCCCTCACATTTTAGCGGATTAATGGAAAAAATATCGTCATTTTCATTGACTGCCCCATATTGGCACATTTCCAGGCATTTGCCGCAGGCTTCACATTTATCCGGATTGATGACCGCTTCGTGGCCGGAGATAAATTCTACGCTTTTGGTGTTTTCCGGCTTTAATATTAAATGCATATCCGGTGCATCAACATCCAGATCACAAATGACATGATTTTTAGCAAGATGAGCGAATGCTGCGGTCAGTGATGTTTTTCCGGTGCCGCCTTTTCCGCTGATAATTAAAATTTCATTCATGCCGCACCTCCCTGGCTTGCATTGGAACCGGCTTTTTCTTTTACTTTGTCTGCAAGGGATATGAAAATTTGTTTCATTTCATCCGATGATTCGGAAATGACGTCACCATTGGCATACGCCTCTGCAATTTTTCGATCATAGGGGATTTCAGCGAAAATTTCCAACTTGACTTCATTGCAGTAATCATAGACTTCTGAATTCCCCAGTCCGGCACGGTTGATTACAACACCCATGGGTTTGCCCATTGGGAGAAATGCTTCATGAGCCAGTTTCATGTCATAAAAACCAAACGGCGTCGGTTCTGTCACCAGGATTATCAGGTCGCTGTCCATCACTGCATTGATTGCCGGACAGGAAACCCCGGGCGGTGCGTCAATTATTACATCTTTTGGGATAACATCTGTAGATGATGCATCCAGCATTTCTCCTAATTTTTCTTTGACCGCTCTCATCAGGGGGGGACTCATGGCCTCACCGACCCTGAGACGTCCCATAAGAAATTCATTTTTTCCGTTTTTGCCCCAGGTAATTTCTCCCAGTTCCCTGAAATCCTTCGTCAAAGCCCCTTCCGGGCAGATAGCAATACATCCGCCGCATCCATGACACATTTCCGGAAATGTCATCAGGACTTCGCCCATCAGGCTGATGGCTTTAAACTGACAGAGTTCACCGCATTGTCCGCACTTGCTGCAAAGCGCATCATCGATTTTGGGGATTTCCATGTTGGCCATGCGCTTATCGGTAAACTCGGGATTTAAAAACAAGTGCAGATTGGGTTCTTCGACATCTAAGTCCAGTGCAATGACCGGTGATTCCCAGACGGACACCAGAGAAGATGAAACGGTTGTTTTTCCGGTTCCTCCCTTGCCGCTGGCAACTGCTATTTTCATTTCCAGTGCCCCTTTTTGTTGGATGCCGTGGCAAAGTCGACGTCACCGGCTTTAAATTTTTCAATGGCCTGACGCACTGTCATTGAATCAAGATTCTGGCCGATTTTGATGCCGGCAGCTTCAAGGCCTTGAAATGCCTTGGGTCCCACATAGCCGGTCAGGAGGATTTTAGCGCCGCTGTTAGCTATATTTTCAGCGGCCTGAATGCCTGCTCCCTGGGCCATGACCTGGGATGATCCGTTATCGATGTATTCAAATTCCATTGACTCCGGATTAACAACGATAAATCCGGCTGCCCTGCCAAATCGGGGGTCGACTTGTGAATCCAGACTGGGTTCTTCACAGGTTACGGCAATTTTGTCCATGGTATGCTCCTTTTGGTTATCGTCAGAGTGCTGGTTTGATGAGAGCAACACACTGTATTGAAGAATATATTCATTGCCCATCCGGTATGGCGGGCTGAATACGAACGCTTTAGTTTATGAGTATATGCTCAACAGAAATTAATGATTCAACACGGGATTGTCAAATTGTTTTTTTAAGAATATGCACATTAAATTTAAGGCGGGGTTAATTTGATGGAATTCAGGGTGCATATAACTCGAAGAAAATCATGGGGGTTTTGAATAAGGTATTCATATATCACTAAACATGATATATTGGAAAGAAATTTTTAAAGATGAAATGTCATAATTTGTAACCGTTCACGGGGTCGAAATTATCAATTTTTCATAAACTGTTGTTCTGTAAGCGTTTACAGGGTACCGCAGATGCGAGGCGCCGGGCACGAAGACGTACTCGTCGTACTTCAAGTGCCCGGGAACAAAGCAGGTGCGGTGCCCTGTGAACGCTTACCATAATTTAGATATGCTGCCATATATTTTGCCAAGGATATATCTCATGACCGTCTGGATTATATCAGCAATACTGCTTGTAACTTTGCTTCTTTTGATCACAGAGAAAATACCGGTCGATTTGACTGCCATTGGTGTTATGGTGGCGCTGGTTCTGTTCGGGATCCTCTCACCCAAAGAGGCGGTTATGGGGCTGGCGCATCCGGCGGTTGTCACCGTCGGTGCGATGTTTGTGATCAGCAAGGGGATGATGCGCACCGGGGCGGTGGAATTTATCGGCCGGCATGTCATCCGGTTTTCCCGGGGGAATCGTTACCTGGCATTGATTATAATCCTGCTGACCGTGGGAGTCGCTTCGGCATTTATTAACAACACGCCGGTGGTGATCCTGTTTATTCCGGTTGTCATGGCCATGTGCTGTGAATTCGGCCTGAGCCCGTCGCAATTTCTGATCCCCATCTCCTATGCCTCCATCCTTGCCGGTACCTGCACACTCATCGGCACATCGACAAACATTATTATCAGCGACTTAAGTGCCGTGTCCGGCTACGGCGCCATCTCGATGTTCGAACTGGGAATGATGGGACTCCCGATTGCCGTAATCGGAATCGTGTTTATACTGCTGGCATCACCGAAACTGATGCCGTCATTGCGTAATCCCACCTGCCAGCTCCGGGACAGCGAGCATCGCAGGTACCTGGCGGAATTGAAAATTCCCCGGGGAGGCAGTCTTATTGACAAGGAAGTTGTTACAGCTTTTGAGGAAAAATATCCGCGACTGGAAGTCCTTGAACTGATTCGGTATTCACACATTTACCATCCGTCCCGGGATACGGTGAAAATTGCCCCGGATGATCTGATCCTGGTCAAGGGGTCCTTAAATGACCTGGTGGAAATCCTGGATCATGAGGATGTGGAACTCCCGCTGACGGAAAAGGGGCTTTCCTTTGGCGTGGGCAAGGATGACACCATTATCGTGGAACTGATTATTTCGCCCCAATCCGATTTGCTGGGCCAGCGGCTTTTGGAAACCGGGCTCATGCGTGATCCGGATATTCATGTGATTGCGATTAAAAGACATAATCTTCATTTTACGGAAAGGCAGGTCCATGATGTCCGGTTAAGAACCGGCGATATGGTTCTGATCTGGTGTAAAGAGGGCAAGCTTGAAGACATGCGCTCCGAAAAAGATTATATCATCATTGAAGACGTCCACGAAGAGATCATTCACAAGAGAAAAGCCTGGCTGGCAATGATTATTTTCGGCGGATTGATAGGGGCCGCCACTTTAGGGCTTGCGGAAATCATGATTTGCGCCCTGACTGCCGCATTTGCCATGGTTCTTACCGGATGCCTCCAGATGCGGGATTTGTATCGATCCCTTCAGGGAGAGGTTCTTCTGCTGATTGCCGGCACCATTGCCCTTGGAATCGCTATGGAAAAAACCGGAACCAGCCGGTTATATGCTGAGACATTCTTAAATCTTTTTGCCGGTGCTTCGCCGCGAATGGTGCTGGGGGGGATGATTCTCATGACCAGCATCAGCACCCAGATTCTGAGCAACAACGCCACTGCCGTGCTGATATTTCCCATCGCCGTATCAACCGCACTGAGCCTTGGTGTAGACCCAAAACCATTTATTGTTGGCGTTTGTTTTGGTGCCAGCGCTTGTTTTGCCACACCCATCGGGTATCAGACCAATCTGCTGGTATATGGCCCCGGCGGGTATCGATTTTCTGACTATTTGAAAATGGGTATTCCGTTAAACATCCTGGTGTTGGTGATGAGTACGATTTTTATTCCAATCATATGGCCGTTTTAATTGGCCCGCCGGTTGTATTTTTCCACTATGATTTCCAGGTAGCGGGATTTCATTTGACGGCTGGCAAGGACTTGTTTGACAGGCGGAAGCCGGAGGATGACACCCAAAAGTGCTGCCAGAGCACGGTGGCTAAATAAAACCCGGTTATCAAAAATCAGGTCTTGCAGGTTGCCGCGTTCAACCGCCATTAAAACGGCCCGGTGAGTGGTGTTAAGCGGGGTAATAATCCTTTGGGCGCGGGGTTTGATCTGAATATGATTTTCCGGGCATACCCGGGCGCAGAGACCGCACCCAAGGCATATCTCTTTGTTCAGGACAGCTTTTTTCTTTCTGGGATTTTTGAAATCATTGGCAGATACCAATGTCATGGCTTCAACAGGACATACCGTCACGCACTTTCCGCATCCCGTACACGCGCTTTCTTTGACTTTAGGAATAAAATTGGTTGTGTGCACCGGGTGCATGAGCCCGAACCGCCGGGCGGCAATCATTGCCTCACAGCAGCAGCCGCAGCAGTTGCAGATAAAATTAACACTTTTCCGGACGTTTTCACCAAATTGCACCAGATTGAATTCATAAGCCATTTGCAGCAAGTCAAGACATTCCGAAACATCGACTTCCCGGGTGATTTCATGCCGGATCAGGGTGGCGGCAGAATTATTAAATGTCATGCAAATGTCTGTGGGAGCATCGCAAGCCCGGTCTATGTGCAGCATTTTATGACGGCAGTAGCAGGTGCCGATGGCAATGGAAGAGGCGGTCTTGATGATTTCGCTGGCCCGTTCATAATCAAGCACATGCAGCGCGTTGTCTTCGGATAAAACCGGTTCATGGATAAAGGCCCGGCCCAGCTGGGTTTCGCCCCGGGTAAAAAGATCCCGGACAAAGTCTTCTTCCACATTTAAATACTGGTAAAAAAGTTCGCTTAACAGTTTTTGGTCAAGATCCTTTCTCACTCGCATCAATGAAAATTCAAAAAATCCGGCCATCGGCGGGGGGAGCGTGTATACGGTTCGGCCATTTTGCTCTATATCTACCACAAGACCCCGATCAGCGAGATTGTCCAGTATTTTTTGACTGTCGATCAGGCGGCATTTCCAGATCTGGCTGGCTTTTTTTGCGGTAAAGGGTTTGATGGGCAGCAGCGAGACAAGACCGGCTTCTTTTTCGGAAAACATCATGCGCAGAATTTGAAACAAAAGATCTGACACCGGTGCCCCCTGGGGGAAACGGTTCAGGCGCTCGGCCAACCGGGAATAACGGTTTTTTAAAATCATATGAGACATAACGATTTCACCGATCAATCGTTTATACGAGGGAATTACAAATTTTCTACTTTCAGCAAGAGATTTAAATCATTTTGATTAACCGAATAAAGGGTGTCAATAAAAGCAACAAAAAAGCTGCCCGGCTTATCGCTGATCTTTATTGCCAGATCCCCGCAAAGTCCGTAAACACCGAAAGCCGCGGCAGTGGCGGCAAGCAGGTTTCCATCGCAAACAGCACAAAAAGCCCCGGTAACCGCGCTCAGGCCGCAGCCGATGCCGGTCACTTTTGTCATTAAGGGCTGGCCGTTGGCGACCCGGAAGATTTGCCGGCCATCGGTAATGATATCTTGTGCGCCGGACATCGCGATGATGCAATCCATGTCAGTCGCCAGTTTCTGGGCCGCATCGATAATTTCAGCGGTAACAGCAAGGGAAGAGTCAACCCCCCGGGTCCGGACATCGGCTGATGCCAGTGAAAATATTTCCGACGCGTTTCCTCTTAAAACCGAAATTTTTGCCGAATTCATGATTTCTTTAACAGCCCGGGTGCGCAGCGACGTCGCACCGGACCCCACAGGATCCAGGATGACCGGTATGCCTTTGGCATTGGCGGTTTTTGCGGCACGGATCATGGATTCTACCCAGTCGTCCTGCAATGTGCCGATGTTCAGCACCAGGGCGTCGGCCAGAGACGTCATTTCCTCGACTTCCTCCAGGCAGTGGGCCATGACCGGGGACGCACCGATTGCCAGCAGGATATTTGCCGAAGAATTCATTACCACAAAGTTAGTGATGTTGTGAATCAGCGGAGACGCGGTTTTTATTTTTTCA
>JAQYVU010000006.1 GCA_030145385.1 Desulfococcaceae bacterium
TATCGGCGGCGCCAAAAGCTGGGAGTGGATCAAAAAAGGCATCCCCCTGCGGGTGGAGATCGGGCCCAAGGACATTGCATCCGACTCCGTTTTTGTCGGCCGCCGGGACAAGGAACCCCGGGACAAATCCGCCATCAACAAAGACACGTTTGTCGCTGAAATCAGCAATATTCTTGATGAAATTCAAAACAACCTGTTTCAAAAAGCACTGGCATACCGAGAAGAACATACCAGAAACATTGATGATAAAAACGAATTTGATGCGTTTTTCACACCGGCGAACAGGGAACACCCGGAAATTCACGGCGGATTTGCCATGGCCCACTGGTGCGGTGATGCCCAATGCGAAAAACAGATAAAAGAGCGGCTGAATGTCACTGTCCGATGTATACCGTACGGCCAGGCAAATGAGAACGGGGAATGTATTGAATGCGGAAAAGTGAGCAGCAAACGCGTTATATTCGCAAAAGCCTACTAATGGCTTCGCAAAAAGTCCAATTTCTGCGTTGTACAGCATCCTTCGTCACTGCGGCGTACAAAAAGTACGCCTCGTTCCTCAGGATGAGTACGCCTTGAACTTGAAGCTTTTTTCTTTACCATAAATGCCACAAATATAGAAAAATGACTCAATGATAAGAATTACCGACATAATAGATAATATTTATGACTATTACCCGGATGCGAATATGGACATCGTGGATCGGGCCTATATTTATTCGGCCAAGGTCCATGACGGTCAGCTCCGGCTGAGCGGTGAACCGTATCTTTCCCACCCGCTGGAAGTGGCGTCTATTCTTTCCGATATGCGGCTGGACACCACCAGCATTGCCTGCGGCCTGCTCCATGACGTGGTTGAAGACACCCATTCCACCATTGAAGATATCGAAAACCTGTTCGGCATGGATGCCGCCAAAATCATTGAAGGCGTCACAAAGATCAGCAGCCTGTCGTTTAACACGGCAAAAGCGCGCCAGGCAGGCAATATCCGGAAAATGATCCTGGCCATGGCCGACGACATTCGTGTTATTTTAATCAAACTCGCGGACCGGCTTCACAATACCCGCACGCTTCATTATCATAAAAAAGAAGAGAAAAAAAAGCTCATTGCCCAGGAAACCTTAGACATTTATTCGCCCATTGCCGCCCGGCTCGGCATATACTGGATTAAAAGAGAATTGGAAGAAATCTCTTTTTCTTATACCAATCCGGAAGAATATGAAAAGATCAAGCAACTGGTCAGCACCAACAAAGCGGATCGGGAATATTATGTCCAGGAAGTAAAAAGCACCATCTTAGATATTTTGAACCATGCAAACCTGAACTGCACTGTCACCGGAAGGTACAAGCAGTTTTACAGTATCCACCAGAAAATGATAGCCCAGAAGCTTGAATTTGAACAAGTCTATGACATCATCGCCTTTCGAGTAATTTTGGATACAATCCCCCAGTGCTATGAAGCCCTGGGCCTCATCCATTCCAAATGGCGCCCCATTCCTTATAAATTTAAAGATTATATCGGTTTTCCCAAACCCAACGGCTATAAATCCCTGCATACAACCGTTGTCGGCCCATATGGGGAACGTATGGAAATTCAAATTCGTACCCGTGAAATGGATCAGGTGGCCAACTCCGGCATTGCCGCCCACTGGAGCTATAAAGAAGGCAAGACCCTGGATGAGGAGACCAAAAACACCTTTGCGTGGATTCAGAATCTGGTGGATCATGAAGAAAGCTATGGTGATCCGGAAGAATTTCTGGAAAATGTCCGGATTGACCTGTTTCCCAAGGATGTCTATATTTTTACCCCCAACGGCGAAGTGAAAAATCTGCCAAAAGGCTCCACCCCCGTTGATTTTGCCTACATGATTCACACGGAAGTCGGTCATCAGTGCTCCGGCGCAAAAGTCAACGGCCGCCTGGTCCCCCTTCAGTACAAGCTGCAAACCGGCGATATCGTAGAGATCACGACATTTAAAGGCCATCACCCAAGCCCGGACTGGCTGACGTATGTGAAGACCGGCAAAGCACGCTCCAGAATCCGCCAATGGATAAAAAAACAGGAAACAGACCGAAGCATCAGCCTTGGCCGGGAATTATGCGAAAAGGCTTTTCGCAAGCATAAACTGAATTTTAATGAACTGCTTCATTCAAAGGAAATGGAACAGGCGGCACGGCATTTTAATTTTAAAAAAGTGGGTGACCTGATCGCCCATATCGGGTACGGAAAAGTAACGCCCCTGCAGTTGATTGGGAAACTGGCGCCGGATGTCAAAACGAAAAAGGAAGACACCCTTTTCACCAAATTGATGCCCCGGCGAAAAGATAAAAAAGACAAGGATGCGGACGGCATTGTCGTTGACGGGCTTGATGATATCCTTATCCGCTACGGGCAATGCTGCCAGCCGATACCCGGGGATCGGATCACCGGATATATTACGCATGGTGCCGGAATCACGGTTCATCGTAAGGGGTGTGTCAATGCCCTGAAAATGAATCCGGAACGTCAAATTCATGTCCAGTGGAAAGAAAAAGCCGCCGGATCATTCCGGGTAAAAATGAATGTACAAGCCTATGACAAGGTTGGATTACTGGCTGAAATATCATCCGCACTCAGCCAGATGGAAGCCAATATCGTAGACATCAATTTAGAAAGCGAAAAAGACAAAATGGTCAATGGCTTTTTTACAATTGCAGTAAAAGACATTGACCACTTGGATGATGTAATCGCAAAACTCAAAAAAATTGATACGATCCAGGAAATAAGCCGGGCGTAAGCTTGTTACGGTTTTGTCACAAACCCGGATTTAATACAGTTGGTGCAGACCATTATTTTTTTGACATTGCCGTTCTGAACCGCGCGAACCCTCTGAAGATTCGGATTAAATCGACGTTTATTCACATTATGCGCATGGCTTACATTGTTGCCGACCATTGGTTTTTTTCCGCAAATTTCACACTGCTTTGACATGATATTCTCCTTGAAACATTATATATAAATAAAGAAAGGCATATACTCTATCAATATGCCCTTGTAAAGCTTTTTTTGTGTTATCTTCAACTGTGTTCTATTCAAATTCGCTGCTATGCTTAATGATCAGCGGATAATTATTATTCGCCTTATTTTAATCACGCGCTACCGGCGGGTCAGATTCATCCGAGACATCCTCAGTATCGGGAACCGGCCCGGTTTTCTCATCATCCACGAGTTCGGCTTCAGAATCAACCTCAGACAGTTCCTGTTTCTGTTCAATCAGATTTCTGCATTTCGCCATATAATCCAGCGCCTGCTGATGAAGCCCCAAATTGGGATAAGTCGTCACCACCCCGGCAAACCGGTTCAATGCCGCTTCATATTTTTTTGACTTGAAATAAAACAGGCCGATATCCATCTCTTTCGCGGCAAGATTCTGCAAACATACTTCAATATGCGGCTTTGCCATCAGGGCATACTCGCTGTCCGGAAACCGTTCTTCCAGCCTTTGAAATGACAGAAGCGCATTCTGGGTGGCCGTTGCATCCCGGTCAATCGTTTCGATCCGGTCGAAATCGCATAGACCGACCTGATAGATAACATATGGAATCTTTTCATCATTAGGATGCATTCGTTCATACTCATTATAAGCCAGAATCGCTTCGTCATAGGATTCCATCAGATAATTGGCATCCGCAATTTTAAGGCCGGCCCCCTTTGCATGAACGGAAAACGGATACCAGTCCTTTAATTTCTTATAAGCCTTGACGGCCTGAGAGTATTTTTCTTTTTCAAAATACATCTGCCCGTCTGCAGCAAGTTCATCAGCAGTTTTTTCAGGTTTATTTTTCGACCACCATGAACACCCCGCCAAAGCCATCAGCAACACAATAATAAAAATAACTTTTAACCGCTTCATGAAAAATTCCCGCTGCGTTTTATGCAGAACAAACTGTGATGCCATGACTGCTAATGGCCTTCTATCGTTTCGATGTAATTGGCTGCTTCAAAAGCCGCAATGGCACTGTCTCCGACGGCTGTGGCGACCTGGCGCAACGGCGTATTCCGGACATCCCCGGCCGCATAAACACCGGGAACCGATGTTTCCATTTTTGAATTCACCACAACAAATCCGCCTTTATCGACTTGCACCGTATCGTTTAAAAATGACGTATTCGGCGTGATACCCACCCAGACAAAACATCCTTCCACGGCAAGCTCAGACGCTTCACCGGTTTTGACATTTTTCACTGAAACGCTTTCCACGCCGGCGTCTGATCCGTTGACGGATGTGAGGACCGAATCCCAGACAATTTCTATTTTATCATTTTCCAGTGCCCGCTCCTGAAGAATCCGGGTGGCCCGCAGTTGATCCCGCCGGTGAATTAAATACACCTTATCAACAAAACGGGTCAGGAAGATACTTTCCTGCACCGCCGTATCACCGCCGCCGATGGCTGCGACAACACTGTTTCTGAAAAACGGCGCATCACAGGTCGCACAGGTGGAAATCCCTTTGCCGTAAAATTCTTCTTCGCCTGAAACACCAAGTTTTCTCGGAGACGCACCGGTGGCAATAATCACTGCCTTGCATGTCACTGTCCGGTCGCTTAAAACAAGCTTTTTAACCGTATCCGCGACGTCCATGGACTGGACCCGGTTGGTTTCAATTTCAACTCCGAAACGCTTGGCCTGGTCCGTCATTTTCATGACCAGGTCAGCGCCGGACAGGCCTTCCGGAAAACCCGGATAATTTTCAATCCAGTCTGTGACCAGAATCTGACCGCCGGGTGCCGACTTTTCGAGAACCAGAATATTTAACCGGGCCCTTGCTGCATAGATGGATGCCGTCAGACCGGCAGGACCGCCGCCGATAATTACAAGATCATACTCTGTTGGTTTCATCAGATTAGTCTATAAAGTTTTTTTTAAGGATTCTTCGATCTTTGATTTATCGACCATGCCGACAATCTGGTCCAGCTTTTCGCCGCCTTTGAATATCAGCAATGTGGGAATGGCTCTGATTCCAAAGTTTCCGGGGGTTACCGGATTATCATCCACATTACACTTGAAAAATTTTACTTTTCCTTCGTAGTCCTTGCTGATCTCTTCAATCACAGGACCAATTGCTTTACATGGTCCGCACCATGGTGCCCAGAAATCGACCAGCACCGGGATATCTGATTTCAAAACTTCACTGTCAAATGTGCTGTCACTGACATCTAAAATATTTTCAGCCATTGTAACATCCTTTCATCAATATTTTTTCCGAGAGATTATTAAAAAAATTTGCTCCCTTGTTCAATACCGGACAATTGACCTTATATCGTAATAAACCGGCATAATTTGCAAGTAATATAATGACCGGTATCCGGATTGTCAAGAAAGGAGACAGGCCTGATGCCATCTGTCGGCAATTGACCAATCCCGGTATTCTAATATGCGCTTTCCGTTTCAGGCAGGAGAACGCCGGATATTTTATAAAAATGCAGATACCGGCTGCACGAATTTCATATATTTCATATTAAAAGGATCTATGCTATATAAATTTACTTAAAAAAAGATTGACTCTTAATTTGCAAATCATTAGGTTTGCAAATTAAATTTTAAGGTTCGGTTGCAATAAAATACCAAGTGATATTTTTAAGTTACAACCGACAGACGATACGAGGAACTGACAATGATAGAACTAGATTTCAACAAAATGGGCGGCCTGGCACCGGCCATTGTGCAGGATAATGAGTCCGGCGAGGTTCTGATGCTGGCCTTTATGAACAAAGAAGCCTGGGAAGCCACCTTAAAAACAGGTAAAGCAACTTTTTTCAGCCGCTCCCGAAACCAGTTATGGGTCAAGGGGGAAACCTCCGGCCATGTCCAGCTGGTAAAAGAGATCCGCGTGGACTGCGATGATGACACCGTGGTATTAAAAGTCGAACAGCTCGGCGGTGCCGCCTGCCACAAGGGCTATAAAAGCTGTTTTTACCGGAAAGTGGTAGATGACCAACTAATCATTACCGACGAACCCGTATTTGATCCCAGCGAGGTATATAAAAAATGACAACGCAATTAAAGCTTGGCATCCCCAAGGGAAGCCTCCAGAACTCAACTGTGGAACTGTTCCGCAGATCCGGATGGAAAATAA
This sequence comes from Desulfococcaceae bacterium, assembly GCA_030145385.1. Taxonomy (GTDB): domain Bacteria; phylum Desulfobacterota; class Desulfobacteria; order Desulfobacterales; family Desulfosalsimonadaceae; genus SURF-3. The sequence continues at coordinate 6,114 of JAQYVU010000006.1, forward strand.
ACGTTAACGGAAGAAGTTATTTTCCGGATATCAATGATGAGACCATCACTTGCGCTCTTTGCCGGGCCCAGGAAATGTCTATTAATGTTGAAAGCGGCGTTTTAGACGCCGGTCTGACCGGACTGGACTGGATTGCGGAAAACAACTCGGACATTCATGTGGTAAGCGATCTTGTCTACTCAAAGGTCAGCACCCGGCCGGCCCGATGGGTGATTGCCGTGGCCTATGACTCTCCGGTAAAAACCATTGAAGACCTTGAAGGCAAAACCATTTCTACTGAAATGATGAAATACACCCAGCGATTTTTTGCCGAAAAAGGAATCAATGTCAACGTCAAGTTTTCATGGGGCGCAACTGAAGCCAAAGTGGTATCCGGTCTGGCCGATGCCATTGTTGAAATTACCGAAACAGAAAGCACCATCAAAGCACATGGTCTTCGGATTATCCATGAAATGATGCAGACCAACACCCAGCTGATTGCCAATCACGATGCCTGGGAAATACCCGAAAAACGCGAAAAAATTGAACAGATCGCCCTGCTGTTGAAAGGCGCGCTCCTGGCGGGGAATATGGTGGGATTGAAAATGAATGTGCCGAATGCAGGCCTGGAAAAAATCGTTTCCCTGCTGCCCAGCTTAAACGCCCCAACCGTGGCGTCTTTGTACCAGTCCGACTGGTTTTCCGTGGAAACGGTTGTCAACTCCGATGCGGTCCGTGACCTGATTCCCAATTTAATGAAGCACGGCGCCGAGGGGATAGTGGAATACCCCTTAAACAAAGTGGTATAGCAGGCAATTGAAAAACTATTGCGCTTGGCCATACGGCGTTAAAATTTGTCTCAAAATGCTCATTTATAAATATAAACTCCACTTTTTCGCCAAATTTTGCCTTGTATGGCCTGCGCTCATGACATTTTTCAACACCCTGCAGACACCCGCTTTAAATAAAGCTGGCAAGCAAAAAATATTTATTAGATTAGGCAAAGGCAAACCATGATCATTAAATCGGCAGAATTTGTAATAAGCGCCACCCGGCCGGGAAATTATCCGCCGGAAGACCTTCCGGAAATTGCGTTTGCCGGCCGCTCCAATGTGGGGAAATCCACCCTGATCAACAAGCTCGTCAACCGGAAACACCTGGTAAAAACCAGTTCGACCCCGGGAAGGACCCAGCTTTTAAACTTTTTTAATATCAATGAATCGTTTGTGTTTGTCGATCTGCCGGGGTACGGCTATGCCAAGGTCCCGGAACGGGTCAAAAAAGACTGGGGCCAAATGATTGAGACCTTTCTTACCACCCGGTCGACGCTAAAAGGCGTGGTGCTGATTCTTGATATTCGCCGCAATCCGGGGGAGGAAGAACGCAACTTTATTTCATGGCTGCACCAGCAGGAGATCCCGGCGGTTCTGATTCTGACAAAAGCGGACAAATTGTCAAAAACCAAACAGAAAAAACAGGTCCAGATCATTGAAAAAGCACTGTCAGTCAATCCGGAAGAACTGATATGCTTTTCGGCAAAAACACGCCAGGGACTGGATAATGTGTGGGCGGCTATTGAGTATTGCCTGGTGGAACCTTCCGACTAACCTCACACGCCGGAGCAAAACAGGAACTGCTTTATTCATCATATTCCATACTATTTTTTATATTCCGGCTTCTGCTTTGTTATGCTTGCATTTTTTCTCAGGTATTTTTATTTTAATATAGAATGCATGAGTAATATTAAAAAAAACCAGAGGATCCGAAGTGACAGACATCATCGAACAAATTAAAGGCTTTAAATCCGGATTTGCCGCCATTATCGGCGCGCCGAACGTGGGCAAGTCGACGCTTTTAAACACCATGATCGGCGAGAAAATCTCGATTACATCGAGCAAGCCCCAGACCACCCGCAACCGGATTGCCGGGGTGTGCCATCAGCCCGGTTTTCAGATTGTTTTTTTAGATACCCCGGGCATCCACATGAGCAAAAAACCATTGAACAGCAAAATGGTGGAAGTGGCCATGTCAGCCATCAGCGATGTGGATCTTGTCCTGCTGGTAATCGACGCGTCCAACCCGGAACCGGCATCGGAACAGTTGATTTTAAATAAACTCAAGGAGGGCAAAAAACCCCCTGCGATTCTTGCCATTAATAAAGTCGACATAGTAAAAAAACCGAAACTGCTTCATCTGATTAATAAGTGGGCAAAAGCCTATTCATTTGAAGAAATTATCCCGGTGTCCGCCCTCGAAGGCACCCAGGTCGACGATCTGATGTCGGCCATGAAAAAACTGCTGCCGGACGGCCCCCCGTATTTCCCGGAAGACATGATCACGGACATGCCGGAACGCTTTATTGCCGCTGAAATGATCCGCGAAAAAGTTTTTGAGCTGACCGCCCAGGAAATCCCGTTTTCCACAGCCGTTACCATTGAAGCGTTTGAAGAACTGACTAAAAAAAATCTGGTCCGGATCCATGCTGCCATTCATATTGAACGAAAATCCCAGAAAGGGATTATTATCGGGAAACAGGGTGCCATGCTCCGGCAGATCGGCGAAGCCGCCCGGCTGGACATTGAACGAATGGTGGGAACCCGGGTTTTTTTAAAACTCTTTGTCCGGATTGAAAAAAACTGGAGCAGGGATGCCAAGGCCATGAGAAAACTGGGATATTAGTATATTACCACAATGATCCTCTCCTTCCACCCCATTATTGTTGCAGACAAAAATCTCATTTGCGCCGGACGTGACCCCGGCAAAGCAGAACTTGACGCTATCAAACAGGCGGATGCCGTCATCCTCCCCCAGGGTTGCAGACAAACGCTATACAAAATGGCCGCCTCCCATTGTTCCCATGTTTTTCCTGATTATCACGCCAAATTCAAATTTCCCGGCAAAACCGGCCAGGCAGATCTTTTTACACATTTTGACCTGCCCTGCCCGCGAACTGAAACATTCACATCTCTTGACGCTTTTTTTCATAAAACACACCACCCCCATCAGGCTGTGAGTTTTGATTATCCCTTTGTATTTAAATTTGACTGGGGCGGCGAAGGGGACAACGTCATCAGAGTCGATTCTTTCGCGGAATTTGATAAAATTATTGAAAAAGCATCATCCTGTGAACGCACCGGCCAATATGGATTTCTAATTCAGGAATTTATTCAAACCGACAACCGCTCCCTGCGAGTTGCGGTGATCGGGCAAAAACGAATTTCCTACTGGCGGACCCAGTCCGATCCAAATCATTTCGGTACTGCTATAGCAAAAGGCGCTGAAATTGATTTGAATTCTGATCAGGCCCTGCAAGATACCGGCATAAAAACAGTTGACCGGTTGTGTGAAAAAACCGGAATCAACCTGGCTGGCATTGATCTGATTTTTTCGGAAACATCCGGCATTGCTGATCCGTTATTTTTAGAAATCAATTATTTCTTCGGAAGAACCGGTATCGGAGGATCAGAGCAGTTTTACGGGCTCCTGGAAGAAGAGGTGAGAAGCTGGCTTGAAAGTTTGGGAAAGAACTTATTATGAACACATTTTCATACGTTCCGGATGATGACGAAATCAGACGGGAAAAAAACAAGGCCAGAGAGCTTCGGGCATCCCAGTGGTGGAAACGAAAATGCGCCAAAGGCGTTTGCTATTACTGCAACAAAAAATTTCCCGCAAAAGAGCTGACCATGGATCATATTGTGCCCATTGCCCGGGGCGGTAAAAGCACAAAAAACAACGTGGCCCCCTGCTGCAAGGCATGTAATACCGAAAAAAAATCCAAACTTTTAATGGAATGGAAATCAGCTTCAAATTCATACAACACCGATTAAACGTTTTTTCAAATACTTAAACACTTCGTTGAGGACTGTTCATAATATTTTCCCCTTGTATTAATTTATCCGGTATTAATTTATCATTGACAAGCAACACTCAGAACCCTACCCTCATGTTGAGCATATGCTCATGCAGACTGTTCTTAACCCGATTTTCACACAAGCCTGATTTATTTATTTGCCATCACCTGTATTGCAAATAAATTCGACCTGGGGTATTGCAAAAAATATAATCTTAACGTTAATTCAGGAATCGGGAGAATTATAATGAAGTTTGCAATACCCGTCACAAAAGGCATACTGACCATGCATTTTGGTCATGCAAAAGAATTCGTGATCATGGATGTTGACGAAAATGAAATTAAACACAAACAAGTACTGAAACCGCCGCCCCATGCCCCGGGCGTGCTCCCCAAATGGCTGAATGAACTCGGCGTAGACATAATTATTGCCGGTGGCATGGGGGCCAGTGCGATTCAATTGTTTAATGAATGCGGGATCAGGCTGATTACCGGGGCGCCGACCATTGAACCGGAAAAACTGGTTCAGAATTATTTAGACGGCACACTGTTATCATCGTTCAATGCCTGTGATCACAAAGGATGCGGGCATTAAAAGATTGAATTTAAGGAAACGCCATGACTGCCCTTTACATTTTATTAATTCTGCCCGTTTTGATCGCGCTGATTTTAGCTAAAAAAATCATAGAGTTAAAAAAAGGAAAAAAGCTGGCAGATGCTCAGGTTTCCGGCATGGAAATCAGCAAACTGCCGGCTCCCGGGACCGTCAAAGCGCTTTCAATCCTTCCGTTGATCGATTATTACACGGATAACGAAAATTTGAAAACCGAACCCGGTGTTTCCTATCTGGTTTCGGCCGATGACACCGACATCCTGCTGGATGTCGGGTTCAACAAAAAAAAGGAACATCCTTCCCCGCTGCTCCACAACATGAAAGCACTTGGCATTTTGCCATCTGATATTGACATGATTTTTATCAGCCATCCGCACTTAGACCATGTAGGGGGAATGGCGGAACAAAAAAGTAAAACATTCAGTTTATCCCAGGGCCCGGTGTCTCTGCCAAATCTTTCGGTGTATTCGCCGGTTACGCTCTCTGCCTCCAGGTGGAACCCGGGCCCTGAGGCTCAAGTGATTACAGAGCCCAAGATCTTGAAAGAAGGAATCGTCAGCATCGGCGTCATTCCGCGATATTTGTTTCTCATGGGCCATACTCTGGAAAACTCCCTGGCCATTAATGTTGCAGGCAAAGGAATCGTCCTGATCATCGGCTGCGGTCACCAGACTATTGAACGGATCATCGAACGGACCCTGGCCCTGTTTGACGAACCGATTTACGGGATCATCGGCGGCCTTCACTACCCGGTCAACGGCGGCCGGATCATGATCGGGCCTTTCAATATTCAACGCATTGTCGGATCCGACAAGCCGCCATGGGTCAGCATTCGCGAATCCGACGTGAAAAGCGCCATTGCGGCAATCAAAAAAGTTTCTCCTAAAATTGTTGCCCTGTCCCCCCATGACAGTTCCGACTGGTGCATTGATCAGTTTAAACAGGCGTTTGGTGATACCTATGTAGATGTAAACGTCGGACAAAAAATCGTAATCTGAAGAGCCGTTGATTTTTTTTGGTTTTGAAGAGTGCATAAAATTTATTTGTTTATAAAATCTTTTTAATTGTATCCCATATAGCTTGCCAGCCTACAGCATCGCGGCCTTTCAACAATTTTTGCATCAGATAATCCCCTGTTTTCAATAATCGAAAATCACAAGTACAGAGCAGGCCCTATGCCTTGGCAGTGTTGAAGCGGCTGCCATGATTGTTAAGCAGTAAAAACAATAAGCGATTACTTGTTGATTTATCATAATTAATCATCGATTATATCGATTCAATCATCCTATTGGGCTTTCAATCCTTAGGGTTCACGAAAAAATTAATTTACATTTTCAGGAGTCGAGGCACCTGGGTGGCAAGGCGCGAGGAGGGCGAATAGCTGGCTATTTAACCAACGAGCAACACAGCCAGATAGGATGGATCGGCGCATTAAAATGTAAAGTTATTTTTGAGCAAGCCCTTGGTACGAAAAATAAAACATTCGCTCCGGCATTTAGAGAGGTTATGATAGAAATTAGCAAATCCGGCGGTTATGCGTTGTGATACCAGGTGAACCGAATACCAATCCACAAAACGATTAAATGAAGGATATAAAATCCTGACAGGAGTCATTATATGTCTTTTCAATTAACCAAAGAACAACTTATGATCCGGAAAATGGCCCGTGAATTTGCATTAAAAGAACTTGCACCGCTTGCCGGCGAACGAGACCGAAAACACGAATACCCTGCCGACAGCCTGAAAAAAATGGGTGAGCTTGGTTTTCTCGGGATGCTTGTTTCTGAAAAATATGGCGGTGAGGATTTAGGAACCGTTGCCTATTCCCTGGCCCTTTCTGAAATTGCCTACGCGTGTGCTTCAACCGCCGTCATCATGTCTGTTCATAATTCGATCTGCTGCGGAAGTATTGAAAAATACGGCACTGAAGATCAAAAGGAAGAATTTTTAAAGCCCATGGCCAGCGGTAAAATTATTGGTGCCTTCGCACTTACCGAACCGGAATCAGGATCAGATCCGCAGTCCATGGAATGTTCGGCAGTAAAAGATGGTGACGATTACATTATAAACGGCACCAAACGCTTCATTACCTCCGGAAAAAACTCCGGCGTTACAATTCTTCTTGCAAGAACTGCTGAAACGGGAAGCCGGGGGATCAGCGCCTTTCTCATCACCCATGATCTGCCCGGATTTGCGGTTGGAAAAATTGAAGATAAAATGGGCCAATGCGCATCAGATACAACTGACCTGCTGTTCAATAACTGCCGGGTTCCGTCCTCACGGATGCTGGGTCGTGAAGGAGAAGGCTTTATTATTGCCATGTCCGGGCTGGATGCCGGCAGAATCGGAATCGCTTCGTTGTCTTTGGGAATTGCAAGGGCGGCGCTCGATGAATCCATTAAATACGGCAAGAAAAGAAAACAGTTTAATGAAAAAATAACAGATTTTCAGGGAATCCGGTGGATGCTTGCCGATATGGCAATGGATGTTGAAGCATCACGACTTCTGGTTTTCAATGCCGCAGGAATTAAAGAAAACGGCGGAAATTGCACTGCAGCAGCGTCAATGGCTAAATGCTATGCGTCGGAGATGGTACAACGTGTTACCGGCCAGGCAATCCAGATTCACGGCGGATACGGTTATATTAAAGAATATCCTGTTGAACGATTTTACAGGGATGCCAGGATAACAACTATTTATGAAGGCACGAACCAGATACAGAGAATAGTGATCGCTAACGAATTACTCGGCAAAAAATAAAAGACATTGTCTTTAATAAATAATTAAATCAATGAGAACCATATTTTTTTTCGACAAACAACATATGAGGAGAACCATCCATGAATATCCAAAATTGTGTAGCAGTTATCTCAGGCGGCGCATCGGGTCTCGGAGAGGCAGTGGTACGGGATATGGTAGCAAAAGGCGGCAAAGCAGCTATTTTCGATTTTGATGCCGATAATGGGGAAAAGCTTGCAGCAGAATTGGGAGAGGCCGTGATCTTCTGCAAAACCGATGTGTCAGATGCAGCAAGTGTTAAAACGGCAGTTGATCATACAATAAACGCTTTTGGCGCCATTCATTTTGCAGTTAATTGTGCCGGGGTAGCTTCTCCTAAAAAAGTTATCGATAAAAAAGGCAATCCCATACCGATTGATTTCTTCAACAGGGTCCTGCAGATTAATCTGGTGGGTACCATGAATGTCATACGTTTGGCAGCAGTTGAAATGTGCAAGAATACCCCCAACGATGACGGCGAGAAAGGTATCGTTATCAATGTGGCATCTGTTGCCGCATTCGAAGGTCAGGTGGGCCAGGCCGCCTACAGTGCTTCCAAAGCCGGGATTGTTGGGATGGCACTTCCCATCGCCCGCGAGTTTGCTGCTTATGGTATCCGGGTCAACACGATAGCGCCCGGAATATTTATGACCCCGATGATGGCCGGTCTTCCGGAAAATACCCAGCAGTCTCTGGCAAAGATGATGCCGTTTCCCAAAAGGCTGGGAAAACCTGAAGAATTTGCACAACTCGTCCGCCATATCTTTGAAAACCCAATGATCAATGCTGAAGTGATCCGTCTGGATGCAGCGCTCCGAATGGCCGCAAAATAGACAAAAAATTTGACCTTGGTTCTCAGTAGATTTTAAAATAAAAACTCTCATAAGGGGCTTTAAAAAATGTCAACAGGCGCAATCGTTGTTATCTCAATTTGTGTTGGAGTGATTGGCGGAATCATCGGTTTTTTTATATTAAGAGGATTGAAAGGCACGATTAAGATCGACTGTAAAAAGAATACTTTTGATCCGGGAGAAACGATAAAAGGGAATATTCATTTAAAGATTAAAAAAGAAACAAGAGGCAATAATTTAACTATCTCGTTGGTTGCAGACGAAACAACAACTTACCATGATGGGGACGACAGCAGAACGGAACACGATGAAGTCTATAGGGACGAGCAGATCATTGAAGATAAAAAGACTTATCCTGTGGGTTACGAGAAAACTTACGATTTTACTTTAACAATTCCCGCGATGAATTCAAATTCATCGGGATCTCAAATAGATGGTGTTTTGGGCACCGTATTTGATGCGTTGAGTGTCAATCGCAGAAAAACTAAAATTGAATGGCAGCTTGAAGCAAGATTAGATGCTGAGGGATTGGATCTTGTGAACAAGAAAGATATTCAAATGAGGCATTTGCAAATAAGTTGATGCAATAAAAACACGCAATGCCAATTGCGGCCGGCTTCGCAGGTTTACGTTCCGGGCAATAATGTACTTATCTGAAAAAGGAAACGGCATGAAAAGAAGCTTTATCAGTGTCTGTATTGTGATGTTGTTTTTGTTTGGCTGCCAGACATTGCCGCCGGCCGGGCAAAATGAAGAACAGGCATTTAATTTTGTGGTGATGGGGGACAGTCGGCCGGCAAATGTGTTTCGACCGGAACAGCCGTACATATACCACAAGGTTGTTGAAAAAGCCGTCTCGCTCAATCCGGTCCTGATACTGAACACCGGCGATCTTGTTTTGGGTTATGATGCGCTGTCACAAGAAAAGGCAAGCGAAGAATTCAATGACTTTGAAAAAGCCACCGCCTCCATACGGGAAAAGAACATTCCTTTGTACATCACAATGGGGAATCATGCAGGTTACACAGACTTTGCACGAAAAGATTTTGCCCGACGATATAAACATAAAGAAACAGGAGCGCTTTATTATTCGGTTGATGTAAAGAACTGTCATTTTATTATTTTGTGCAGTGAACTTGAGAATGAATCATCACAAATCACAGGCAAACAACTGGAATGGCTGAAAGATGATTTGAAAAAGGCCGGGGGAAAACATATTTTTGTCCTGTTGCACAGGCCCTTGTATCCGAAGATCAAGCATCTGAAGGATTCGCTGAACCAATATCCGGAAAAACGTGATGCCCTTGCCTGTCTCCTCAAACAATACAATGTTGAGATGGTATTTGTCGGGCATGTACATGTTTACAATTTTTCGGTTGTTGCCGGGTTGGGCCAGATCATTGCGGGCGGCTCCGGTGCGCCGCTGGCCGGAACCCTCGAGGATGGGGCATTTAATCATTTTTTTAATGTTATTGTAAATGGGGAGAGTATCGATTACCGGTTGCTTCCGCTGCAAAATGAAGTGGCACTGGCAACACAACTGATGAAAGAGAAACGCTTTCAAGGCGCATTAAGCCTGGCCCAAAAAGCCGCTGAAATCCTGCCGGACCACCCCATGCCGAATATCATCGCAACGGCGGGCTGCAATTTAACCGGCCGGACGGCGGAATACAATGAAGGGATGACCAGACTCCTCTCGATCTTAGGAAGCAGGCAAGAAGTTTTTTTCAGACTGGGCGAGTATTGCCTGGAAGTTAATCAGCTCGATCTCTCGGAATTTTATCTGTCCAGTGCGCTGGCCATAGACAAGAACTCCTTTAAGGCCTGGTATCACACTGCCCAGCTAAAAATGAAACAAAAGCACTACCTGTCCGCTCTTGAAATGTATAAAAAAGCATTGCCGCTTACAGACAACGATCATTTCAAACAGGAGATCCGGGAAGAAATCAATAAAATTGAACCATTGATACAGGATAAGGAGCTGAAATGAATACCATGACTAAGGTGGGTATCATTATCTGTGATCGCTACCGCCGCTGTGCGGGTGGGAAATGTCTCCGGGCGATGAAAAATAAAGAAGGGGCTTTTGACATATACTCCGGCACTGAAGTCGAGCTGGTTGGCTTTACAACGTGTGATGGCTGTCCGGGCGGCAACATAGAATATGCGGGTGAAGAAATGGTGAAAAATGGCGCACAGGTTATTCATTTAGCGACCGGCCTGGTTGTCGGCTATCCCCCCTGTCCGCATATCGAAACCTTCAAAGCCTTTCTTGAAAAACGGTATGGGGTCAGGGTCGTTGTCGGCACGCACCCGATACCCAAAAAGTATCTTGATATGCACACGTCCCTCGGGACATGGGCGAACGCCGAATGGAAGCCGTTGGTTGCCCCGACCATGAGTGATGAAGCAACACGCGCGAGTTACGATTAACTTGACAGCTTTGTAAAGACGTCCAAATAAGAAGCACATATGGATATTCAGACACTCACAACGTTCTTCATGTGGTGCACAATCATAAATGGCGGCATTCTGACTCTGTGGACCGGTTTTTCCATATTTGCCCCGGACCTGGTGTATCGAACCCAAAGCAAATGGTTCCCCATCCCCAGAAAGACTTTTAATGTTGTGATCTATTCATTTCTCGGGGTATTCAAGATTTTTTTCTTAATGTTCAATGCCGTTCCGTTCGCCGCTCTGCTGATCATCGGGTGACAAAAAGAGACAGGCATCTTCGGGATAATAGAATACGATTTAAATGCAAATGCTAAATGCCGGGCACAAAACTGCTTACTTCAATAACGCCACGGGGCGCTGTTCAATTTCTGCCTGAAATCCCCATCAAATCTACGGGACCTCCCTTACCCCGGCAAACTCCGGTTCATGCAGCGGCAGCAGTATATCGGCCATTTCCCGGACCTTTAACATGATATCATAGGATTCATAGGCATTGACATGGGTGCCGGGCGGAATCACGTCCATTTCCATGGCGGTTATTTCGATGGGCGGATGAAAATTTTCCATGATCACGCAAAACCCGGTGATAACCGCTTTTCCCTTTTCCGTATCGATGATAACGGTCAGCCCGCCATCCGTATGGACCGGCGTATGCATAACCCGGATGCCCGGAACAATTTCCCGGTCTTCGCTTACGATAACAATCTGCCCGTTGTCTTCGATGTCTTCGATATAATCTTCCATATACCGGAAATCCAGGGGATGGGGGTCGTGAATTCGATCCAGCTCTTTTTTATGCACATAAAATTTGGCGTTTACGCATTTATAATCATTTTCGCAGTGGTCGTTGTGAAGATGGGTATGAATGACAATGTCAATATCTTCGGGCACCAGGCCCCACAAATCCAGCCCTTCTTCAAACGTATAAATTTTGCCGCCAATGGCTGTTTCCCGGTCCCCGGATTTGATGGGATTCATTTCGCCGGTATCCACCAGAATTTTTTTATCCCCGCCTTCAATATACCAGCAGTAAATGGGAATGGTGTATTTTTTGCCGTAATCATGCTGATACGTCATCATTCCCTTGTCAAAAATTTTAGTTCCCATGACAATCGGGTGTATTTTAAATTTGCTCATGACGTTTTCCTTGTCTTCAATCTATTTTAAGGGGCGGGTTATCCCCGATAATTCTCATATCCACAATTATAAATCTTATTTAAAATTATTTTTCAAATATTTTCACCACATTTACCGCACGGTCCCATCCGCTTTCAGCCGGTCAATTTTTCCGCGCATCCGACACACAGGTTTGTTTCCGGCAAGATCATCAGTCGCGCAAACGGGATGGGATTATCACACTCTATGCAGATCCCGAAATCCTCATCATCAATTATTTTCAAGGCATGCTCCAGCTTTGACAATGTATGTTTAGTTTTTCTCAGCGCCTCTTCATTAATACTCTTGCTGTTAATGGCCTCCATTCTGGAAATTCTGCCGATGGCATTATCCGGCGCAATCGGACGGGTCAATTCCGTATAGGATATAATATCTTTTTTTAAGATTTGAATCTTGCCGGTAATATGGTGCCGGAATTTTTCTTTTTGTTCATTTTCCATTATCAATACAATCTTTCATATTATTTTTTATGACAATTTTGCACCGCAGCACCGGCAGAACTCGGCATCAGCAGCATGGCTTCTGATATTGCATCCCGGGCATTCCCGGACAGATGCTTCATTTTGGGTCGTCTGGGAAAGCTCGACTGTGACAATACCTGTCGGCACCGCAATAATACCATACCCCATGATCATCAGAAAAGAGGCAAGAGCCTTTCCCAATGGTGTTTGAGGGGATAAATCCCCATAGCCGACGGTGGTCAGCGTTACGATGGCCCAGTATATGCTTGTGGGGATATCGACAAACCCGTTCTTTTCCCCTTCAACCACATACATGACCGACCCGATGATAACGGCAATCGCCAGAACCGCTGAAATAAATACACCGATTTTCCGACCGCTTGCCCGCAGGGCGCTCATAATAATTCGGGCTTCCCGGGTATAATGGGTCAGTTTAAAAACCCTGAAAACCCGCAAAAGACGCAATGTCCGGATTGCCAGCAGGGACTGGCTGCCGGGAACCAGAATACTCAGGTAAGTTGGCAAAATGGCCAGCAGGTCCACCAGTCCGAAAAAACTGCTGGCATAACCGAGAGGTCGCTTTACGCTAATCAGGCGAAGAACATATTCAATAGTGAACATAATGGTAAAAAACCATTCAATTCCGTAAAGAATCCCTCCATAAACGTTGCGAATACTGTGAACACTCTCCAGTATAACGATAACAATGCTGAAAAGGATGCTCCAGATCAGGAGCACGTCAAATGCTTTGCCGGCCGGCGTGTCTGTTCCAAATATTATTTCAGACAGGCGGCTGCGCCAGTTTTTATGTAACTGTCCCCTTGAAGGAGAATCCATGAATCTCCGTCCTCAATGTGTTTTGTTCGCTGCCCTGATTTAAATATTCGATAAGTTGCAATATATTATAACAGAACCCGTGAGAATGCAAAGTTTAGATAAGTTTTTGAAATCTTATTTTACAACAAACCCCGGGGTTTTGGAAACAAACCGGAGGTTTTGGAAATATGCCGGAGGCTTTGGAGATTTACTAAAGATGAGTTAAAAATGGTAACCGGAAGGTTTTGAAGCTCTTTAAAAGCATAAAAAAAGGCACCCCTTTGTCCACACGGGGTGCCTCTTGCTATACCTGAATTACTGTATATTTAAACAACAGTTACATTAACTGCCGAAGGCCCTTTCTGGCCATCCTCAACGGTAAAAGTCACTTTATCACCATCATTAAGCGTTTTGAAACCGGTTGTGTTGATACCTGAAAAATGAACAAATACATCTGTTCCATCCTCACTCTCAATAAAACCAAAACCTTTTTTTTCATTAAACCACTTTACAGTACCATTCGCCACGATAACACCCTCCTTTAATATAATTCTCTTTGTTCCAAACTTTCGGGTGCCACTATAAAAATGGTGCTGACCCGGAAAGCAACAGGCTCAATTGATTGCAAGCCTGTTAAAATTCACCGCATAATAGCCGATATTTTTTAAAAGTCAAGTGATTAATCTTTTATTAAAAAAACAATATATATTTAAAAATCAAATAGTCATCCGGTTTTGGGCTGTTAAACCCGCGATATCGGTCATCCCCGACACCAAAAACACTCACTCCCTATACCTCAGACAAATAAACGGCTCCGGAATTCAGCGGACAAACTGACGGATTCAGCCAGTTGACCATCTTAATAGCCGTTTTTATGATGATTGTGAATTTTCCCGGCTTTTGAGTGAATACATTCTGCCGGAAAGTTATTCTCAAAATGAAAACGTATCCCCCAAGACCCCTCATCAGCAGCTATTTATAGATGTGATTATTTTGAGTTGATTTCAGTTACATCTCATTGTCATCGGTAAAATACTTGTATGCATATTCCGCGCACTTGCCACAGATAGAACCACTTGCGCCCAGCAGCAACCCGGCATTTTCTTCAGCAACCCCGCAAAGAAAACAAGGTGCGGCCTCCCCTTTTCCCTGAACAGAATTTGCCTGACTACCGAATTCATGCGCAATCGTCAGCGAAATCCCTTTGATTATATTCACAAATTTATCAACACCAATCTGATCGCCTTTTCGCCGGCCTTCATTTAATCCGGAAAGCGCGATGTTTAATGCGGCATGGTAGTTGCCGATCTTCAGGAACTTTTGAATCTTATCCGTATATGACTCAATATCCATTTTTAATAACCTGCACGCTGAAAACGATTAAAATTTAAATTTGATGGCGTCGTAAAAAGTCCCATCTACTGCGTTGTAGCAATTTTTCAGCCACTCAAGATACTACATATATGATTTCTTGTCTGAAAAATCACTACGCCTTGTATATGAAACTTTTATCTTAGCCATCTGGATACTTTTTACGAGACTGTCAGATTAAATATTGCAAAAATCCGCGAATATGATTGTTCGATTTTACAAGACAGCGTTATAAAAATCAAATTAAGAATCAATCATCAGGATGCCCCATCAGCAGACGATTTTTAGGTGTGATATCCTCAGGGATTGTCCGGGTCATGACTGTGTATCCGGCGGACCGGAGTGTTGCCGCCCGGGTCACATCAATAGCCAGCGCCCCGTCGATCCAGCCTTCCAGGCCATTGGTGTCAGATGATTCAATATTGTGACAGCATGGCAGCACCGCCACTCGGGCACCTGCTTTCACCGCCAGGGAAATGACCTGATCCGTCAACATGCCGCAAGCGTGTACGGACATCACCAGATCATCCGGCAGGATATCAATGTCGTCGATGTCTGTTTCAATATATTGAATACGGCCGGCAAGCCGTGGCCATGCGTCTACGATTGACATTGACAGGCGGCCGGCGTTTTTTGGGATACGTGAATCCGCTACAATCGCTTCAGGCGATGTATCATCCAGCAACAGCATGATATGGGCCAGCAGGCCGTGGCCGCCGGCAAGATCCATGATGCGGCCGCCCCGATATTTCCGGCGCACCCGCCGGGCCGTTTCCCAGGATTCATACAGCTCTTTTCCGGGAAGCGTCCCGGCCCGGCAGACCGCGCGGGCAATTTTTTCAAACAGAGTATTGCCGGGAAATGCTGACAGCTGCTTTTCCGTCAAACGGCTTTTGGTTGATTTTTCCATATTCTTTTTTCTGATTTAAAATATATAACAAATAACTGAACTTATAATATAAGCAGCAACACCAACCAGTAAATTAACTCAAAAATCCATTCATTAAATAAAATATTTCTTTCAACTGAAACAGATTATGATTAAGAGTAAATTTTACATTTGATCACGCTCATTGACAGCATTGTCTTTTGAAAGTGTAACAAATTGAAAAAATTAAGAATAAACAATTAAAATATTTCAAGCGCTCAATTAAGATAATAAACATAACCCTATCACTTGTTTGAAGAAATAAAAAGACATGGAAGTTAAACGCAAAAAAGGCAAGCCCCTGATCACGGACTATGAATATCTTAAAGATTTCAAGTACTTTGCCCAGATAGATGAAAGTATCAAAGACATCGGAGAAAAAGAACTCGTCGAACTCGGGGCAAAAGATGTAAAACCGGGTTACCGCGGGATATACTTTACAGCTGACAAGGAAACGCTGTACCGGATAAATTATACATCACGCCTGATCTCCAGAGTCCTCGCACCGATAATATCATTTGACTGCCCGGACACCAAAATCCTCTACCAGATCGCAAAACAGATCCGGTGGAGCGACTTTTTCTCAAAAAACAAAACATTCGCGGTCTCCGGCAATGTGGCCAACAGCAAAATTACCCATTCACAATACGCGTCATTGTGCTTAAAAGACGCAGTAGTGGATTCCTTGCTGTACAAGGCCGGTTTAAGGCCCAACGTTTCAAAAGAAGATCCGGACATCCTGTTAAACCTCTATATCAACAATGACCGGGCCCTGATCAGCATAGACACCTCCGGCGGGCCTCTTCACAAACGCGGCTACCGGGAGGAAACCGTATCCGCCCCGATGCAGGAAACGGTTGCTGCGGCCATCATCCGGCTGACCCAGTGGAATGGATCCGTCCCGATATATGATCCCATGTGCGGTTCCGGAACACTTTTGTGTGAGGCACTAATGCATTTCTGCCGGATTCCGGCCGGCATTTTCAGAAAAAAATTCGGATTTGAAATTCTTCCTGATTTTGACGCTGCAATATGGAAACAGATCAAAAAAGAAGCGGATAATAATATCCGCGAACTGCCCGAAGGGCTGATTGCCGGCAGCGACATTTCCGAGCAGGCGGTTTATATTTCAAAAACAAACCTGCTGGGACTTCATTTTGGGCCAAACGTGCGCATTACACAGTCGGATTTTTCCTTGCTGCCTCCCATCGAAAACCAGGTTATCGTTGCAAATCCGCCGTACGGCATCCGGATGGGAAAAAACCGAGACCTTAACGCGTTTCATAAAAATCTCGGAGATTTCCTCAAACAAAAATGCAAACAATCCAACGCATTTATCTATTTAGGCGACCGGACGTACGTTAAAAAAATGGGGCTCAAAGCGTCATGGAAAAAACCGATCCTGGCCGGGGGGCTGGATGGGCGGCTGGTCAAGTATGAAATGTATTAGAGACGAACACTGGAGTGCCGAATTGCTATTACATTGTGCATTAATGTTCGAAAATCAGCGGTGAGCTTTTTTCTATATTGTTGGAATTTAAATATCTTAGGGATTGAGGCATCCGTTAGGTTTTTTTCAGTTTCTTTGTTGCCGTTCAGCTTGACATTTCGAACTGTTACAATTTATTGTAATAAATATTTCACCTTACATCCGTCCTGTATTTGTCTCACAATAAGTTAATCCCGCTACACTGAATATACGTAAGCGTTCACAGGGCACCGCATCTGCTTTGTTCCCGGGCACTTCAAGTACGACAAGTACGTCTTCGTACCCGGCGCCTCGCATCTGCAGCACCCTGTAAACGCTTACAGGCCAATGGTTTGCGAAAAATTAAAACATTTGACCCCGTGAACGGGTACGAATATACCTTTTTCAGATGGGACATAATTTTGGAATGATTCACTGAAAACGGAAACTTCCAAAAATGAAGAAACAGAGATTAAATCAGAAAGGCAATCCAGGCAGCGATATAATTCAAACCCCGAAGGGTGGTATCGAGTACTCTGCTTCCGGCAAAGAGACTCATCATCTTATCGGCATTCATGGGGGGCCGGGGGGATATGACCAGATACATGCCGTTTATCCTGACATGTACAATAAAGGATTCAGGATCCTTGCCTGGTCACGACCGGGTTATCTTCGCACTCCTCTAACTGTCGGAGAAACGTTTCGGGGACAGGCTGATGCGCTCGCGATGCTGATGGATGCGCTTGAAATTGAGACGGCGGCTGTTCTTGCTCTTTCAGCCGGAGGACCTGTGGCTCTGGAATTTGCACTCCGCCACCCGGATCGTATTTGGGCGCTTATTTTAGGAAGTGCCGTCAGTCGAAGGTATGCGATTAACCCACACAATGTGGAACAGCAGATCATGTTTTCCAGACTGATGTTCAACAATCCGGTAATCTGGATTACCAATTTGTTAGCAAAGCATAAATCAAGTTATGTATTCAAATCGTTGATTAAAACTGAAAGTTCGCTGAGTCAAAAAGAAGTCGAGGCGCTTTTGCTCAACATCATGGACAACCCTAAAAAGGTAGAAATCTTAAGAGGACTGCTCAAATCAATGAGTCCCGCGAGTCTGAGGAAGCCCGGACTTGATAATGACTTAAAACAACTTGAACATCCAATAGACCTGCCGTTGGATCGGATTACCACGCCGACATTGATCATCCACGGTACTCATGATTTTGATGTGTCTTTTTACCACGCATGGTATGCCGCGAAATCCATACCCAACGCGGAATTGTTCCCGGTAGAGGAGGGGTTTCATATCATACCGTTATGTGATCAGGATGAAGAAGTGACGGCAAAAAGGCTGGCATTTCTCCGAACATATGCGCCGTAAGACATATTCAGCTTTTATTCTTAGGGACGTGAAAAAAATAATTGCCGTTGATCACCCGCCGGCGGGATGTGCTATTGATCCAGCTGACGGGTATAATCAATTCCCGTCCACGGGGTGGTCGTGACAAGGGCCTTTGTGTTCCGGTATTTCTTTTTCTTCACTATCGTTCTCAACCCTGCGATGGTATACACGCCCATGTCCTTTGAAAAGAGATTCACCAAAAATGCCGGGAGGTTTCCCCCGGGATCCGCCAGCACCTGGTAGTGCACCTGCGACTTCGATTCCCCGACAGGAGTCACGATCATGATGTACCGCAAAAGCGGCATCCTCACCAATCCGGACGGGGCATGGGGGAAGTCCGCCGTCATCTCGCGCGCCCGCACATAGAGAGTCCCCGTCTTTGAATCCACCATGTTTACCGACTTTACCACCACGTACCGGTCATCGACGGGCCAGGGCATGCTGGTTCTGTTGTAGACATAACCGATATCGTCCGTCGCAGTGAGTCCCGGGAGGTTTACTTCTGCGGCCTCGGCACATTTGTACATATACTGGGTCTCGGCCTCTACGTCACGGATAACCGCCTCGATAACTGCGACCGGCGCCCCTACCATCCCCACGGCTTTAACTTCCTCCACCCCGGTGAGCGAGGTCATGCGTGTATAGCCCACAATGCCATCTTTGCCGCTCACTTCTTCCCATTCACTCACGCGGATCTCCGCAACGGCTGTCAACGCAACCGCGACCACCCCCGCCATAAATAATGTCGTAAAAAACCAACTTTTCATGGACATATTCGCCACTTTCCGTAACAGACACTCTTCCAATTGCTTATCCAAGAGACGCCAGTTCCGCCTTTGCCTGTTTCAGGAAGCCGTCAGCTTCACACTCCTCAAAGAGACGGATGGATTCAGTGATGTGTTTTTTGGCTTGTGCCTTTCTACCCTTTCTTTTATAAAGACGTCCCAGGTCGAGCGATGCACGACCCACCCAACCCGGTGAACCGATTTCAGTCCATTGGCGAATGGCCGATTGAAAACAGGCTTCCGCTTTTCTTGCTGCAAAGGGGATATTTTTTATTAAAAATCCAATATTTTTTGCCACTATTGAAAACGTAACATTCTGTCCGCCGCCGGCAAGCTGGGCATATATTTTACCGAAATTGTAATCACTGAAAGCAATTGTAAATTTTCTTTGGCTTCTTATCCACTCGCTTCTCGCTTCTCCCATCAGTGCCAGGCCTTGACCCAGCTGTCCCTTTAATACCAAAATAGGACCAAGCAATGCGCGGCCTGCTGTGCCGGTCGGTTTGGAACCAAATTGTTCATCAAAGGATATGACATCCTTCAACACTTTTTCTGCTTCCCGTACCTGTAACGTCTATAGATAGCAAAAGCCACACCAAAGCGAAGCCCATTGGCGATAGAAAGGATCAACGGCAATTTCAACTGCCTGTTTGAATGATTCGACTGCTGATGGGAAATTACCCTTGGTGAAATATCCGTATCCACAACATATATGGCCAATAAATACTGCCCTGACATCCGAAAGTTTCCGTCCTTGGTCGATAAGCTCTTTTCCCATTTCAAAATTTGGAGTGCTGATCCCTTTGTATAAATTGAGGCTTGCCAATCCCCCCCGGGATACTGCAAAAATCATATGATCCGACTGAAACTTTTTTGATAATTCAAGGGCACGTCTCCCATGGAGAGCCGCTTCATTGAATCGGCCGAATTCCGTGCATGTCCAAATAAGGAAAGTACAGGCGTAGCCGATAATACGTTCATTCTTCACTTCTTCACCAATGCTGAGTGATTTCTTGAAATAATTATATGCATCGGCATATATTTCCAGTTGATGCAGAGCCAAACCAATCCATCCATAGAACATTCCGATTTTGGCTTTGTCGGGTATTGATTCGGCGGCATCTTTGTATTGGAGAAGTCGATTCTGCAGATCTTTAAAATGACCTCTTAAGTACTGTACCAGCGACCAGTTGTTGAGAATGTCAATTAGTAGTTCATGTTCAGCAATTGATCGGTCAGACTTGCTGCTGATCAGATTAAATGCCTCCTGATAGTAGAGATGTGACTCCTCCAGAGAATATCGCTGGGTACTCTTTTCCCCCGATTTTATGAGATATTCGACCGCCTTTTGGAGGGACTGCCCTTCTTTGAAGTGATAGGCCAGGGTTTCATCGAACTCATGAAGGCGGTCATGGAACAGTTCTTCCACGGCAAAACCGATCTTTTCATGAATCTGCCGGCGTTCTGTTTTTAACAGGCCGTTGTAAACCACTTCCTGCGTAAGGGCATGTTTGAAAATGTATTCCAGGTCAGGCTGGAATGACCGTGTGCGGATCAGGTCGACACGTTCAAGATTGATAAGGCTTTCATCAATCTTGCCCTTACGTTCCGATATTTTTCTCAATATCTTATAGCGAAATGACCTGCCGATAACAGACGCCTCCTGGAGTATATGCCTTGTTTTTCTCTCCAGGCGCCCCAATCGTGCCGTGATAATCCCGTACACCGTTCCGGGGACGTCTTTTTCCGTCAATTTTCGCTTGATTCTCCAGGAACCGTCATCTCTTATCAATACTTCCGTTTCAATGAGCGAATTGATGATCTCTTCTATGTAGAAAGGGTTTCCTTCCACCTTCTCCCGGATAAACGACCTCAGGATTGATGGAATATTCTCTGTCCTGAGAAGGGATTCCACCATGCCCTGGGCATCGATGGGGCTCAGGTCATGGAGCAATATCTCATTGTAGGATTCAATGCCGGTTATCTGATGACTGGTAAAGAGACTGAAACTGGGACGGTAAATGCAGATCAAGAGCACCGGATATTTGAGATTAATCAGCGTGTTTCTCAGAAGTTCAATCGAGGAAGGATCCGCCCAGTGCAGGTCCTCGATACAGACAATCGTGGGTCTGTGCTTGCAGAGGTTTGCCAGGATGAGCTGAATCGCCTCATGCAGCCTGGCCTTCCAGGACTCAGGGTTGAAATCTTCTGTTTCCCGGTAACTGAGTGAATAGAGATTCCCGATATAGGGGATGAGGTCCGGTCGTTCACCGATTATCGCCGCTGCGCCGGTCTCTATCTTCTGTTTAACCTGGCCGGGTGAGTCTCCTTCCCGGACCTGCCAAGCACGGTTGAGCAGATCGATGAGAGGAAAGTAGGGAATATTCCGGGTGTAATCGTAGGCATGGCCTTCCCGCCATTGGATAGCATGAAGATCGAGTGTGCCTCTGAATTCTTCCAGCAAACGGCTTTTCCCGGTACCGGCATCGCCTGCAATGGAAAATATCGAAGTCCTGCCCTGCTTGAGATGCTCAACCGCTTCCTTCAATTGTGTCATTTCTGTTGTGCGGCCAACGAGTTTTGCACGAAGCCCGGATAAACGATGGGTCCTGATTGGGATTTCTATGGAGGGAGGCGTGGACAGGATTCTCATGGCGGTCGCGCTTAAATCGCAACCGCAGTCCCCGCAGAATATATCATTCGGCGGATTCTCTGCCTGGCAGTCAGGACAGATAGCAACTGTCGTTGCACCGCAATTACCGCAGAAGTTACTCTTACCAGTTGTCTCTGCGTCACATGTTGGACATTGCATGGATCAAAGCCCAAAAATTAAGATTAATGCATGAATAGCTCACGATTTTGCTACAAGCTTTTTAGCCCTATTATCCAATTACGCTGTTAATCTTTACCCTCTCTTTCAGAGAATTGTGGCCGCTTGAAGAAAATTTAAAAATGAAGCCTACAGACAATAAAATGCCTTCTATGGCCTTTGTTTAGAGATTTTTTAACAACGCTTTAATAAGCCTAATCATTAATACTTTTCTTGCCCGGCAACTGCGGAAAAGTGATCCATGAAAACTCTGGAACTCAGGCTGCAGAATTTTACTTAAGAAGTTTCATCACATCTTTATCAGTGTCAAAAAGTGGTACAATCTCCATATCCAGCAGATCGCTCCAGGTCATTGTCCATGAAAAATCCGGTTTATCAGTTTCAAAAATAAGAAAACCTCTGTTTCCTTCATAGGCTGACCATTCTCCTATGATTTTAGTTCCTTCAGGTTCTTTTCGTCCGATTTCCAGTCTTCTTTTGATTACTTCATCGCGCTTGCCTTCTTTAATACGGTAATGATTTAAAAATATCATGACTACCTCCTCACCTTGATTGAAGTTTCATTTTGATAGAGTGAGATTTACACCCCATCGCTATAACTAAAATGTGAATTATTATTTTCTCAAAGCCAGTCAAAAAAGCCGGGCTTCACCTTATGTGACTTTGACGATGTCACACTCGGCAACCCGGCTGTCTTTTCCGCAATATGATTAGGTTTGGAAACAGCTGAATCTCAGTCTTTATTAAAGACCCGTGATTTTCCGTCCCTGCTTCACAACAGGTTTGGTTTTTATAAAAGCGGCTCAATCGGAAAGGAGATGACGTACTGCATCAGGGAAGAGTTTTAGGGGTAAAAAGGTTAATTTCTATGCTAAAATAATTTTCAAAAAGGAAATTGCATGTCAAGAAAAAAGGAACTAAGTGTGTTATGAAAATGGAGATTACGAATTTATAAATATAACATATTTTATTTATAGACTAAATCAACACGAATAAAGTAAAAGGTATAAAAATAATTTTTAATTTTATGTGGGATCTGTCCTGCATGGAAAAAATGTTTTGGTTGAACCCATTCACTAAATATAAGTTGGGATTATTTCCAACAGTGTCATGATCTAAGATTTTTCAGATATTGAAAAAAATATTTAATGATCCTTTACCGCAGGAAACCATATTAGATAAAATCGACACTATTGCGGAAATTACCAGAAGCGTGCCCTGTCAATAGTCCCGCGTCTTTGTAATCCTTGTCCATCCAAAAGGCCTTACGGATCATAAGATAACCAGCCCCCTCTCCCTGCATTATGCCCATTTATTTTCAATGAAATCCCCTATAATATAATTGTTGGCAATAACCTTTATCAGCTGTAACGAAAATGCAGAGTTTATATCTATAAATGAGCATTTTGAGCCGAATTTCACTCAGTATGGCCCCGCGCAATAGTTTTTCACTCACCTGCCAAAACAACCTTAAGCCGGTTTCCTGCAAATTCCACCACATCGCCGGGAAATATTTTTTTCCGTTTACGGGTTTCAATTTCACCGTTTAACGACACCAGACCATCGGCAATCACAAATTTTGCCTCTCCGCCGCTGGCCACCAGATTTTCCATTTTAAGTATTTTGTACAACTCAACGGGCGCTTGCTGTATGCCGACCATCGTGATGTTTTCCGGCTTATCTTTCTTCATAAAAAACCTTCAACCTTTCATCCGTGTCAATTAAATAGGAACTTTATCAACAGTTGCGGCAGCCGCATCAATGGAATCATGTGCCGGATTGCCTAAAACAGGCACAATCGAAATAACCGCTCCCCCCACCCGCATGGGGACCGTTAAAATTTTTGTCAACACGCAGCCGCTCAAAAGTGACACAACCGCCAGCAAAACAAAAAATCTTATCAGTTTCATAAAAAACTCCTTTCATTTTAACTTTTCTTAAAACAAAATCTTAATCACAGATGATTGACGATGAAACAAATTGCAGGTCGGGATTCCATTCCCGAAAAATGTCATCCGTTAATTGCCGGGTAAGAAACCCGGCCTTTGCTGAAATTATTTATTGATATACTAGCACAAAACGCAATGAAATATTTTTCACGAAACCATTAAGTTTAAGCCGCCCGCTTTGCCTCAATCTGTTCAAGCAATGCCTCAAGCCTTGTGAATGTGGATCCTTTGCTGTACTTTCGGGCATCCGCGTGATCTGCATCAATCATCACCGACGGCACCCCGTAGACCACATTTTCAAATCCGAGAAACAGTTCGGCCGGCACATTAATGGCAATCCACACGACAAATGCGCCCTGGGCCGCTTTGGCATGCAGGTCCATGTAAGCATCACCCACCACCCTGGTCAAATGCCTGCCGGCACTGGTTTTACCTTTTCCCGACTTTACTTTTTCCGGCATGAAGAGCGCTCTCCTGTTTTCTCATACATTGCTTTTAAGAAGTTCCGCAAACGCACTGATCCTTGCGTTATGCGCGGATGTCTGCGCGTCATCTTCAATGGCAATTTCAATTTCCAAAGTTTTAATTCCTTGGTCTTTCAGCTGCTGCACCAGGTACGGAAACTCAAAATACTCATACTCGCAGAATTTTTCCCCCACAAAAATCACACCCGCTGCCCCTGTTTTTTCCACCAGGTGAAACAACGAAGTGGTCCGCCGGTCCCCGGTATACAGCAGCGTGGGGCACGGGAAATGCTGATAGTAAAAATCCAGAAAATAAGCAGCCGGATCTTCCCTGATTTCCGGCATACTGGCATATGAACGCCCCAGAGACGCGATATCATTTCCGACCACCCGTAATCCGGAGGACTCAATGGAATTAATGACAGATGACGGCGGCGGCAGGATCCCGCTCAGGATAACACCATGCCGATTGTCTTTATCCGCTGAATATACGGGTTCACCTGACAGCTTCCCGATTAAAGACTCCAGAATTTGAATCTGTTCCTCAACCGTTGAAAACCAGCATTCGTGCATTGCGGCGGAAAAATTTAAAAAACTCAAATGCCCCTGTGTCACCCTGTTTTCCGCCTGGGCCATCAGATTTCTGACATGGCTGATTATTTTTACCGCTTCCACAAATTTATCCGTTGAAAATGAAACATCAAACCGATCTTCGAGTTCTTTGATCAGGTGATTAATTTCATTTTTAAAATACGCAGCCACATCCGTCTGCGCGGGCAACACCATGGGAATATGCACTTTAATCAACGGCAGGGCCTGGCCGTTTTTTTCCGATCCTTTTTCAATGATTTCCGGCAGATTCCTTAATGTATCGCAGGCATTGTACATGAACAGGCCATCCAGAATGCCGTTGCCGTCCGATAAAACGAACTCCGTTAAATGCCGGGCCACCGAGCATGTATAGTTTTGAAGGTGCCGGTCACTTTCCACGGTATCCGTGATCGTCCCCCGAAGCCCCCACAACACCACCGGCACCAGATCCATGGCATAAAACAATTCCAGCGGAGGATACAGGGGAAAACAGCCGATAATTTTCCGGCCGTCCGTTTTTAACTGTTTCAGTTTTTTATTTATGTCAATCTGCATGCGTATAATTCCATTGTCTCCAAAATAAAATACCGTAAAAATGACAGAATGGCTAAGTTAAAAGTCTCATATACAAGGCGTAGTGTTTTTTCAGACGCAAAATTATACAAGTCGTATCTTGAGTGACTGAAAAAACACAACAACGCAGCAGATGGGACTTTTGGCGACGCCATTGTTTATACTTCAAGTGCTCGACAAGAAAGCCGATGCGGTGCCCTGTTAACTCTTACCTATTTTGTATTTCCGGCGGCGACTAAATACAGCAATGCCGATTGATCATTTAATCCCAGCAGCTGCCTGGCCTCATTATCATAAAGCGCCCCGATACCGCAACACCCCAATCCCAGAGAAGCCGCCCCGAGGTATACCGCATGCCCCAGGCGACCGGCGGTCATCATGGCATAGCGGTAGCCCCGGGCACCCCATTTTTTCTCCAGTATCTCCAGATTACTCATAAACACAAAATGAACTGCCGCATGCTTGAGCCATGCCTGGTCCAGGCAAACGGACGTCATCGTTTCAATTGCATTGCCGGAAAAGACCCTGCCGATTTTTGGGGCAACCGGATCCAGCAGGTAAAATCCCGGCTCAACGCCGTTTACATTGCCGGCTAAAAACCCGATGCATACAGATGATGGAATCTCCGGATTTTCGTCAATTTGCCCGGAAGCCCGGCACAGCAACGTGAGGATATAACTCAATTGATTGTTTTCAATGGATTTTGGAATAAAATTTCGTTTCGACCGTCGCTGAAAAACGGCTTCCGAATAATTCAGGATTGCCGTATGTTTCTGTAAATCCGTAAACAACGAATAGCCGGCCGGGGGGCATATGCCAAGGCCGCTAATCATAGCCTCTTCTGCTGAATCAGATTCCATGATCGTTTTTGAAGCTTCATGAATTTCTGTGATTTCAGAATAAACGACTTCAGCAGAAGACACACAACTGGCCGCCTGAATTTTTTCAGGGAGTTTTTCAAGTTTGGCTTCATGGGTAAAGCTCTCTGCTTTGCCGCCGGCAATACTGACACAGCAGACACTTCCCTCCCTGTGTTCATCCAGGCCCAGCAATTCATCTGATTTCCGATCGTCAACCGCATGATGCAGGCGGCACGCATAACCGGCAGCGGATATCGCCAGCCGCAAATTTTCAACCAGATGACCTGCGTCCAACAGCACATAACGGTATGCCCGCTTCCGGTATTTCCATGCGCTTCTGAAAAAGATACCGGAAACAATAAACACTCCGGCTGAATCCGGTGCCAGTCCGGGAACAATTGCCTGCATCTGCGTTGCAAAATTACCGTCCCGAAGCCGGGTTAAGACCCGGTTATGACCCCCGCAGTGGTAGATACCGGCCGGCAGCGCTTGACTGTCAAAGGCGGCAAAATACATTTCATTCGGATACAGCGCCCCGGCCGACGGCGCGCTTCGGTAATAAAAATATCCACCGCCCTGTCGGGAACGGGCGGTCAGGCCAACCGCCAGCATGCAGACTGTTGACAGCGTTTCCAGTGAAGGGGCATTCTCTGTTTTTTTTAACCGGCCGGTATCATAAACGGTTTGAAGACTCTGATCATAGAGGTCCTTATCAAAAAGGTCCTGGATCTCCGGTAATTTGACACCGTAAAGGCCCGTATAAGACTTGTACGGATCCGGCTGACTGGCCCAGTCCATGGCATGGGGTTCCATGGCATACCGGTCATAACTGGTGGCCTGATGATAGCTTTGGGGAGTTTGGCGCATAATAAGACACCCTTTTAAAGACAAAAAGATGATGGCGTCGTAAAAAGTCCCATCTACGGCGTTGTAGAGGTTTTTCAGCTTTTCAATATACTACATGTATTATCTTAAATCTGAAAAACCACTACGCCTTGTATATGGAATTTTTACTTAGCCATCCGGGCTACTTTTTACGAGTTCATCAAGATGATTCATCATAAATAAGGGACAAAAATTTGGCAAAAGAAAAAAACCAAAGGGGAAAAACCGGATCGAGCCTGAGACAATATATTCAATTGTCAAATAAAGTAGCACCATCATTGAAAAAATGCTAACATCACATCATTTCTTTAACGATTTACACCCAGCAGGTAAACGGGCATTATTTACGATATTTCAAATAAACCCGCCCTATTCATCCGCCCGAGTCAGGAACTAAGTGATAAATCGGAAACAAAGCGATAAAAATGACTTTTGTTGATAAATTCATCCGGACAATTATCCGCTATTGGGCAATTACCCTTGTAATCATTGCCGGTTTCACTCTTTTTTTCACCTGGCAATATTTCCAGCAGTCCCATAACAATCATATTGAAATTTTTTTTGAAGATGATGATCCGCTGTTTACCGCATATGAAAAATTTCAGGAAACCTACGGCAATGAAGAATACGGAATCATTGCCCTGGAAAGTGAATCCGTTTTTTCAAACCAAAGTTTTGCTGCTATTCGTGCGCTCACCGATGCCTTAGAGAGAATTAACGGAATTGAACGGGTGCTCAGCCTGACCAATGTGGAAGAATTTTACGGTGAAAAAGATTATGTCGAACTCCGTAAAATCATACCCGATGGAGAACTGACCGCCGAACAGATTCAGTTTGCAAAACACCGGGCGTTTGAAAACAAATTTGTCCGCGAACACCTGATTTCAAAGTCCGGCAGCATGACAGCCCTGCATGTGGAGCTTGAGAAGCTGGGAGAAAAAGAAAAACGCAACGCGGTGATTTTGATGACAGAAACCGCTCAGCTGATCGCCGGCAAACAATTCACCGTCCATTGTTCCGGATCCTCTTTGGTGGAAGTTGAAATGAACCGGCTTTCCGAAAGAGACTTCAACCTGTTTGTGCCGGTGATTATCATCCTGATCATGGTGTTCATCCTGATTCTGTTTCGCCGGATTACATTAGCTGTATTATGCCAGATCAACCTGATTGTAATCCTGCTGTGGGGAGTGGGTTTTTTTGTCTTTTGCGGTGAAACATTCAACATCATCACCAATGCCATGGGCGCAATCCTCCTTGCCATTGCCATTGCCGACTCTGTGCATATCCTTTCACACTTAAAGAAAACCGGCCAGAAAACGGATCTTGAAACAATTCCGGCAATCAAACATACCATCCGCCAGATCTGGTTTCCCTGTCTCTTCACCAGCCTGACTACCGGTGCCGGTTTTTTTTCCTTTTACACCAGTGATATCCGGCCGGTTGCCATGCTCGGACTGTTTACGGCAATCAGCGTTATTTTTGCTTTTTTCCTGTCCGTGACCACCATGCCGGCCCTGATGGTTTTGATTCAAAAATCCCTTACAAAAGCTCTCAAATCCTTTAAAACTGAAAATCGGCCAGGCATTCAGCCAAATGTTCAACCAAACATACAACCGGATTGTTTCACACGGGCATTGACCGCTTGCGCCCGGATTGCCACCCGCCGGAAGACAGCCCTTTTCATCCTGTTTATTGCGATTCTGATCATCTCGGCTGCCGGTATCATGCGTATCAAGTTTGAAACCAACACGTTTCATTATCTGCCGGACACCAATCAAATCAAATCCGACCTGCTGGTGATTGAAGAAAACTTCGGCGGCACCATTCCCTTTATCGTTGTCATCCGGGCGGAAAAAGATATTGATTTTTCAGATCCGGATGCCGTCAAACTTGCTGAAAAATTGGAAAATAAGTTTTTAAACGAAAACGAGGGAATTACCAGCGTTTTTTCAATTGTTGAATATATCAAGGAATTCAACCAGGCCTTTAACAGCAATGACCCTGATTTCTACCGCATCCCGGATTTACGCTCAGATATTGCCGACGCATTTGAACTGGGAGATCCTGATGTCCTTGAACGGATCATATCGCCGGATCACAGACAAATCTGCGTAACGTTCAACACCATCTGGGAATCCAATGAATCCGGTTATCTTCTCCATGCCGCAGTAACCGAATACCTCAGACAAGAATTAAAATCGGATTTTTCTTTTCACATCACCGGCCTGTCCTCCCTGTACCTGACCATGGACAAACATCTTCAGGAAAGCCAGATCAGAAGCTTTTTTATCGCGTTTACAATCATTTTCCTGATGATGATCGCCGTCTGCCGAAATCTCTGGCTGGCTGCCCTGGCCATGATCCCGAATCTTTTTCCCATTGCCCTGACACTGGGCATTATGGGCTGGTTCGGTATTCCTTTGGATGTGGCAACTACCATGATCGCCAGCGTTACCATCGGCATTGCCGTTGACGATACCATCCATTTTGTCAGCTGGCTGAGAAGAAACAGCGGGATTCATACCGATACGACGGCCGCCATTGTTCAGACATTTTTAGATGTGGGAAAACCGATTGTCATCACAACGTTTTTGCTCTTTTCCGGATTTATGGTACTGATGTTCGGCAGTATAATTCCCACCCAGATGTTCGGCGTTTTGACCGCTTTTTCAATGGTATTTGCCCTGATCGGAGATTTCTTCGTGCTGCCGCCGCTGGTGCTGATATTAAAACCCAAACTGCCGCCGTTGGACCGGCGGAACAAAGCCGCAAATATTGGTTCTAAAAATGATGACTTTCTGATAACTTAATATAAATTTTATTCAGGTCCAAAATGAATTGGTAACCCAAACAAATGAATTCGTACAGGGGATCTTCTTTGAAAAAAAAATTAAAAACACAAGTATTGATTATCGGCGGCGGCGCTACCGGTACGGGTGTGGCCCGGGACCTGTCGCTTCGGGGGGTCAAATGCATCCTGGTGGAGAAAAAAGACATTAATGCCGGTGCGTCCGGCGCCAATCACGGCCTGCTCCACAGCGGGGCCCGATACGTTTCCAACGATCCCGAATCCGCAAAAGAATGCCGGGACGAAAACAGACTCCTAAAACAACTGGCCCCGGATTGTATTGAAGAAACCGGCGGAATGTTTGTTGCGGTGGAAGGTGACGATGAAAAATTTATCGCGGATTTTCAAAGCCATTGTGATAAAGCCGGCATCCCCTGCTGCCCCATGGACATTGCCGAAGCCAAAGAAGCCGAGCCGGCCCTGTCTGATAAAACCATTGCCGCATATGCGGTTGAAGACGCGTCTGTTGACCCGTTCAAGCTGGTACTTGAAAATATTACCGACGCCCAGAAACTCGGATGCAAATTTTTAAGGCATTCAAAAGTCGTCAGGTTTAATAAACAAGGCAATAACATCGAAAGCGTCGATCTGGTCAATAAAACCACAGGCAACGAATTATCCATTGAAGCAGACATTGTTGTGAATGCCACCGGTGCCTGGGCCGGACAGGTGGCCGCCCTGGCCGGGGCGGACATAGATCTGATTTATTCCAAAGGCACACTCCTGATCACTCACAGCCGGGTCACCCAACGTGTCGTCAACCGGCTCCGACCCCCGGGAGATGCGGACATCCTGGTCCCCGGCGGCACGGTTTCCATTCTCGGCACGACCTCTCTTCGAATGGATTCATTGGATAAAATCCGGCCGACCGTTGCCGAAGTGGACCGGATTGTCGATGAAGGCGCAACAATGATGCCCGGGCTGGAAACAACCCGCTATATCCGGGCTTACTCCGGCGTCCGGCCGCTGCTGGGCGGCGGCGGAAAAGGCGATGACCGGTCAGTGACCCGCGGCTTTGACCTGGTGGATCATGCCAGAGACGGCATTGAAAATTTTATTACCATTACCGGCGGCAAACTGACCACCTTCCGCCTGATGGCGGAAAAAACATCAGACCTGGTCTGCCGCAGAATCGGCGTTTCCGCCCCTTGTCAGACGCGGAGGGTTCCGCTGATCTCGGCCCATGAAACCCGATGGGCGGTTCCGGGTTTTTCCCCGAAAAACTGGTTCAAGGGACATGACAAGGATGATTTGCTGCTGTGTGAATGTGAAATGGTCCCGCAAAGTGCCATTGAAGAAATTGTTGATTATTTTGATATATTCGACCAGCAGGCGGATTTAAAAGGAATCGGCAAGCGCAGCCGGATCGGCAAGGGCTCCTGCCAGGGGAACTTCTGCAGCTTAAGGATCGCCGCTTTTTTATATGATCGGGATCTGTTGTCAGCGGACCAGGGAGCATCTGAAATTCATTCTTTCATCAATGAACGATGGAAAGGTCAGCGCTGCCTGCTGTGGGACACGCCTGTGGTGCAGGCGGAACTTCAGGAAGCCATGCATTGCGGATTTTTCGGCCTTGAGCTGACCCAATAAAGATAGAAAGAGATATAATGACAAATATAAAAACAAACCACTGCAAACTCACCATCATCGGCACCGGCATGGCCGGTATGGCCGCCGCCTGCTTTGCCTCCCAAAATAAGATTGACACCATTCAAATTGGAGTAAACAGCGGAATAATCTATTCCAGCGGGTTTTTTGACCTGATGGGAATCCATCCCATTGACACACAACTATCCTGGAACAACCCGTGGCAGGCCATTGATCAGTTGGTGACGGATAACCCCAAACACCCTTATGCCCGCTTGCGTAAAACTGAAATTGAAACGGCAATGACCCAGTTTCTGGATTTCATGAAAGCGGCGGAACGTCCTTACATGTTTAACAAAAATCAAAATACTGAAGTCATCACGCCGGTGGGCACGGTGAAACGGACATATGCGGTACCCAGATCCATGTGGGCCGGTGCCGTCGCCCTCAAAGAAAGACATTCCTGCCTGATTGTTGATTTCGTGGGATTAAAGGCATTCAGTGCCAAACAGATCGCAGATATGCTGATGCCCCGATGGCCGAAAATCCGTCCGCTGCGCATATCTTTTCCGTCTGTCGGCGCTTCATCTGACCTGTATCCCGAACAAATGGCCCGATCGCTGGAAGTGGAAGAAAACCGGATTAAGCTTGCCGATGCCATCCGCCCCCATCTTGCCGATGCAAAGTCATTGGGACTTCCGGCGATTCTGGGCATCTACAAACCCCGGCAGGTGAGAAACCATCTGGAAGAACTGCTGGGAATAGATATTTTTGAGATCCCGACTATTCCGCCGTCGGTTCCCGGCATCCGCTTAAAAGAGGCTTTGGAAGGATTCCTTGCAGGCAAAGGGGTTCGATTAATCCCGCAAAAAAGGGTTCTGTTTGCAGAACGACAAAACAACGGAAAATTTGCCTTAAGCATCGGTGACCAGGGCAGTAACAAAACAGAGCAGAAGATTGAAACAGACGGCGTGATCCTGGCGGGCGGACGTTTTCTGGGAATGGGACTGTATGCCGGGCGGAAAAAAATCCGCGAACCCCTTTTTAACCTGCCGGTATTTCAGCCCGAAGACCGGGCGCTCTGGCACCAGACCGATTTCTTTGACCCCAAAGGCCATCAAATCAGCCAGGCCGGCCTTGAAATTGATGATTCATTCCGGCCCACAGACTTGGCCGGCCAACCGGTTTATGAAAATCTGTTTGCCGCAGGCTCCATCCTGGCACACCAGGACTGGATGCGGCAGAAATGCGGAGCGGGATTGTGCATTGCCACGGCTTACAAGGCGGTGGAGGCATTTAAGAAAACACTCTGACCATACGATTTCCAATTTCACCGCATCTACTGCGTCAAATACCGCCCCGCATAGCGAACGAACAGGTTGTTGAAAAACGTTATGAGCGCCGCCAATACAAGGCAAAATTCGACGAAAAAGCGGAGTTTATGTCTATAAATGAGTATTTTGAGGAGAATTTTAACGCCGTAGTGGCAAACGCAATAGTTTTGCAACAGCCTGATATAGCGGATCGGTATTTTTCTTGCATATGCAGCAAACTTGAAAACCTTGAAACTGAGGTACTGGAAAAAAGATAAAAACGATAAAAAATGAACATCGAACATCGAACGCTCAACATCGAATTTTGAATAAGGTATTGGGCCTGTTTTTATTAACTTAAAACTGGCAGAGCGAAGCGATTTCATCATTCGATGTTCAACGTTGGATGTTGGATGTTGGATGTTCAAAAAATGCTTGTTTACACAATTCAATATCTGCTATTTTTTAATATAAATATTTAAATATATTATCAATAAATTAAATATTCAGAATGTGATAACACGCGAAATCGCGTTCTAATAATTGTTATGTTTTCGCGAGAATAATCCAATGATATTAGGCAATGTTAAAAGCTTTAAAGGAGTAGGTTACGTCTGTTTTATTGACGTTCTTGGTTTCTCAAATGACATATTGAAAAATTGGAAGAGCCAATCATCCAATCCTCTTGATAAAATACTATCGATCAAGAAAAGAATGCCTGGATTTAATCAGATTGATGATATGGATGGCAGTACCACACGCCGTACTTACGCCTGTCGTGTAAATACGATTTCAGACAGCGTTACAATTTGTTTTGGTTTTAATGACGAAATTATGATTGGCGATCTTGCTCTTGGTCTAGAGGTTATTTTGAGCAACTTATTGCATGTGTGGACTACATTTATTCATAATGGTTACACTGTACGAGGGGCTATTGATTTTGGAGATATTTACTGGGATGAAAACGAACTGATTGGCCCTGCTTTTATTAACGCATACCGCCTTGAGTCAGAAGTAGCAAAAATTTCTAGAGTCGTTGTCTCATCAAGCCTCAATAAAGTATTGAAAAATATTAGCGAAATAAAAAGAAGCACAATGATTGATCATCTAATACGAAATTTCAGAAAAGACATTGATGGTTATATAATTGTCGATCCTAAGATTTTGTATAAATCCGATAAGGAACAAATGGTTCTGTTGGATTGTTTGAATAAAATGAAGAATGAGTTGCCAAATGGAATCATTAGGGAAAAATATAGCCCATTGATCAGCATGCTTACAGACAATGCCAAGAAAAATTTAAAGCCCGAAGATTTAGGCAACTATTAAAAACATAACCCACTTTTGCACAGGACGCCAAAAAGCCGGCGCCTGTGAAAAGACCGTTGGGCGTAATATATTAAAGAAAATGGGAACAGAAATTATTCATTACTTTCCACATATATTTTTATTAATTATTTCTGCTTGCCTTTTTGAATATGCTTGTCATTCATTCTGGCTCAAAAGATATTTTGAATATGGCATCCCATATTTTTATTTCAAAATTAAAATAAAACAAGACAACTTTGTTTTTCCAATAGAAAAGCTTGAAAAGGAATTTAAAGGTTTAATTGACATCTTGGGAGGCTTCCCATTAATTCCGGCTATCGCTCTTAAAACAATTGGTACTAACCAATGTGCCTTCAGAGAAAGGCTATGGTTTCCATCTTTTTATTTACCAATTATGCATAGTTTAATGACATACGACCAAGAAGGAGATAATGTAAAAATAATTGGGATGTTCAATTATGTACCAATATTATTATTTCTGATTGTATTACCTTTTTTTATAAAAGGTTTTATATATGGTGGAATTTTTCTGGTTTTTTTTAACTTTTTTATACAATGTATGCGTTATTTATATATATGCATAAGATGTAAATTTATTTTTAATGGTGTTTAAACCGCCCAACGTGTCCTTGCGGAAGCGGTAAAAAATACAAAAAATGCTGCCTGAACAAATCAAAATAAACCCCGGAACTAAATAATAAGTATAACGTGCTGATTCGCTAAGCAGAATTACCCATTGACTTTTTCACCCTAAAGTAATACCATTACCAGTAATATATCTTACTGGAGAAAAAGTTATGAAAGTGACAATAAAAGGCCAGGTAACCATACCGCAGGTTATCCGGGAAAAACTGGGGATTACGCCTGCAACGGAAGTTGATTTTATTGAAGAAAATGACCGGGTTTATTTAGTAAAAAAAAAAGGTCCTGATATTACAAGCCGCAGATTCAGAAACTTGAGAGGAATTTCAAAAATTAAAATGACAACGGATGAAATCATGGCCCTTACCCGAGGAGCCAAATGAAAGGCATCTTCGTTGATTCGAATGTCATTCTTGATGTTTTTCTTGATGACCCCAAATGGGCGGACTGGTCTGAATCCACATTGGAGAGGTATTCTGAGAATTCAACACTATATATTAACCCGATAATTTACACAGAGATATCGATTGGTTTTGAACGTATTGAGGATTTGGAATACGCCGTTATAAATAGCGGCTTTAAGACGGTGCAACTTTCGAAAGAGGCGTTGTTTTTAGCGGGAAAAGCCTTTTTAACATACCGAAAAAACGAAGGAACAAAAGTTTCACCGCTTCCTGATTTTTACATCGGCGCTCAGGCGGCAGTTCTCGGCCTGGAATTAATTACAAGAGACATTACAAGGTATCAAACGTATTTTCCCACTGTCCGCCTGGTTTATCCGGAATAATTCTTAATTATTTCAACCGGATTTCCACTGAAGTCTGCGCGGGATTGGCAACAAGTTTTTCCCACTGGTCATCAATGATCTGACCGATATATTCAACCGACCATGCCGGTTGCTGACCGAAAAAAATACACACATAATTTCCCTGATTTGTATAGGCAATGCCGCCGGGCGGGATGTCCGGTACCGGATTGTCTTCGCCCAGGTCTTTTTCACCCAATTTTGCTTCAATAGACCCGTAAAGCTCGTTTCCCCAGTGCGTCAGGTTAACCTGATACGGCAGGTGTTGTGCAAATTTCTTTGCAATCTGCGCATCAAAAAGTTCTGCTTCCAACACAAAGTCTCCGAAATCAAGTTCTATGCGGTTTTTCATTGCGCCATACTTTCATTATTCTTTTTTGACTGTTTTCTGCCAGAACTCTATCCGGTGGCCTTCCGGATCCAGGATATAAAACACACGTGCGTTCCAGGCATGGTCTTTTATCAAACCAGGCAATAAGCCTTTTTCCAGGAGCAGATCCCGCTCTAGTTCAATATCCGCCACTTCAAAAGACAATGTAATTCCTGCGCCTGAACTGCTCTTTATCGAGGCATGGTCTTCATTTGCCACACTTAAACGGGCATTATCGGCAATTATAAATTCAACAAACCATGAATTGGAAAAATGAATCGGCAGTTTCAATTCATCACGGTAAAAAGCAAGCGTTTCCGGCCAATGCTTACAGTACAGGATGATATTACTGGTGACGATTCGATTGTTCATGGTATTTTATAAAGAAAAAACACTTTGCTATAGCAAATTTTTAGCTGAAT
Organism: Desulfococcaceae bacterium; assembly: GCA_030145385.1. Lineage (GTDB taxonomy): Bacteria > Desulfobacterota > Desulfobacteria > Desulfobacterales > Desulfosalsimonadaceae > SURF-3. The sequence goes on from JAQYVU010000006.1 coordinate 42,517, forward strand.
TGTGCTTGGTTTATATTTTAAATTGCTTAATTATCTTTAGGTTATCTGCAAAAAAGCGTCAAGGTTAAAAACCAGACGCTGGCATTCAATCAATCAATAGACCCAACCTCTGATTTCAAAGTTCACAGGTCATCATACGACTCTTTGGCCCTGGTTTTTTGTGCTGTTTCATGATTATTCTTAATTTCAGCCAAACCGGATTGACACTTTGGTCTTTTACGGGTAATTATAATAATTTAAAAAGCAGTTTTTATTGATCATATTCTCAAAAAAAACTGGCCCGGAGAAGCTAAAAATGTTCCATAAAGAACGCTGTGATTTGTGCGGAGACTGTCCGGTGAAAAAACGTCCCCTGATATTTCTGGGAGATCTTGCCCGTATGGCACTGGGTGAAATTCATCCTCCCGCCTTACCAAAAGGAGAAATTCAATGAAAAATATAATGCCCCCGCGTTTTCAGGCAGGCGCTGACTTTTTTGATAAAACACTGATTGATTGCTACCAAAACCTTGGATACCCGGACAACTGGCTTGAAGAAGGTCAGGACTATTCTCCGAAGGATGCCTATGTAATCAGTCATCCGAGCTGGTTTATGGAGCCCCTCCCCCTCATTCCCATGGTATCTGTCTACCAGTTGTTTCGCAATACCGCCCAAAGCCATCCCGATAACACCGCCGTCATCTTTTCAGACAAAAAAATCTCCTACCGGGATTTAGATGACCTGATCTGCCGATATGCGGCCATGCTCAAGGGTCTTGGTATCGGTAAGGGTGATGTAGTTGCCACGATGCTTCCCAACTCTCTGCAGCATATCGTGGCCTTTTACGCAGTGACTATGATCGGTGCGATTCATACCCCCATTGATGTCATGTATCAGACAGATGAAATCGCTTACCAGGTAAAAGATTCCGGTGCCAAAAATATTTTTATTTTCGATATCCTGTACGACAAAGTCCGGGAATTAAAAGAAAACGGCCAGATCGACAATATTATTGTAACCAATGTCAAAGACTGGGCGGACCCGAACATCATTATACCAAATTCCTTGAAATATTTCTGGGAAACCCCCAAACAGCCGATTGACGGAACCATTGATTTTTTTGAATCCATCGAAAAATGCACCCCGCTTGAAGCAGCAGTGCCGGTGGACCCAAAAAAAGATCCGGCACTGCTGCTTTATACCATGGGAGCAACCGGCAAACCCTTGGGCGTTATTGAAACCCATTTTAACCTGGTGTTCAACTCTCTGACCCATGCGCACGCGTTTCGCTCCTGGGAAGGCCGGGAAGTCAATTTTTCGATCATGCCCATGTTCCATACATCCGGGTATCTGCTTCACCAGTTGCCGGCCCTTTACCAGGGGGGGACGGTCATTCCCATCCCGCTGTTTGACTTAGAGGATTCTTTCCGGATCATCAAAACTTACGGGGTCAACGTAATATTTGCACCGCCGACCTTTTTTATCGCCTTAATGTCCCGGCCGGACATGATCGACCTTTATGACTTAAGCAGCATCAAAGCAAGCATCGGATGTGCGGCACCGGTTCCGGTTGAGGTTCAGAAACAATGGAAAGAACTGACCGGGATTCCGCTGCTCAACGGCTGGGGAATGACGGAAACAAACAGCGGGGGGATCATCTCCGTACCCGGGATTAAAGAAAAAGATGACGCCATCGGCATTCCGGTATATTCCGAAGTAAAAATCACGGACTCTTCAGGCGATATCGTGGCACGCAATGTGGAAGGCGAAATCTGCTATCGGGGTCTTCAGGTGGCGGCCGGCTACCTCAACAAAGCAAAGGAAACGGAAGCCGCTTTTCAGCCGGACGGGTGGCTGAGAACCGGTGACCGGGGATATATTGATGAAGAGGATTTTGTTCATTTCATCGACCGCATCAAGGATCTGATAGTGGCATCCGGGTACAATATCGCGCCCAGAGAGATTGAAAACGTGCTTTACCTTCACCCGGCAGTGGAGGAAGTCGCTGTTGTCAGCCACCCGGATCCTTACCGGGGAGAAACGGTTAAAGCGGTCATCTCCCTGAGAATCGATTATATGGGGAAAGTGTCCGAACAGGATATCATCGATTTCTGCAAGCAGCACCTGGCATCATACAAAGTACCGAGAATCATTGATTTCCGTGACATCCTGCCCAAGAGCCCGGTGGGAAAGATCATGCGGCATGAATTAAAGGATATTTAAAAAGCTTTAAATCCCCAGAATCAGCTTACGCAGCATTTTCTGAAACGGGGCTTTAAAAGCGTCAAATGATCCTGACTCACCGCCCGTGTCTTCTTTCATTCTGCAATGCCGTCCCACGGTAAACAAAAATCGCGCCAGCGGCCCGATATGGGTACCGATCAGTGATTTCCCGGTGGTCTGAAGGGAAACGGAAATATCGCGGGCCGGGTCGGCCCAGCAAAATATATTGATAAATCCAATATGGCCGTAAGCTGATTCCGAATATGGCCCCCACATCCCCAAGGGTGACGCCCCCAGCATCAACCCGGCACTGTATCGCATAGGAACGACCATGGTGCCGTCAAACCACATTTTCGCGGCCGGCTCAACCGCCCGTTGTATGGTAGACGGCGCAAAAATCCGTTTGCCGTTTAACTCACCGCCGTTTAACAGCATCTGGTAAAATTGCGACATTTCATCCGCTGTGGCCACCAGGTTGGCCGCCGGAATAATCACCTTCATAAACCGCGGCTCATTTGAAATTCGCACCACCTCCCCCCATGACACGCTCAATGCCCGCTTGGCAATGGCGGATAACGGAAACATCAGGGGCAGACCGGTATCATAATTAACGGCAACCTTGCGGATGTCTTTATCCGGCACACCGTAATTGAAATAACGGAATCCCAACGGTTCCTGAATGGTTTCGCGAAGCAACTCCCGGATATTCCTGCCGGTCACCCGGCGAACAATCTCTCCCATAATCACGCCGCCGGTAACAGCATGATACGCCATGCTTTCACCATTTTTGGAAGTTGGTTTTAAACCGCAGATCAGCTTGACCAACCCTTCATGATCGTAAAGGATCTCAGGATCCACGTCGGCCGGCGGCGTAGGTATCCCGCCGTGATGGGATATCAGATGATGAATGGTGATTTCATGTTTTCTGTTTGCGGCAAATTCAGGGATAAATTTTTTCACCGGATCATCTAAGGAAAGCGCTTTCTGTTCCGCCAAAAGATGGATCATCATGGCGGTGACCGCTTTGGAAGCGGAATACTGGCATACGGGTGTGTCGGGCGTCATCAGGATTTTTTGTGTATCCGGCGTACCCGTCCCATTTTGGGGGCCGTTTCCATGGCTGTGGCCGATGGCGCGATTGATAACCACCTGTCCCTTTTTTCGCAGGCAGAACGATATCCCCGGATAAATACCACTCCGGTAAAGATCTTCCACGCTGGCCCAGATGGCAGCGACCCCTTCGCGGGTCATCCCGACATTTGTCGGTTCCGTTTCAGCTGGCAAACCATGGGAGATGAGCAATGATAAATCATCCGGAACGTTTATGGTCCGGAATGCTTTGGATTTCAGCGAGTCAATCAGTGTCATAGGATTTATACTTAAAACAATACACGATCATCATGAGAAATATAACTGCAACGGTCAGACTGAAGATCTCATTTAGCACACAACGGTTTAAGTATGCAAGAAAACCTGACACAAAACACAAGATCCCTGAAATGCCGATAATTTTAGAGAACATCCCGCCCTTTATAAACCAGGAAAACAGCACCAGGAATATGGCTGAAATCCCTCCCCATTTAATCCAGGTAAACCAATGCAGCCGGGCCAGATATTGTTTAAATTCTCCGGTTTCAAGGTTTGCCGTAATCCCCATCAATTGTATATTTTCCATGACATCCGCCAACAGGACCACCACTGCAATGACAGCTGCGATGTAATAATATTTTTTAGAAGAAACTGCAGCGCATTTAAGGCAAAACATCATCAGAAACATCGAATACAGTAACATAAAGAGATAATCCAGCCGATTCCCCAGATCCATGGCATCCACCATCGCCTGCCGGACCTTGCCGTCGGTTGATACAAATAACTGAAACACTTCCGCCCGGGTTTCAATGAATTCAAAAGCAATAATCGGCGTAAAAAATCCGGCCGGCATTTTGGACGCTTTGGCCGGAAAAATAATGACAAGTATTAGACTCATTAAGATCATCAGCAAACCGACGTAACCGGCTTTTAAAAACGGTCTGTTCATAATTTTTTTTACCCTTATTGGGTTTCAATACATAACATCCTATTTATCTTCCGATTTTACAGCCGGCAAATAGACACAAACCGATGTCCCTTTTCCGATTTGAGACAAAACATCAATAAATCCGTCATGATTTTTGATAATTCCATATACGGCGGCCATACCCAGGCCCCTGCCGCGGACTTTTGTGGAAAAAAACGGATCAAAAATCTGTTTTAAAGTTTGTTCATCCATTCCTTTACCATCATCGGTCACCGTTAAACAGACATAATGGCCGGGACTGAACCCGGCAGGCAATTGAGCTTCATCGCCGGGAATTGAAACATCATTGACCGAAACTTGCATCCGCCCCTTTCCCTGCATAGCCTCGGATGCGTTGCTTAATGTGAGATGAAGTACCATTTCCATCTGGTTATAATCTGCGATGACATCAGGCAGATTTCGGCCCAGAGATTTTTCAATATAAATCTCATCATTTCCTGAATGCTGAAAAACCGGAAGCGTTGCTTCCACCAAGCCATTGATATCCATTGCATCCGGCTGATATTTTCCTCCCCTTGCATAGGCAACCAGCTGCGCAGTCAGGTCACTGATCTGAAAGATGGCCGTTTTCATCGGTTCCAGGTTTTTTTCAACCGCCGGATTGCCGGCAAGTTTAAGCCCGATCAAATCGATATTACAGGACAAGACAGACAATTTATTATTGTATTCATGGGCAATGCCGCCGGCCAGGGATTGAATCGACTCCAGTTTATGTACCGCAAACATCCTTTTCCGCAATTTAACACGTTCACTGATATCCCGGGCTACACATACAATTCCCGCAACATGCCCCCATTCGTCTTTTAGCAACGTGGCAGACAGAATCACCGGAAAACTTTTTCCCTTTTTGGTAATAAACCGGAATTCTTCATTTCTTACGGCCTCTTTTGAAATTAAATCATTCAGCAGCGGAGCGGCATCTCCTTTTACCGCAAAAACCTTCTTAAACTTCCGGCCTTCCAGATCATCATTTTTATAACCCAGCATATTGCAGGTGGCATTGTTAACGGTCATCACATGGCCCAATGGATCCAGTAATATTAAAGCCTCGGTCATGGTTGAAAGGATGTTCTCCGCTGCGGTTGCCGGTGTAATGGTTAAAAACCGGTAACGGATGATCACATAGGCAATGCCGCACACCCAGAACAGTAAAAAAAGATTTGCCACCGGCGGAATTTGATGAATATTTAATTCAGGCAGTAATACATTGGTCCATGATCCCAGGACATAAGGAGGCAAAGCAGAGATAAAGACAATTGCCGACTGTTTTTTTAAAACCGGGTCCACCGACTTTCGCCAGTAATTGAATCCGAGAAATAACCCGATTCCTGTAAATACAGCATAATAACTAAAAAAAAGAAACGCCCATACTGAATTTTTCCAGACCAGTCCCCATCCATACCACTGAGGAACCAAATCCGATATCAGCGCCTGATTCACCCACTGCTGATAAATAAATATCACCGGCACGGCTGTCAGGACAGGATATAACCATCGTGATTGAAGAATTCGATTCTTTTCCGTAAAAACAAGAAAAAAAAGTAATGCCACACTGCCGACACTGCCCCATCCCATAGCAGCAATTTTCACACACAATACGGCGGTTTCTTTTGATGTATGCGGATTGTCAAAAAATACCGATGTAAACGCCCAAATGGCAAAGCAGGTGATTACGCTGAAAAAAACGCGGTTCAGCGGCGCATCCGGATTTTTTATCAACACGTAAATCCCGAGATAAAAATAGATGAGAAAACACAGAAAATCGATAAAAGACAAAATACTCACTGGCTATCCCCCCGTTGCTTTTGTCCAGGTGTATGGAACATCAAAGGCGACGATATTGCCATCATCAACTCATTTTTTTATATTAACAGAAAAAATAGGTATTTGTCTCCCTCAAAATACACAAAGCCGGAAAGTCATCGCATAACCTGCCTTGCCGCCATCTTGAAATTTGCGCCCCCCCCTGAAGAGCAGACCTGCCGTAACCGTATACGATATCAGTTTTTTAGAGTTTGCATCTCGATTTGATTTGTGCGATAAAAAATTTAATATCAACAGCAGGATTCAGTCTCTTACCCGGTGTCGTACTCGTGACTTTCAAAAAGATTGAACATTTTTCAAATCATTTATAAAAAAACATATCGTTGTTTTAAAAAATGAAAAATTATCATTGTCCAACCCATCAATTACAAAATTTTATGAGATATTATTTTCTGATTTTAATTTGCGTCCTGCTTTCATGGCAGTCCGGTTTCGCACAGCAACGGCCCGCTTATACAATTGGAATACTTTCAGATATTTACTCTCCGGATATGGAAATATTAAGAAAGCAACTGAGAGAAAAGATCATTGCCGTCGTAGGACAGGAAGCAGTCATCCGATTTGATGAACGCTTTATTTTATCCGGTCAACCGGATTTAAAAAAAGTTGAAGAAAATTACAATTCTTATCTGCAAAACCCTGAAATCGACATCATACTGGCATTTGGGCCTTTTAACAATTATTTCCTGATGCAGAAAAAAGTCTTTCCAAAGCCCGTGGTTCTGTTTGGAACAATCAATCAGGATTTCATCGATCTCCCGGAAGGACAAGTCACTTCCGGCATCAACAACCTGACCTACCTGATTACACCGGAATCCATTATAGAAGATTTAAATACCTTTGCCGGGATATATCCGTATAAAAACATTGGTATCATAATCAATGAATTTATCGTTGACCGATTTCCGGTAAAGGCGGTGCTGGACCGGGTATTTTCAGATAAGGCGACCACCTATACCCTGATCCCCATCGATGATTTAAAACCCTTTCCGGTGGAGAAATTGGGAAAAATTGATGCCGTTTACCTGACCAGCGGGGTATATCTTAATTCAGGTGAGTTAAAAAAACTGGTCGCGGCCTGTAATTCCAGAAAAATCGTCTCCTTTTCAGCGATCGGAAAACACTCTGTCGACAGCGGCGTTTTGCTGACCCATAGTTCAAGCTATCGGATCGAGCATTTTTTTCGACGCATCGCCCTGACCATTGAGGATATTGTGACGGGTAAAAACGCCCGAGACATTCCCATCATGATAGACGCAACCAAAAAACTGACATTTAATGTGGAAACAGCCCAGCAGATTGATTTCCCGATTCGATTCAGCCAGCTGTTGAGCATGGAACTGGTGGGAGACAGTCGCAATTTTCCTGCCGATAAGCGTTATTCGCTGCCTGAGATTATTGTACAGGTGCTAAAAGAGAATTATGCCCTGCAGGCTGAGAAAAAAAATATAGCCCTGGCCCGCAAAGATCTGCAAATAGCTAAAAGCAATTATTTGCCCAATTTGAGTGCATCTGCCCAAGCGGCATATATCGACCCTGAACTCGCCGAAGTATCCAATGGGGCGAATCCGGAATTTGCCACCAGCGGGGATATTGCCATAGAGCAGTTACTCTTTTCTGAAGAATCAAGTGCTAATATCACCATCCGGAAACTGTTGCGCCAGGCGACTGAGCAGGACTTTACCACCGCAGAACTGGACACTGTTCTAGACGGAAGTATTACCTACTTTAACGTGCTCATTTCAAAAAACAACTTCTCGATTGCCGATGAAAATCTGAGGCTGACACGCAATAACTTTGAAATTGCCGAACAGAATTACGCCGCCGGTCAGAGTGGAAAAGCCGATGTGTTGCGATGGAAAAGCGAACTGGCGCAAGCCACACAAAATCTGGTTTCGGCCAAATTAACGCTGCAGCAGTCATTTTCTGCTCTCAATGAAGTCCTGACCAATCCCATTGATTTTAAAATCGACGTGGAAGAAGCCAGCCTGGAGGAAGGTGTTTTTCAAAAATACAAATACCAGAATGTCTATGAAATAATAGATAACCCCATCCAGCGAAAAAAGCTCATCCGATTTCTGGTACAGGAAGCAAAAAATAACGCACCGGAATTAAAGGCACTGGAGTATAATATCCGGGCAGCGGAACGAACCAGTTCTCTGTATTTGAGAAGCCGGTATCTCCCCACCATCGCCCTTGCCGGTCAATATAACTATACCTTTTCCCGTGAAGGAGAAGGCTCCCATTATCCGACCGGATCGACACCGCCGGATGGCTACTACACTGCGGGCTTAAGCATTTCCCTGCCGATTTTTCAACGCAATCAGTTAAACCTCAACCGCCGGAAATCAATGATTCAGGAACAACAGCTGGAGATCCGGAAAGAGAGTGTTGAGCTGGCCCTTGAAAGAAATGTCCATGATATTATCCTTTCTCTGACAAACCAGATTTCAAACATTCAAATTTCCAAAATATCGGCTGAAGCGTCAAAAGAAAGCCTGGAACTTGTCCGGATCTCCTATTCCAACGGCGCTGTGTCCATCACCTCTTTAATTGACGCGCAACAGGCATATATTCAGGCTCAGCAGCTGCAGACCAACGCCACTTATAACTACCTTATCAACATTTTGCAGTTGGAAAGAATCATCGGCTATTTTTTCATGCTTCACAATGAAAATGAAAACCATCAATTTGAACAACGGTTCATGCAATATGGCATGAACCAGGATTTTGGAATCAATGAATAATCAAACCAGAATATTAAACCAAAACATCAGACCAAAGCATCAAACAAGATATCCATTATGAAACAACGATTATACATACCGGCATTTTTTTTCATTACACTGATGCTGCTGACATCCTGTAATGGCTCCCAAGACAAACAATCCACAGAAGTAATCAAACCGGTCAAATACCAGGAAATCACTTTCGCCTCCGGAGGGAAAGTACGCAGCTTTTTAGGAACTGCCCGTTCGGATAAGGAAATCAGCCTGAGTTTCAGAACCAGCGGCATTCTGACCACACTGAATATCAAAGTCGGACAAACGGTATTTAAGGGAGATCTTCTGGCCCGACTGGACAATGCGGAAGCCATTTTGTCTCTTGAACAGGCCATCGCATCCCAGAACAGCGCAGAATCGAATTTAAACACAGCCGCATCCACATTAGAACGAACCCGCACGCTGTACGAAAAAGGCAGCTCTTCTTTAAGCGACTATGAAAATGCAAAATCCAGTTACGCCAGCGCCAAAGCCAACTACGAATCCGCCTATCGCAGTGTTGACATCCGCAGAAAACAGGTGAGCTATGGCGAGATCTACGCACCAACCAAAGGTGTTATTGCTTCCCGTGCAGTGGAAATCAACGAAAATGTGAGCGCAGGACAGGTAGTTACGGTATTGAATGCAGGCAATAACATGGAAGTAAATCTGGGGGTTCCTGAAAATGTGATCAATCTTTTAAGCAAAGGCATGGCCGTCGAAATAGAATTCACTGCATTAAAGGGAAAACGTTTCAAAGGGTTTCTCAACGAGATTTCCCCTTCGCTGAATGCCAATACCTCCACTTACCCGGTTCGTGTTCGTATTGCCGATCCAGGGCCGAATATCAAGTCAGGGATGGCTGCCAACGTGTTTTTCTTTTTCGTGAAAAATTCCGCCCGGGAAGAACTGATTGTTCCCGTACCAGCGGTAGGCGAAGACAGTAAAGGCAATTTCGTTTTCCTGATTCAATCGGAAGACGGCAAATCGGGAACCGTAATAAAACATCATTTCACAATCAACGAACTGACTCCCAAAGGATTCACCATAAAGGAAGGGCTGTCAATCGGTGACAAAGTTGCAACCGCCGGCCTGCAAACGCTGCTGGATGGCCAGAAAGTAAAACTGCAATAGAGTTTTAAAACCATGAACCTGACAAAATTCGCCATAGAGAAAAACCGGATTACCTTCACCCTGCTGGCCGTGATCATCGTTATGGGACTGAGCCTTTACCGTGCCCTGCCGCGCGACAGCATGCCGCCGTATACTGTCAGAGTTGCCACCATTGTGTCTGAGTTTCCCGGCGCCGGACCTGAAAGAGTGGAACTGCTGGTCACCGACAAGGTGGAAAAAAAAGCCCAGGAAATCCCTGAAGTAAAAGAGATTAACAGTACCTCACGTACCGGTTTATCTATTGTGACGGTTACCTTAAAAGATGAAGTGAACCCGAAAGACCTGCAAAGCATCTGGGATCTTTTGCGCCGGAAAATCGAAAGCATTGCCGGACTGCCCGAAGGCGTGGTACCGGATTTAAACGATGAAGATATCGGCGTTGTATACGGCATTATGGTCGGCCTGATCTCCGACGGCTACAGCTATGCTGAAATGAAGGATTACGCAGATGATTTACGCGATGACCTGATCAAGCTTGACGCTGCCGCCAAAGTGGAACTCAGTGGTGTTCAGGATGAACGTATTTTTGTGGAATTTGATAATTCACAGCTCAAAGAATATGAACTCACTTCAGCAAAACTGCAGAGTATCATTGCAGCCACCAATATCCTGAACTCCGGTGGGCAGGTGGACCTTGAAGATGAACGCATTATTTTAGAACCCACCGGAAACTTCAACTCCGTCAAGGACATCCAAAAAACCCTGATCCCGGTGGGGGATGGCAGCCAGGTCGTTTATTTAAGTGATATCACCCGTGTTGAAAAAGGATATGTTGAACCGGCTTCCTCCATTGTCCGGGTAAACGGCAAACCGGCGATTGCACTTTCAATTTCCCTGAAAGAAGGTGCCAATATTATCAGCTTAGGAGAAAAGGTTGACCAGGTTCTTTCCCGATGGAATAGCAATCTGCCCGTCGGCCTGAAGGCAGAACGCCTGTCGTCCATGGACAGTTATGTGGACCATAGCATTAAAAATTTCATTGGCAACCTGATCCAGTCCATCATTATCGTCATGCTGGTCATGCTTATTTTTCTGGGATTCAGAACCGGCGTTGTTGTTGCTGTCCTGATCCCGATCGTTACCGTAATGACCCTGATGCTGATGGGCATGATTCACATGGGGCTGAACCAGGTAACCCTTGCAGCATTAATCATGGCCCTGGGTATGATGGTGGACAATGCCATTGTGGTGTCCGAATCCATTATGGTAAAAATGGAACAAGGCATCCTGGCCAAACAGGCCGCCGTTGAATCCTGTGATGAATTGCTGGTTCCGCTCCTGATTTCAACACTGACCACCTCGGCCGCGTTCCTTTCCTTCTTTTTGGCGGAATCAGTTATGGGCGATATCATGGGGCCGATATTTGTGGTCATTACCCTGGCCCTGGTTTCCTCATGGATTATATCCATGACCATTATCACCCTGCTTTGTTATCTCTTCCTGAAGGTGAACCCCAAAGGGGAAAACCCGAAAGGGGGGAAAAAAGTAAAACTGATGGATCGTTTGTTTGATTCCCTGAAGATGGTCTACCAGCGCATCATATTACTGGCACTGCGATTTAAGAAAAGCGTCATTGTCGGCATCCTCGGCCTTTTTATTCTGTCTACTTTCGGTTTCAAACTGCTGCCCTTCATCTTCTTTCCCGACAGTGACCGGAATATGATTACCATCGATATCAACCTGCCTTTGGGAACAAAGATCGAACGCACCGAAAAAGTGGTTGAAAACATTGAACAGTATATGACAAACGACCTGCAGGTAAATGAGAATCGCGATAAAGGCATCATTGACTGGTCTTCTTTTATCGGCAAGGGGCCCGAATCCTACGATTTGGGCTATTCTCAGGACGAAGCCAATTCCAGCTATGCTCACATGCTGGTGAATACCTCAACCTTTGAGGAAAACCAGCAGATGATTAATCTGCTGGATACCTACTGCTTTGAAAGCTTTCCCAATGCCGACATCAAAATCGGACCGCTGGGCGCCGGCGGCGGCGGCGTTCCCATTGAAATTTTTGTGTCGGGCGACAGCCCCGACGAACTGGCAAAAATTTCCGAAAAAATAAAAATTAAATTGAGCAGTTTTTCCGGCACTAAAAATGTAAAAGACGACTGGGGTCCGAAAAGCAAAAAGTTTTTAATCGACATTGATCAAAACAAGGCACAACTGGCCGGGATCTCGAATCAGGATATCGCCACATCCATGCGAACCGTTTTAGACGGTTTTAAAACCGGTGAATACCGCGAAGACGATAAAACCATCCCCATTTTGATGAGAAGCGCCACCAGCAGTGAACAAACCTACCAGTCTCTGGAAACCATGAATGTGTACTCGCAAAGTTCCGGCAGAAATGTCCCGCTTTCACAGGTAGCCGATATTATACCCCAATGGCAATACGCGAAAATTATGCGAAAGGACCTGATTCGCAGCATCAACATCTCCTCGGAACTGCGCGAAGGGGGAAATGCGTCGGTTATTATAAAAGAGATGCTGCCCTGGCTGGATAACGAGATGCAAAACTGGCCGGATGGCTATCAATACGAATTGGGGGGAGACAGCAAAAATACCAAAGAAAATATGGGTGCGGTTATCCAATACCTTCCTTTGTCGGGATTCATCATTGTGCTGCTGCTGATCATCCAGTTTAACTCGGTCCGCAAAACCGGCATGGTACTCAGTACCATTCCTTTAGGCATAATCGGTGTGGTCATCGGCCTGATCCTTTTCCGCTCCTATTTCGGTTTCATGGCATTTTTAGGTGTTATTTCACTGGCCGGAATCGTGATCAACAATGCCATTGTTCTCATTGACAGGATCGAGATAGAACTCAATGATAATAACCGCCCCCCGCAGGATGCGGTTATTATGGCCTGCCTGCAGCGCTTCCGCCCCATCCTGCTGACAACCTTCACTACAACACTGGGGTTAATCCCCCTCTATCTGGGCGGTGGTTTGATGTGGGAGCCCATGGCCATTACCATCATGATCGGCTTACTGTTTGGGACTATTATCACGCTTGTATTTATCCCTTCTATGTACAGCCTGTTGTACAAAGTGGATTTCAATCAGTATGTGTTCAACAGGGAACTGCTGAAGGAATAGCTTAGGGTTCACAATGATGGAACAGAAAAAATTAGCCCGAAATAATATTATTCTTTTAACGTGCCTGCTGCTTTTTATTCTTTTTTTTCCTGTTTTTTCCGTTCACAGAGTCCTCATAAAAAATATTATATTTTCGGCAATCATCTTCTTTGGTGTTCTTTCTCTTGATTTTGAAGCAAAAACACGGCAAATTCTTTCAGTTTCAGGAATCATCACCGTTGTTTTAATCTGGACCGATCATTTTTTCCCGAATCATATCTTCGGCCTGCTGTTTTTCATTTCCTTTTTTTGTTTTAACCTGTTTATTGCAATCGTAATGATCCGGCATGTCGCTAAAAGCAAAAATGTCACATTGCCCATCATTATCAATTCAATTAACGGCTACCTGATCATCGGCGTGCTGGGCTCCGTTCTGCTGGCAACATCCGATTTACTTCAGAAATATGTTTACCACTCACATACCGGGGCGATTAATTTTGCGGGCAGCACCGCCGAAGGGTTTCACGATTATCTGTATTTCAGTTTTGTGACCATAACTACGCTGGGATATGGTGATATCACACCGGTTTCGTCAATTGCCAAATCCGTCACGCTGCTCATTGCCCTTAGCGGCCAGCTTTATCTGACAATTCTTGTTGCCATTCTGGTGGGAAAATTTCTACGCAGAAAAGACGAATCGGAATAAAACGCTTATCTTACAGTATTGCGACCTCTCATCAATCCCTCACCATGATCCAGGCATTCCTCTGTTTTCATAATTCAATGATTTTGTATTTTTAGGCAAAGTGAGGCACGGGAGTTTTTTTTGCTCGGACAACACGAAAACCGGACTCAGGCTGTTGAATTTAAATAACCCGCAGCCCCGAAAGCTTTACCGCGCCCCGCTGGTAACCGTCTGGGAAAAGCACCGCCAGATCATCCATTTCGATGTTGTTGTGCGCACAGCATTGAAATACCGTCGGAACAAACTTTTCAGCCTGATATTTATCTCTGAGATAATTAATTATTTGCCAGTGTTTGTCCGTAAGTCCTCCCGGTATTTTCATTTCCATGGCCTTGTTAATGGCATATTGTTTGTCCCATTCTGAAAAATTAACAAGAAAACCGTTCTGATCAATTTGATAGATTTTTTCTTCAAATTTTATTTTATCCTTTTTACGGCCAAACAATTTATGAACCGATTCTCCCAAATGACTTTTAATCATCGGATTCTTATAAGTTATTCCGGAAAGCAGACAAGCCCCCCTTAAATACCCGCTGGGAAAAAGGTACATTAATTCTTTAGATTTAAATTCAGTGCCCTTACAGGTTTCAAAAACACGCGGACACTTTCCCGTTTGGTGAAATGATTCCCTGATAAACAGTATTACCGACCAATGGGCTGCTGAGAGTCCGTTAGTGATACCGAGTTTAGGTGCCATGCCAATTGAAAAATCTTCATCCCACTCATTCGGGTTAATTAAAAAACCGGATTCATCCAAATTATAGATTCTATTTTTAAACGAAAAAACTTGCATGCGGTATTCCTTTTTCTTGTTTATGTTCAGAACTCTTCGGCTTAAATTCGTATCACTTCTCCGGCCCGGATTTCCTTTAAGTACTCTCCGTTTTGAACCGCGTGCTGACCGTTGATAAATACATGGACAATCCCTTTGGGTCGGCCGGCAGGCAGGTGGCCGTTTGCCGGGGTTTCATCAATTGTTTCCGGGTCAAAAATCACCACATCCGCTTTTTTCCCGGCGGCCAGCACCCCCCGGTCTTTAATGTCGAACCGTTCGGCGGAATCGGCGGTCATTCGGCAAATGGCATTTTCAATGGAAAACAATTTGCGCTTTCGGACATATTGCCCGAGTATCCTGGGAAACGTTCCCAAAGCGGCCGGGTTGGGGGACCCCCCGTACCGGGTCAATGCATCTGTTTCAATAAGGCACAGGTCATTTTTCAAAACATCATCCAGCACTTTTTCTTTCCCCGGTTCCCCGCTGTAGGAATGAAAAAGAACCACCGTCTGCCCCTGGCTCTCCTCACTGAGTTTCAGCACCGTGTCAAAGCAGGAAATGCCCCATTGCCGGGCAATATCTGTCACCCGGTAGCCGTTTAAATCCTGCCATTTATCAAGGCCGGCATCCATTACCTGGAAATCCCTGAATGAAAATCCGACCAGCTTAAATCCCAGCGCCAGCTCCGCTTTGAGGATTTTTCGGGCCCATCGGCTCTGGTAAGCCTGCGGGAGCCTGCTCAGAAACCAGTACGGAAAAACCGCATTGATGGTGGTATTGCCGAATGTGTATGGAAACGCGTCAAACTTGATATCCAAACCGTTCGTCCGTTCATCTTCAATGATCCGAAGACATGTTTCAGCCGTGGGCCAGGAGTTTCGCCCCACAAAAATAAGATGCGACACCTGGAGCCGGACACCGGTTTTGCGGGCAATAGCGATCATTTCTTTTAAGGCACGGACATTATGCGATTTTACATAAAAGGGCGGATAGGTGGGGGACATTCGACTCAGCGCCTTGAGATGAACCGTCACCGGTTTGTCCGCAGATGCGGCAACCCGGCAAAACGTTTCCAGTTCCGCAAGCGACGAATACATACCCGGCTCATATCCCAGGCCAAAACTTAAGCCGCATGCCCCTTCTTCAAATGACTGCTCAAGGGCTTTTGAACAACCATTGATTTCGTCCTTTGAAAGGGCCTGCTGATGCAGTTCCGCCATCCCCAGGCGCAGGGATGCGTGACCCACCTGATGCGCTGTATTGATAATGGGCCTGGCTTTTTCGATGCGGTCCAGATATTCTTCAAAGCAATTCCAGCCATAATCCAGCGGCCGGTCGTTCATGAGCTTAAAATGAGACGAACCTAATAATTGCCGCATATTTCCAGAAATAGGGGCTGGTGAGAACCCGCAGTTCCCCCCGATAATGGTGGTAACGCCCTGCTCCGGAAGGCATTTTGTGGCCAGATCATGATCTTCATTCGGCAATACCCAGTCAGAATGAGAGTGCATATCAATAAATCCGGGTGCTATTACTTTTCCCGCCGCATCAATCACCGTATCGGCTTCAGGGAGATTACCATTTTCCATCACGGATCTTATCCGGTCTTCGTGGATTAACACATGACCTGTAAATGCTTTTTTACCGGTTCCGTCAACTATACTGCCGTTTTTTAACAGCAACGTTTTCATTATCCGTCTCCGCTTTATCGTTTATTTGTCGGATCACCTTTTTCCATCATATCATGCATCACCTTTTTTTCACTCTCCCCGGGCAGGATCCCTTTTAATACAGCTTCGCTAACGATGGAGCCATCCTGTTTTTTCATACTTGCTTCAGCAACCGCGAAGCCTTTGGGACCGATCTCTTTTATAATCAATTCACAACGGATCGCATCACCAGCATAAACCGGCTTTAAAAATTTAAAATGCATCTCAGTCGCCAGCCATCCCACCTGACCGCCGATTTCCGTCACCAGACTGCCCACCAGCAGCCCGTGACATATCTTTGCTTCAAATTTTTTTATCCGGGCAAACCGTTTATCAAAATGCACCGGATTGTAATCTTTGGTTAATGCAGCAAAAACGGAAATATCATCTTTGCTAAACGTCCGGCTCACAACAAACCGGTCTCCAATTTTAATCCCGTCAACAGCTTTTTTCCGCATCATCGACCTTTTATAAACCTACATCAGACTTATTGTTTAAATACCTCAATTTTTATTGGGAAATCTTCCAGGTTGCCCACATAAAATTTAATATATCCATTTTGAGGCTTGAATTCACAGCTTCCACCATATGGAGAGATTACCTCCTCCCCGCTGTATCGATCTTTTATGCCCGCACCTGAATTTTTACAAAGCTTCACGGTTTCTTCCGTAATGTCTGTCTTAAAACCGATTTTGGCCGGCACAAATGCAACAAACGAGATCTCCTTTTTGGTATGCGGCAAAAGCGTAAACGTATCAATGACTTCCTTTTTTTCATCAGGCGGTTGGGGAAGCTGGTGTTTTCCGTTGTGTAAGCGATCCAAATGGTCCGGCCTGGTCGGCGGCGGTGATTTTTCCAATTTAACTGAATCCGGACCACCTCCGTTTTCAGCCTTTTCAATAGCATCATCCACGCCATCCGGCGGGGCATCCCCAAAATGTACAACCCCCTTTTCGTCCTCCCATTGATAAAACGCCGGGCTTTGATCAAAAAACAGAAAACAGACGGCAATGGCCAGCAAAGCAATAATCAAATGATTTTTCATTACAAACTTCTCCTGCCTGAAAGAAACCTATAAACGATGTATTGGTTCAAAGTGCTGTATTTTTATATTATCATTTTCCCAATTTTTTCTAAAAAATAAAAACCGGTTTTCAAGAATTTTTATTTATAATTTATACTTTTATTACCAACTTCCATTAGAAAATTTAAATTATTATTTATACTATCAAAATAGTAGCAGAAAATATATTATTAAGAACACCCCGCAACGATTCAGATTCATAAAAAAAATATAATATATTGATATTTAATTAAAATCAATTAAAACAATCTCTTCATTTATTTAAAAAAACACCGGGCTTTACCCCGCCAGTCCCCCTTAATTCATCCCATATAAAAGCTGTCACAAAAGGTTTTATTAAAAAATAGTTTTTTATTCTCATCAAAACCTTGACATTAGGAAAAATTTATCTATTATTTTTTAAATTAGATAGAGGTCTTTTATATTTTAAGGCCGGTTTCTTTACGAAGGTGTTACCATTGCCAAAGTGGTGCCCGAAGGTAAAGGAGTAAAGAGTAATTTTTAACAAGGAGGACGTCACTATGGCTAATGGAACTGTAAAATGGTTTAATGAAAAAAAAGGCTACGGTTTCATTGAACAGGAAGAGGGACCGGATGTATTTGTCCACCATTCGGGAATCAACGCAAGTGGGTTTAAAACTCTCAATGAAGGGGATCGCGTCACATTTGACATTGAGCAGGGTGCAAAAGGACCTTCGGCAGTGAATGTTACAGTTGTTTAAATTCCGGTTTGTTAATTTAAAAAGGGCATCCTCGTTGATTCAGCGGGGATGCCCTTTTTATAGTCACCTACATTGAGCGTTTAAAAATTTTAAGCGTTTTTTATTTCTTTGTCGATCATATCATTGCACCAGACGCTGAAAATAGGCACAAATTGACTGTTTTAATGCCTCATAAACGGTCTATTCTTTGAGTGGAACCTTATGCCGGAACATCAGATTTTTTAATTTTTCATAGGACTGCGCCCCAACCATCCGCTCCTGATTTATCATAAATGACGGAACAGCCTTAATCCCATTTCCAACGGCAAGATTCCAGTCCGCGGCCACCTGGTCCTTAAACAATCTCTGCCCGATAACGTTTCGGGCTGTTTCACCATCCAGTCCGATGGATATGGCAATATCTTCGATCACCAGACTGTCTGCAAGGTTTTTTGCTTCCACAAAATAAGCAAAAAAGGCCGCTGCATGAAATGCCGCCCCCTTATTTTTCGTTTCCGCCCAGCAACCCACTTCCTGGGCCAGGCGCGTATTATATACAAAAACCACTTCTCCGAATGGCAGGCCCAGATTCGATGCCATTTGCTTCATTGATTCTATCATTTTATCAATATTACCGATTTTACCGGCAAAATACTTTTTCAGCGAAACTCCTTCTTCCGGTATTTCCGGATGAAGCCCAAACGCCCGCCATTTAATTTTAATTTCAAATTCCTGCTTCAGTTGTTCAATACGACCTGTAATGAAATAACACCACGGTCAGATATAATCGGAAAATATTTCCAGAACATATGGTTCAGACATTTTTTTCTCCTTAATGGCTTTGTTAAGAATCCCACCTACTGCGTTGCAGCAGTTTTTCAGTCACTCAAGATACGACTTGTATGATTTCGAGCCTGAAAAACAACTGCGCCTTGTATCTGGAGCTCTTAATTTTGCCATTGTTTTACCTTTTTAAGATCAACTCATAACAACTTAATATAATATTTAAAATTCTTTCTCATAAAGTGATAAAAATAACCATGAAAACTTTTTTAGCGGCCCATCAAGGCTTACCTGCTATCGTAACGATATAATTTTAATACCTGCCAAAACTTTTCAGGTTTTCTGATTCGTTTGTTTGCAAGGCATCCGGGATGAAGCCGTAGCTCGGCTACTGCGATTCCCGGATAACGCCGCAAACGGACGAATCAGGAAGGCTGGGGATTATACAGCGGGCATGATACGATTGACCCAGCCATTTTCTTTGCACCACTGAAAAAACAATAAGCGAGACATCCGGTTTGTTGCAATCTCATTCGACAACCCGGTGGTAATCGTTTCTTTATTGCTTTTTAGTTTAAATCCTTTTGTTTGCTTTTCACTGATGCTTTGAACCTGCTCCAGAATATATCCGTGGTGCAGCATCGCCTGATCCGCCTTGCGACAAAATTTTTCTTCAAGCCGGTGCTTTAGAAAATCAAAATTGGCCGTGACAGTCATCTTTTTTGCTGATCCCAGAAAGGAATAATCCATAGATCTGTCAATAAAAACAAGCGGTCCGGGATCCATGACCTGATAAAGCATAACAAACCGAAAGGCTTTCAAATCTTGGGAATAAACAGCCTTCACTTTTTTCTGCTTCATATCAACATCATCGACTGACATATGTGCCACTTTCCCATTGGTTGTCCTGTAAATCCCTTCGATCAGCAGTATTTTCTCTTGATTATAGATTTCAACCGGATGATTATGGTTGCTATAAAACCGGCTCCGTTTTTTACCGAACCGAAAAGAAAGGACCTCAAACGGGTTAAACGGCAGTTCAAGAAAACGTTTCTTCACCGCCAGAAAGTTGATCCCCAAACTTTCGAGCTGATCACCGGAGGTGCCGGCAATTTCGTGAGAATTCACCGGGCAGAGGATCTGGGGCAGTTTGATTTTCAGCTTGCTCTGAATAATGAAATGATCAAAATTGGAAATATTCCAAAGACACCGGATCCCTTCCGGTGTTATCATTGAACCCGGCAGCAAAACCAGCAGACTGTCAAGATCGGAAGCATGGACTTTATCATTCATACAAACAAATTCTTTTTTTTCGAAGCTACAGTAAAGGAGTGGTTTTCAAACGATCTAAAAATGCTCCGACCGCAAGAAATATTCTGTCCGCATGTTCACCGTTTATAATGCCGTGACGTTCATAGTTAACCATCAGATATTCTTTATACTTTGTTCCCAGTTTTTTAAAAATTTTAAGCGACCCCTCCGGACTGACAACCGGATCACCAAAAGACTGGACCACAAGGGCCGGGGTTAGAATGCCGGCCAGCTTGGGCTCAATCTGATCCATCAGGCGATCGAGTTCGATGATTCCGGATATGGGATTGCGGATATAATTAATATTCGGATTTTCCGGATGATTTTCAACAAATTCCTTTTTTGCAGCGCCCACATTGAATTTCCCCATCAGCTTGTTCCAGAGGTTGACTGCCGGGACAAATCGGGACGAAAAGTCCTGAAGCTTAAGCGGCGGTGATATGGCAAAAACGCCGGCCAGGTTTTTTACCCGTGATGCAAGATCCAGCGCCAGACCGGCACCGGTTGAAAAGCCGCCGACAACCACCTTCCGGCAGACTTCATCCATGATCACGTAACCTTCTTCAACAGACTCCACCCACTCCATGTATGAACTTGTTGCCAGATCTTCCGGAGAAGTTCCGTGACCTTTTAACCGGGGCACATAGACAGGATACCCCAGTTCACCCAAGTACTCTGCCAGGGCCCGGACCTCGAGCGGCGCGGCCATATATCCATGAATCAATAACACGCCGATATCTTTTTTGCTGCCCCGATTACCCCGGATAAAAAATGGCGCCCCCACGTCCCTGGTTTTTGATTCTCCCGCAATGGCAAAATTGGCATAATCTTTTTCAAAATCAAACCGGGCCTTTTTAATGAGAGATTCCTTAATTTTGTATTTTACCCGGAGCTTGTGCTCTAATGCCAGCTCTTTGAGTTTTTCCTGCAGCTGAGTTAACGGTTCAATCTCATTGGCGCTTACCACCACGGGATTGTCAAAGCGCACCCGGTGAAAATCCGATGCCTCGCAAAAATCCGAATCAATAATAATCGAATTGTCCTGCCTGCGAATCACGCCCTTTTCTATTGCCAGATTTATAAAATTATTAAATTTATCATACCGGTCATCTGTCAGCAGGCTGATCTGGTTGCGCATCAGCGAATCATGACGGGAAAAATCCATGCATTCCAGACACAGGGTTGTTGCCAGAAACGCCAGATGCCTCAGTTCCTGTTCATTGATTTTATTTTGAGGGATATATTTCAGCAAAGAGGCAAAAATATGATCATGGTTTACGGTGGTCAAACGGTAGATCGCAGACATATACCGTTCCATTATTCTCTGGGATGTCTTTCGCATCATACTGATCGAAGGGATGGTGTCATCAAAATTAATCGGGGCCGGTGAACCGATATCCGCCTGGATGGCATCACTTTTCAGGTACGGGGCCACCCGGATGGGCTTGCCGAAACGCATATCCACATCCACGCCGGACAGCAGCATGGTCCCCTCGGTCATGATCTCTTCCAGCATCCTTCCGGAAAGATCTCCGACAAACAGTTCCGCCATCCGGCTGAGCATATTTTCCTTTGCCCGGATGGGATAATAGGTCAGGTTAACCGGAACGATAAAGGTATCATGATCAATTACCGGTTCAATCTGCTTGATCTGAAAAAGATCCATCAGCCGGGCTGCTTCTTCCGGCGATTTATCAAACATCCGGCGAAGCCGCTCACGGTAGAATTCGGTCCGTAGCGCCAGGGTTGCCGTCCCGGTATGCGGTAAATGGCTGCCATCCGGGGAAGCAATCATGAACTTTCCTTTTGTTTCTCCTTTTTTTTCAAATATTTTCTTGCTCTTTACCATGCGGCCTTCAGGAAAAATAACCCATGACGCCTCACCGGTCAGCAGGCTTTTGACTATGAGCTGATCCCTGTCCGGATTTTTCGTTGAAACCGCGCCCAGCCGATTGAGAAGGTTTCCCAGACCGCCGGCAAAAAGCTTGTCATCGGCCAGCGCCCATATCGTCATTTGGGTCAGCCGGTTTAAATAATACGGAATAAAGAATGTTTCCATGCGGGTGAAATGATTGACGGCAAAGATCACCGCGCCCTTGGGAATGTCTTCTTCACCATAGGTCCGAATGTTGGCCCGCGACAGGTTGGAAAGAGCCTTAACGGCATAACCTACTGTTTTGTAAGCATAGGGATTCATGGGTGTTGTTTCCTGAATTAATCGCTTATAAAACAACGCTGTTTAATAATGTGTTTTATTGATTGATAATAATTGTATCATACGTGAAAAACAGCGCCGGGTCAATCCGCTGTATATTAGGATTCAGAATCACCGCATTTTCCAAAATCCGACGGGCAGCAGCATGGGCACCTTTTCCCGGTATTTGCGGTAGTCATCGCCAAACACATCCGCAAGATCCCGTTCTTCAAGAAAAGCGCCGATAACAATCCAAACAGTCCATAAAACATTAAATAACAATCGATCAGCCGTCAAATCCGTGCAAAGCCATATCATTGCAATCATACATGAATACAGCGGGTGACGGACCAGCCGGTACGGGCCTTTTACAACAAAGGGACTTACCCGCAGCGAATGGCCGCGCAGGTGATTTTTAATATTTTTAACGCCAAACGGATCAAACCCGCCCAGGGCACCTGCGCCCCACATAAAGCCCATGCCGACAGTAAAAAACAGCAAACGTATAATCCATCGGGCCGTATCGTTTGCCGCATAGATCAGCACATCACTTGGCTGCCAGAAAACCAGCATGAGGATTAACGTGAATCCTGATGCAATCGCATAAATCCCTTGATAATATACTGGCGGAATGAATCGTTTTGCTTTTTCTTGAAACGATTTGCGCATCATCCCGCTGTGCTGGATAAAAAAAAACAATGACAGCCCTATATCAAAAAATAAAATGCCGGGCTCACCAAATCTGAGATCCACAACTTGAAAAGACCCTGAAATCAGGAAAACGATAAACCCGCCCATTGAGCCGCCGCCAAAAATAAGCGCGGAACAACAGATAACATTTGCCAGGTAAGGATTCATAATAGCCCCTTATGTTTATTAGCGCGTATCTCTAAAACTCAAAAACGGGCCGGGAAAAATATTATTTTTAAAGAAAGGTATCAATCGGTGTATATGTCAATTTAAAGGCCTCTGCGACACCTTTAAAAGTGACTTTCCCATTGACCACATTGGCGCCGCGACTGATTTCAGGATTCTGCCGCATGGCGGCCTTCCAGCCGTGGTTCGCGATTTCAAGGGCATACGGCAGGGTGGCATTGGTCAGCGCCCTGGTCGATGTTCGGGGCACCGCACCGGGCATGTTGGCCACACAGTAATGCACAATCCCGTCCACAACGTAAATGGGTTTGGAATGGGTGGTGGGTCGTGATGTTTCAAAACATCCGCCCTGGTCAATGGCCACATCCACCAGAACGGTCCCTTTCTGCATGGAACCCAGAATTTCCCGGGTGATCAGCTTGGGTGCTCTGGCGCCGGGAATCAGGACAGCGCCGACTATCACGCTGGCTTCCGGTATGAGCCGCCGAAGGGTCGACGGTTTGGACATCAGCAAAAAGCAGTTTCGGGGCATGATATCACTTAAATATCGCAGACGCTCCAGGCTCTGATCCAGAATATATACTTTTGCCCCCAGCCCGCAGGCAATCTTGGCTGCATTCGTGCCCACAACCCCGCCGCCGAGGATCAGGACAGTCCCCGGATCCACTCCGGGTACCCCGCCGAGCAGCACTCCGTGACCGCCATGCTCCACTTCCAGATATTTCGCCCCCTGCTGAAGTGCCATCCGCCCGGCAATCTCGCTCATTGGCGTCAGCAGCGGCAGCGAGCCGTCATCCTTTTGAATGGTTTCATAGGCGATATTGACTGATCTTTTCGAAATAAGCACCCGGGTCAGTTCTTCGGCGGCTGCCAGGTGAAGATAGGTAAACACAATCTGATTTTCCCGGATCAGGTCATATTCCGGGGGCAGCGGCTCCTTGACATGCATCACCATGTCACAGCGCTTATAAATTTCTTCCGGTGTGGCAACAATTTCAGCGCCCTGTTCGGAATAAAAATAGTCCTCAAAACCGCTGTTGATTCCGGCAGTACTCTGCACCAGCACCGTGTGCCCGTTCTGCGCCATGACCTCCACCCCGCCCGGTGTCATGGCCACCCGATTCTCCTCCGGCTTGATTTCTTTTAAAATGCCGATAATCATTTTTCATCCCTTCATAGAATTTCCGGCCAGATTTCAACCACCTGGTCAGGATCTGTTCAACAGAACAAACTTCTTCTATTAAAATAGACATGAAAAAAGTATGATCAATAAATTAAATTATTTTAAAGCATTGGGCATATAGGGATACAGCTGACAAGCCACGCAAAACCCCATTGATGCTTCAAGAAACGCAAAAAAAAGCAGCATTGAACCGAATATAAAACACACTGACGGCATTCCGAAAACATGGAATAAAGAAATGATGCAGCAAAAAACAAACCCGATCTTTGCAGCAAATATTTTGGGCCCGGCATTTGTCATAACGGGTTTCACGTTAAACACCTGAAGAACATTTCTGCTGAAAAAACTGTAGAAACTGTAAGAGGATTTTAAAAACCCGCGGATAAAAAGATCCGCTCCTAATATCAGTGCAATAACCTTAAAGGGTGTGAATAAAAACACGATCATCGACAGCACAGTTAATGCGCCATTGGCTCTTGCAACTCTCTCATTAATTGACTCAAACGATATGGGGCATGCTTCTGCCATAATAACCTTTCAAAAATTTATTTGGATTCATCGATTTTCATCTTATTAAGCAACTCACCAAGGGCTCCAAACGGCTTGTGGGTCAACGTCGGTTTATCCTCTTCTCGGCTGCCCGCCGAAGACCCGTCATACCATTGCGACACTTCATCCCGCGAATGTTCATTGTCATGGCAGTAAAGACATAACAGCTCCCAGTTGCTGCCGTCCGGCGGATTATTGTCATGGTCATGGTCTTTGTGATGAACAGTCAGTTCCCGCAATCTCTTTCCCTCAAATTCCCGCCCGCATCGGGCGCAGATCCACGGGAAAAGCTTGAGGGCCCGTCCCCGGTAGGATTTTTCCTTAATTTCCCGGTTGCGCCGTGCCTCTTCCAGAATTTCATCCATCCGGCTTTTATCTGACATTTAAACATCCCCTAAAGGAATTTCATACCCGGCATTCCGGTAGATATCCCTGATTTTTATTAAATCGTCTTTTTTGGATTTTCCGGTAACCATGTGACCCAGAATGCGTACCTGCTTTTTTTGAGCATCTTTATACAGAAAAACAATTGGAACGTTTGCTTTTTCGGCAATATGCCAGAACCCTGTTTTTATCAGTTTAACGTCTTTTCTGGTTCCTTCGGGGAAAACAACCGGGATAAACTTATCTCGTTTTAAAAATTCGTCAGCAACCTGGTCAACAATATCACCAGCTGCGCTTCTGTCAATCGGCACCACTTTCATTGCCTTAAATATAATCGTCATCGGCCAGAACATCCACTCTTTCTTAATCATAGGGCTTGTCTGGACACGGTTTACAAATGAAAATCCAATACCAAACGGCGCATCCATGTTTGTATTGTGAGGAAATCCGATCAATACATACTTATCACCAATCTCTTTAGGAACTTTTTTGCAAGTCCAGCCAAGCATTTTAAAAAAAAGCATTCCGATTCCATATTTGATCCATGAAAATATATAATTCATTTTTATCCTTCAATTAAAAATACGGGGACACATCTTCCATTTTCCCCGCTATCAAAAAATTCTTAAAAACAGAGGCCCTTTAACCCTGTTGTCTCAGGTTAAAGGCCCCAGAAAGATATCAACAACTTGATATCATTTAAAAAAATGTTTCCAGCCAACAATCAAGCCAGGCGATTCAAATACCATGGAATAAAAGTATTTGCAAATAATGAAATGTCAATTAAGGGTTCACGAAAAAATTAATCCACATTTTCAGGAGCCAAGGCGCGAGGAGGTCGAATAGCGGGCTATTTAAGCAACGAGCAACGCAGGCAGACGGGATGGATCGACGCATCACAATGTGAAGTTATTTTTGAGCGAACCCTAAGGGATTTAATAAAATGACGGACAAAAGGCAGGTAATTTGAAGCAATTATCAGGGATTTGATATCATTATGAAATAAATGAATGAGGTGCAATTTTAAAATTTTATTATATTGCTAAAAGCTATAATATTCGTCGTCGCAATGCATTGGTAAAAGTTCGTATTTCCAGACGGGGAATAAATATTTCTCGTATTTTTTCAGGGTCTTCCCAGATCCGGTCCGTATCTTCATATAATTCTTTTAAGCGATGTTCAACAAACAGCCTTTTTTGCTCAAACGCATCTTCACTCAGACCAGCTGACACATGAATCGGCTTTCCGAACCGGATAATGACCCGGGAAAAAAACTTCGGAATCATAAACCGGTCCCAGCTGTTGATGGCCCATTTTTTCTGGGCGGAAGTAACTGTCGGGACAATCGGCAGCCCGGTGGCCTGGGCAATTTTGAGAAGACCGGGTTTTACCACACCAAAGGGGCCCTTGGGGCCATCAACAATATGACCGATTTTATAGCCGCCAAGCGCCAGTTCTTTCAGCCTTGCCAGCGCTTCACGGCCGCCGCGGGAGGACGATCCCCTCACCGGTTCCCAGCCGAGAATGCGAACAATATGGGCAATAAATTCACCGTCACGGCTCTGACTGATCATAATCGCAATCGGTTTGCGCAGGGCAAAAAAAGTGATCCCCGGGCAAAAACGCTGATGCCAGGAGATGTATATCAGACTTTGTCCGTTATCAAGGCTATCTCTTTCGTTTTCAGGATCCACAATCCGCAGTCTGTGGGTGAACGCAATCATTTTAACAACAATCAGTCCAAGGTAAGGCAGAAAATACCGGTGTAAAAAATATTTAAATTTCTTTTTCATGGCAATGTCCTCCCACAGAATTTATATCACTGTTGAAAAAACACCCGCATCATGTATTTCAGAGAGTTCGGCTTCTGAAATTATCCTAATTTAATATTTTTTATTTACGATACCCTAAAATTAAAAAATTCTCAAAAAAAATTTCCTGGCTGCATAATGCTTTAAATTTCGAATTCAGACACTTTTCGATCATATTCTTTGAATTTTACCATAATATGACAATCTTGCCCGGACTCACGATTAAGCGGAAGCTATCAGATCGTTGCAGGCGAAGAAACCGCATGCAGTTTCCTGCCCCACAATCTGTCACACTTTTTTGTAAAAATGATCAAAGCACATCCTGCTGAAAACTATTTACTCCCCCCGCCCAATACCGCGTAAAGTTTCACCTGATTGGCGAGTTTGGCCAGGCGGAGCGAGATAAGCCCCTGCTGTGCGGCATAAAGGGATCGCTGTGCATCAAGGACGCCCAGGTAACTGTCAATCCCATTTTTATAGCGTTTATTTGAGAGCCGATAGGTATCTGCAACGGCATTTGCCAGAGATTGCTGGGCAATCATCCGCTGGTCTACCGTGCCTTGCACGGCAAGCGCATCGGCCACTTCCCTGAAGGCGACCTGAATCGTTTTTTCATATTGGGTCAGGGCGATTTCCTGTTGCGCCTTGCTGACCCGGTAAGCCGCCCAGGTACGGGCATCGAAAATCGGCACAGCGACCTGCGGGGCAAAATTCCACGTACCGGACCCGGAGCCGAAAAGACCGGACAGCTCGTTGCTGGCCGTCCCGATCGAAGTGGTCAGGGAAATACGCGGGAAAAAAGCGGCCCGTGCCGCCCCGATATAGGCGTACGCGCCCTTAAGCCGATGTTCTGCGGCCATAATGTCCGGCCGGTTCAAAAGTGCTGCTGAAGACAGGCCTGAAAAAATTTCATTGGGCGGATGAACGCTCGCCAGATCTGCCGGCAAAAGATCCTTCGGTACCGTCAAGCCGGCCAGAAGGTTTAAGGCGTTTTGATCCTGGGCTGCCATCTGCGTATAGCGGGCGACATCTCCCCGGGCCATATCCACCGGAATTTGCGCTTGACGCAAGTCCAGTTCATTCGCAACGCCCACTTCATATTGACGGTTGATTAAATCATAGGCGGCCTGCTGGGTCACCAGTGTAGACCGGGCCAGTTCGAGATTTTCCCGATCCGCCGCAAGGGTCAGATACACACTCGCAACCTCCGACACCAAAGCGATCTCTGCGCTGCGCCGGGCCTCATCCGTGGCCAGATACTCTTCCAGGGCCTGATCTTTCAGACTGCGGATACGGCCGAAGAAATCGATCTCCCACGCGGCAACACCCAGACCCACACTGTATTGCTCGACGGTTCTCGGGTCTCCGGGACTGATCAGATCGGATGACCGGCGCTCTTTACCTCCCGCGCCCACCGCATTGACCGCCGGAAACAGTTCCGCCCGTTGAATACCGTAAAGGGCACGCGCCCGTTCCACATTCAAGGCGGCCAGCCGCAAATCCCGGTTATTGTCTAAGGCGATTTCAATAATCGCCTGGAGCTGTGTATCGGTAAAAAATGCCTGACGGGAGAGTTCGTCGACAGTTGGGGCCTCGGGTAAGCCCTGGGTGTCACTGTCGGTTTGGCCTTGCGGCCAATCATTCGGGATCGGTGCCGGTGGCCGGTCGTATTTGGGGGCCATTGTGCAGCCTCCGAAAATCAGGGCAATTCCGGCCAGCAAAAACAATAGTCGTCTATTCATGTGCATCACCTCCCGCCATACTTTCCTCAACGGGCCTGGCCGTTAAGCGCTTTCGATGTTTTCCCAATGCCTTATAAATCATCACATAAAAAAGCGGCGCAAAGACGGTTACCAGAAAGGTAGAAGTCACTACCCCTCCGAGAACGCCGGTTCCGATGGCCCTTTGCGCGCCTGAACCGGCCCCGCCGGCAATGGCCAGAGGCAGGACACCGAAACCGAAAGCCAGCGAGGTCATGATGATCGGCCGCAGCCGCAATTTCGAGGCTTCCAGCGTCGCCTCGATCAAATCCGCCCCTTCATCAACCCGGTCCTTGGCGAACTGAACGATCAGGATGGCGTTCTTGGTGGTCAGCCCCAGGGTGATCAGAAGACCGATCTGGAAATAGACGTCATTGGGCATGTCACGCCAGCTGGAGGCGATGATCCCCCCGATTACCCCAAGCGGCAGGGTCAGCAGAATCGAGATGGGAATGGGCCAGCTCTCATAGAGGGCAGCAAGGCACAGGAAGATGACGAAGATCGAGAAAGCATAGAGCAAAGGCGCCTGGGAGCCTCCCTGTCGTTCCTGATAGGACAGTCCGGTCCAGTCATGGCTTATCCCCTTCGGCAGCTTGGCAATGAGCTCTTCCATGACGTTCATTGCCTCGCCGGAACTTCTTCCCGGGGCCGGCTCGCCCCAGATATTGATCGACGGGAAGCCATTGTAGCGCTCCAGCTTGGGCGACCCCATAGCCCATCGGCCTGCGGCGAAAGAAGCAAAAGGAACCATCTTGCCGACGCGGTTACGCACATAAAGTTTTTTCAAATCCTGCGGCAGCATGCGATAGGGGGCATCCGCCTGGGCGTAAACCTTTTTGACCCGGCCGGCCTGAATAAAATCATTGACATAGGCACTGCCAAAGGCCGCGGAAATGGTGTTGTGAATGGAATTAATGGAAAGCCCTAAAGCGCCGGCCTTGTCCCAGTCCACATCAATATGATATTCAGCCACATCGCTCATGCCGTTGGGGCGGACCCTGACAAGGCGCGGGTCCTGGGCCGCCATGCCGAGAAGCTGGTTACGGGCCGCCATCAATTTATCATGGCCCAGGCCGCCGCGGTCCTGCAACTGCAGATCAAACCCGGTGGCCATCCCCAGTTCGATGACCGGCGGCGGCGGGAAGGCAAAGACCATGGCTTCTTTTATCTGGGAAAAGGCTCCCATGGCCCGTCCGGCAATGGCCTTGACCTTCAGGTCCGGTCTCTGGCGCAGTTTCCAGTCCCTGAGTTTGACAAATCCCAGGGCCATGTTCTGTCCCTGACCGCCAAAACTCGTACCGGCGACGGTAATCAGCGATTCAACCCCTTCTTTCTCATTTTCAAGGAAATACTCCTTCACCTGGTCAATGACCGCCTCGGACTGCTCCAGGGTCGAGCCCGACGGAAGCATGGCCTGAACCATCAAAATCCCCTGATCTTCATCCGGAATATAAGAGGTGGGCATGCGCTGGAACAGATAACCCATAGCCCCCGCTATCAGAACAAACAGGAAGAGATACCGCAGTTTTTTGGCCAGCACCCGGCCGACCATCCAGACATAGAGATCCCGGGCGCGAAAGAAAGCCCGGTCAAACCAGCGGAAGAAGGGACGCAGAAACCAGACCGCGCCATCTGAGGGTTCATGCCCCTTGGGTACCGGTTTTAAAAAAGTGGCGCACAGCACCGGGGTCAGGATCAGGGCCACCACCACGGAAAGGAGCATGGAGGAAATAACCGTTACTGAAAACTGCCGGTAGATGATCCCGGTGGAACCGGGGAAAAAGGCCATGGGGCCGAAAACCGCCGACAACACCAGGCCGATGCCGATCAGGGCGCTGGTGATCTGGTCCATGGACTTTGCCGTCGCTTCCCTGGGCGAAAGGCCTTCTTCTGCCATGATCCGCTCCACGTTCTCCACCACCACGATGGCGTCATCCACCAGAAGCCCGATGGCCAGCACCATGGCGAACATGGTCAGCATATTGATGGAAAACCCAAACGCCCCCAGAACCCCAAAGGTTCCGAGCAGCACCACCGGTACGGCAATGGTCGGAATCAGCGTCGCCCGGAAGGTCCCCATAAAGACATACATGACGATAAAGACCAGCAGGACTGCCTCGAATAAGGTCTTGACCACTTCTTCAATGGCCACCTTGGTAAAGGGGGTGGTGTCGTAGGGGTAAATCACCTTCATGCCGGGCGGGAAATACTGACTCATCTCTTTGAGTTTTTCCTTTACGGCATCGGCTGTATCCAGTGCATTGGCACCGGCTGCCTGCCGGATGGCCATGGCGGCTGAAGGTTTGCCGTTGAACATGGCCACGATATCGTCACGTTCGGTCCCCAGTTCCGTACGGCCGATGTCCTTGACCCGGATCACCGAGCCATCCGAATTGGTGCGGATGGGGATATCAGCAAACTCTTCCGGGGTCTGGAGCAGATGCTGAACGATGATCGCAGCGTTCAGTCGCTGGCCCGGAATGGCCGGGGTTCCACCCAATTGTCCGGCAGATACCTCGACGTTGTATGCCCTGAGCGCCAGAATAACATCTTCCATGGTCAGGCTGAAACGGGTCAGCTTGTCGGGATTGATCCAGACCCGCATGGCATACTGGGAGCCGAAATTTGTCACTTCGCCGACGCCCGGCACCCGTGAAAGGATTTTTTCCAAATTAGACTGGGCATAATCCCGCAATGCATTGCCGTCCATGCTGCCGTCTTCGGAGGTCAGACCGACGATCATCAGCCAGTTTCGGGTGGATTTGCTGACCGTGACACCGGATCGCTGCACCACATCCGGCAGGCTGGCCATGGCCAGCTGGAGCTTGTTCTGCACCTTGGACCAGGCAACATCCGGATCGGTTCCCGGGGCAAAGGTCAGTTCGACCCGGGAGGCGCCGGAAGAAGAGCTGGTGCCGGCGAGATAGAGCATCGCGTCTAAGCCCGTCATCTTCTGCTCGATAATCTGGGTCACGGTGTTTTCAACCGTCTCCGCCGATGCCCCCGGGAAAAAAGAATCGATGGCGATGGCCGGCGGCGCGATGGGCGGATATTGTGACACGGGAAGGTTGTAGATGGCCAGCCCGCCAGCTGTCATCAGGATAATGGCGATCACCCAGGCAAAGACCGGACGATCGAGAAAGAATTTTGATAACATTAAGACGCCCCTCCTTCACTGTTTTTCTGGGGCGGTGAATCGGGTGAGGCCGCAGGAGCCTCTTTGGTTTGCGGCGGGGTTTGCGGCGCTTCAAAAAGGGTCGCCTTCACCGTCGTTCCCGGCCGAAGCATGACCAGTCCCTCGACAATCACCTTGTCACCAGGCGCAAGGCCGGATGAAACAAGCCATTTATTGCCGATGGCACGATCAAGGGAGAGCGGACGAAATACAGCTTTGCTTTCAGCATCCACGACCAGTGCAAAAGGATCCCCCTTGGGGTCGCGGGACACCCCCTGTTGAGGAATCAGGATAGCCTGTTCGTTGACGCCTTCGGTAATCTCCGCCCGGACGAACATACCCGGCAGAAGAACATCTTCCGGATTGGGGAAAACCACCCGCAGGATAACTGATCCGGTGGTCGGGTCTACCGTGACGTCGCTGAATTGAAGAATCCCTTCTTGAGGATACGCAGCACCGTCTTCTAACATAAGCCTTACCTTGTTCCGATCCGTGCCCGCCAGATTAAGGCCGCTGCTTTTCAAACGCAGGAGTTCGGTGGTTGACTGAGGCACATCAACATAAATGGGGTCCAGTTGCTGAATAGTGGCCAGGGCCATGGGCTGATAGGCTGTGACGATGGCGCCGTCCGTCACGCCGGAGCGGCCGATTCGACCTGAGATCGGCGCAGTGATTCGGGTGTATTCCAGATTGATTCGCGCCGACTTCACCGTTGCTTTCCAGGAGGCGATGTCGGCCTCAACCTGAGTCAGCGCGGCCGCCGCATCGTCATAGTTCTGCCGGCTCACCGCATTGTCCGCGAGCAACTCCTTATACCGTTCAGCCCTTAGGCGGGTAGCCGTCAGATTTGCTTCAGCACGGCCAAGGGCGGCCTCTGCATTTTCTAAAGCCGCCTGAAAAGGAGCCGGATCAATCTGATAAAGCACCTGGCCGGCAGTGACATTGGAACCTTCGGTGAACAGGCGTTTTAATATCAGGCCGCTGATCTGGGGCCTGATTTCCGCAATTCGAAACGGCGCGGTACGGCCCGGCAATTCCGTCGTCAGTGTCACTTTTTGCGTTTGAACCGTCACCACCGAGACTGAGGGCGGTTCAACCGGCCCTCCAGGTTCTTGTCCCGGTCCCGTTGCCTTACTAATCAGCTTGCCAATCTCATCACAACCCGTCAACGATAGCGCTGCGCAAACGGACATAACAAGGACAATCATTTGAATTTTTATTTTTTTTTGCATGTGCCACCTTTAAATTGAATTTATCCAGAATAACAACGATCTATGATGGATTCCTAAAAAGCTGATTATCCCGCTTCGCGGTATTTTTGCGGGAAATATCTTTTATACGTTTAAGCCGTCAATTATATTTTTACACTGTCCCAGCATGACGTGACAATGAGTCGCGCAAGGGCCCCATCCAGTTGAACTATTCCCTGAATATGATCCCGCACCGACCAGACAATCGGCGCAAACGCCAGGTTAAAAAAAACCGCCGGAGGCAGCTTTTTGATCACTTGCTGGGCCGCGCCTTTTTCATATAATTCCATAAATATATCCGGCTGGCCAACTGAAGCGAAAATCCTGTTTCTACGATGGACCGCGCCATAGGGAGAATTGTGAAACTGCTCGGAATATTTAAAATCCATGGGATTCTGGATAAAATAGTCCATCGCACCGGTTCCGATATGCAAAAAACACTCCCGCACGGGCTGGCCGTAAGGATATTTTTCCAGTAAAAAAGCCACCAATTTTTCTTCATTTTCCTTGTAAATAGTCCTGATCAGCACATCCCGATTTTCAAAATAGCGATATATGGTGCCAATGCCGACACCTGCTTTTTCAGCAATCATGGACATGGGGGCACCGTGAAAACCCTGCTTTGCTATCAGATCCATTGCCGCGCGAATAATATCTTCCCATTTTTTCTGTTTTGCCATGATAAACTGCCTCTTCAATTGGGATAAAACCGGAATGAACGTTCATTCCGGTTTATACTGCAGAATATTGCCCGTCAAGATTTTTTTAAGGGCAATATGGAAATAAGTACCCCCAACGAACACGTCAAAGCTTAATGGCCCCGTAAAAAGCAACAGGATGGCTAAGTTAAAAATTCCACCAATACCATAAAATTTGGCAAGGCATAGTGGTTTTTCAGGCTCTAAATTATACATGCCGTATCTTAAGAGCCTGAAAAACAGACATAACTCAGTAGATCGGACTTTTTAACGACACCTTCAGGCTTCCGCCTTTTCAAACGGCTTCCAATACCATTTTTTAACCACACAGTATTTGGATTTCAATGATTCCGGTGCTTCGGCAAACAGGGAATACAGTGTGGGAACCACTACCAGGGTCAATACGGTGGCGAGCATCAGACCGAAAATCACGACAATGGACATGGACTTCCAGTACTGGGAGGTTTCACTGACCAGCGAAATCGACAGTTCACTGAAATTAATGGAAACCCCGGTTGCCATGGGAATCAGCCCCAATACCGTGGTAATGGCGGTCAGCATAACGGGGCGTAAGCGGGTTGCGCCGGCGGAAACGATGGCATCCTGCAGTTCCATTCCTTTTTCCCTGAGTTTGTTGATATAATCAATCAATACGATGGCATTATTGACCACCACCCCGGCCAGAGAGATCACACCGACGCCGGACATTATAATACCAAACGGATACCGCATGACCGTCAGGCCCAGATAGACACCGCCCAAAGACAATATAACGGATGTTAATATGATCAGCGGCTGGCTGACCGAGTTGAAGATGGTGACCAGGATCAGGAAAATCAAAAAAATGGCGATCATAAACGCTTTTGATAAAAAGTCACTGGATTCCTTTTCAACCTCGTTCTGCCCTGTAAATTTTATGCCGATCCCCGGCGGTAAAGTAAAATTCTTTAACAGTTTTTCCGCCTGCATCTTGGCAACTGAGCCCGGAACTTTTGCTTCATCGACTTCTGCTTTGACAGTCACCACCCGCTCGTGATTGATCCGGTTAATATCCCCGATACTGCCCGCGTATTTGATGGTGGCAAGTGTGGTCAGCGGAACCAGCTGCCCCACCGGCGAGGGGATCATAATCTTACGCAGCACATCCGTCACCTTTCGGTCAGCGTCCGTGAATTTTACCGTAATGTCATAATCTTCCCCGGCCTCCCGATAGGTGGAAACATTTAAGCCGTTGTAGGCGGTTTTCAGCGCAAACCCGATCAGGTTGGTAGACAGCCCGAACATGGCGGCCTTCTGCCGGTCAATATCAATCTGGATGGATGGGAGCGCGTCCATGTAATCATCTTTAACATCCTTCACAAACGGTATTTTTGAAATGATTCCCCGGACCTGCCGGGCGATTTCCCCCAGCATCCGTAAATCATCACCGGAAATTTCTATGTTGATGGGAGCGCCGGTGGGCGGCCCGCCCTTTTCTTCCGCTACGGTAATCTTCGCACCCGGGATATCCTTTATCCGTTCGCGGATCAATTCCACATCAACGGCTGACGGTGTTTTGCGATCCTCAAAATCAACAAACTGGATGCCCAGACGATTATCCGAATATTGAGAGAACAATGAACTGCCGGCCTTTTTCTTTGCCGTGGCATAAATATGTTCAATATTATTGATGTCCGTGGGACCGTCAAAAATTTCGCCATTGCGTTTTTCATGTTTTTGCAGGGCATATGATCGGGTGTAATGATCCTCCCGGGACAAATCCGGGTCCGCCTGCTTTTGCCTGTCATAATGATTGACCGCCTGTTCAATTTTTTTAATAACCCGATCCATATAATCAATGTCCGCACCTTCCGGAGGATCCACATTCACATATGCACTTTTGGGATCCAGACTGGGGAAAAATTCCACCGGCTTTTCAAGCCCGATCACCAGCTTCCAGATCTGCATTAAAATGACCAGAAACATAAATGATGAGGTGACGATCATAAAGCGGTGCTGCAAAGAAAATTTTAGGACCCGCTGGTATGCTTTCAGCACTTTTCCTTCAATGGCAATCGGCTGTTCACCGCCTGCCATAATCGTTTCCGCATTAAAGCCCTCAGATTCTGCCGGGCTGTTTTTGACCTTCATGAAAAACGCGGCCAGGGCCGGATTGATCACCATTGCCACAAACAGACTGGAAGTCAGCGTGATGATCAATGTAATGGGCAGATACTTCATAAATTCGCCCATAATGCCGGGCCAGAAAATCATGGGGAAAAACGCCGCCAGGGTCGTCAAAGTAGACCCGATGACCGGATAGGCCACTTCGGATGTTGCCCGCATGGCCGCATCGACTCGCGGTACCCCCTGCTCCATATACCGGTAGATGTTTTCAATAATAACAATCGCATTGTCCACCAGCATTCCCAGAGCAAGAGTCAGCGAAAACAGCACCACGACATTTAACGTAATGCCCATGGCATAAATCACCATAAAAGAAAGAAACATGGAAAAAGGTATTGCCACGCCGACCAGCATCGCATTCCGGGTTCCTAAGGCGAACAGCAGCACGATAACCACCAGGAGCAGGCCGGACAGGATATTATTTTCCAGATCCGCCAGCATCAGCCGGATTCCCTTGGCCTTGTTCATGAGTTTGATATTCTCGGTGCCCGTCGGCCAGCCCGGTTTCTGTTCTTCAATCAAACGGTCAACCGCTTCCACAATTTCAATAATGTTCTCGCCCGCACGCTTTTTTACCGAGATATTGACCGCATCCCGGCCGTCTAGTCGCGATCGGCTGTCTTCTTCCTTAAATCCGTCCACCACGGTGGCCAGGTCTTTTAAGTACACCGGACGGCCGTTAAAGCTGGTGACCACCAGCCCGTAAATTTCATCCGGGGTAACGAATTCTCCGGGCACCCGCACCTGGAAGCGGCCGTCGCCAAGGGTAATGGCGCCGCCGGAGGTATTGGTGTTTTCACCGGCCACCACCTGCTGAAAAGAAGTAATGGGAATCCGGTAATATGCCAGCTTGTCCGGATCCACCTCTATGATGATCTCCCGCTCCTGGCCGCCGGTAATATCCACTTCAAGAACCCCGGCAATGGATTCAATATCTTCTTCCAGGTCATCGGCGATTCTTTTTAATGCCACCATTCCGCAGGTACCGGACAGAGAATAGACAACTATGGGCAGCTCAGAGAGGTTGACCTCAAAAACCGCCGGGTCATCCTCAAGATCCGTGGGCAGTTCCCGCTGGGCTTCATCCACCTTATCCTTGACTTTCTGAAGCACGTCTTCGATATTCGTGCCCGGGATGAACTCAATGTCAATGCTCGAGACCCCTTCGGAGCTGACGGACTTGATGTTTTTCACCCGTTCCAGGCCTTTTAATTTTTTTTCAATCTGGATGGTGATGGCGGTTTCAATATCCGACGCTGCCACGCCTTTATAAGAGGTTGAAACAAAAACATGGGGAATGGTAATGTCGGGTTCATCTTCCCTGGGGATTTCCTTGTAACAGTAAACACCCATGATCAGGATGATGATTGCCAGGATGACGACACTCACCCGGTTTTTGACTGCGGTATCGGAGACTATCAATTTGCCAGATCCTCCATGCTTAAGACTGTCCGGATCACATTGACCGCCTGACCGTCACTGACATTCCGGTGGCCAATGCCGATCACATGATCTCCGGCATCCAGTCCGTCAGTGATTTCAATTCTCCAGCCTTCCTGGATCCCTGTTTTAACCGACCGGGCATGAACAGTATTGTCATTGACCACGTAAACCACCTGTTCATTGTTCAGCGTAATAATAGAATACAGTGGTACAGACAGCGCATCGGCAACTTCCTGCTTGACAATATCCACCCGTGCAAACATGTCCGGCAGGATTTCACCGTCCGGATTGTCAATACCCAGTTCCAGGTTATACAGCCGCGCCTGCGGATCACTGTCCCGGGACAGATAATGTTTTTCAGCTTTAAACGTCTTGCCGTTTAACGCGTCGAGCTTTACTTCAAATTCATTGACCGTATTGACCGCACTGACATCCGATTCGGGAATTCCCACAATAACTTTGACTCTGTCCATCTGAAGGACTTCGCCGATGGGATCGGAAACATTGACGTATTGGCCCTGTTCAATATACAGGTTATTGATCATGCCCGAAATCGGACTTCTGATGGTACAGCGCTCCAGGTTTAAAATCGCACTGTCCATCTGGGCCTTGTATTGCTCTAACTGCGCGGTGATATCGTCCAACTGTGACCGGGAGGCCAGCTGTTCCTTATAAAGTTTTTCCAGACGGTTTTTGGATGCCAGAGCCGTACTATAGGATGCTTTTGCCGCCTGAAGGGCAATTTCATAATCCTCGGTATCCAAAACGGCAATAATATCACCGGCATTGAGGGGCGTTCCTTTCTCAATCCGTTTTTCCTTCACTTCGCCCCGGACTTCAGCGATAATATTAAATTTCACCCAGGGCTCCACAATTCCAGGCAGGTTGATCCGATCACGGATCGGCTGTTTGGTTAGTTCTAAGGCGACCACATTGACATCCGGGATCGGATCCTGCATGTCGATTTTATTTTCAGCAATCTGCTTTTCAAGAAACGCGATCTGCTTATCCAGTTTTTTCTGACCGGATTTCACCAGGGCTCCCAGGGGCTGATGTACAATTGCCTTGGCCTGGTCCGAAGTAATATTTAAAGCATCTGACAGCCGGTCAACAGCCTCACCGGCATCTTTGGCTGTTGTGATAACTTTTACCACATCATCCATATGATTCATTGCCAGCTTTATGCCCTGCAAATCAGCGATGCCTGTCTTTACTGCTTCAAGTTTGTCGGTCTTTGCC
Source organism: Desulfococcaceae bacterium (assembly GCA_030145385.1). Lineage (GTDB taxonomy): Bacteria > Desulfobacterota > Desulfobacteria > Desulfobacterales > Desulfosalsimonadaceae > SURF-3. The sequence continues at coordinate 81,472 of JAQYVU010000006.1, forward strand.
CGGATGGCCCATGAAAGCAACACAATGATCAGTAAAAGCACCATCACCGGAATCGCTCCCCAGATGAATTTCAGCACGGATCTTGAACTTTCTGCTGATTTTTCTACGTTGTCTGCCATTAGCGGCTTGCTCCTGAAATCTTATAAAGGTTATTCAGGTTCACCCTTGAAAGGTGAATCCTGAGTATTTAACTGTTCTGTTACTGATTTTAAAAAAATCCCCTGCGCCCTTTCCAGGCCGATCTTTGCAAGTGCCAGCATATATTGGGCTTCTGAAAGTTCGCGTTCCGAGTTCAGCAGCACCGTATTTGAATCCATAATATCCAGGCTGTCCGCCTGGCCGACACGAAACTGAAGAGAGACCGCCTCATAGTCGGCCCGGGAAAACCGGAGTTTATCTTTTAAAGCCGCAATCACGCTTTGTGCGGTAATAATCGTCAGATACGCCTGCTCAACCTCCAAAGCGATTTCCTTGGATTTTGCCTGCAGCTGAAGTTCAGCGTTCCACTGCCTGGCCCGTTCCTGACTGACAGTCGCCCTTCTAAATCCCCAGTCAAAAAGGACCATGTTGAGATTAACCGCCCCATACACACTTTCCTTTTCAGTCAAATATGACGGATCCGTGTCCTGTCTTTTGTAACCGGCTTCAAAGGAAAGTGTCGGCCAGTATTCACTTTTTATGATATCCACATTGTCGCCGGCCAGCTTGACATTCATTTTAAGGGATTTGATATCCGAGCGCCGGTCAAAGGCTGTGGCAATAAAATCTTCCAGATGTCCGTCAATTGGGGAATCATCATCCAGGTTCGGGGCGATGATGTCATAGCGAAAGGGAGTTTCAAGCAATCGGGCCAGGGTGGCATAGGCAAAGACCAGAAGGTTTTCAGCCTGCACCAGATCGGATCGGGAACCGGACAGTTCCGCCTCGGTTCTGAGCAAGGCTGTCTTCGGGACCTCTTCCAGCTTCAGCTGCGTGAGCACAGCCTCTTTGTGGGTTTCCAGCCGGTTTACGTTTTCTCTTAAAATCTCAACACGTTTTCTTTTGTTTACAATATCGTAATACGCAGAGGCCACTGTAAATAGATTTTCTTCCTTAACCGCATCCAGGTCATATTCACGCTGTTTGATGGTATCTTTTGCCGCCCCGAACACGATGAATTCGCGGCCGTTGACCGTAAACTGCTGCTGGAGCTTTACGCCATACTCATGGCCCGACTTGGGCTGAGTGAGTCCTTCATTGTCATACCGGATATAATCCCCATAGCCGGAAAGGGTCGGCACCAGCACAGAAAACGCCCGGTCCAGATCTTTTTCCGCAACATACAACTGATTTTCGGCAATCTTGATAGATTCCGATCGTTCCAGGCCCAGCCGGTAAAGATCCGTCAGGGAATAAACAGGCCGATGTTCCGGTTTTTCATCTGTTTCCCCGGCATTTAAAGCAGCAGGTATAATCAAACAGATTAATATTAAAACAATTCGTTGCATTGGTTTTCCGGTCATGACTGCCATTTTAGAAATTTCCAATTTTTACCCGTGTTTCATTTATGGTGAGGGGCCGCTTTTTTTTGCTGCTAAATATTTCCGCCCTGGCTTAAACCAGAATGGAATCAACAAACCCTTTTATATAAAAATCGATCTGATCTTCAAACTCTTTGTATTCTTCCATAATCAGATAGTGCATACAAATCCCGTCCAGATAGGCCAGCAGGTTAATGGCAATTTTTGAAACATCCCGGGCAATCTCCGGCTTAAAAACTTTTTTAGAAACACCGTCGAGCAGGATATCCACCACCAGGTCACAAAATGTGGCACGCATATCCTTGATTATGTGACTGCGTTTATAAAATGCGCCGCCCGGCATGAATGTCTGCTGGTCAATATCGGCAAATATTTTTTTGGGATCCGGTTCTTCCACGTTCAATACATCTTTTACCATTTCGATAAAGACCTTAAGACGCTCGACCGGATTATTGAGATCCCGTGTTTTTTCAACCATGCGGTTGATGAGATCCATCATCCAGTCATTGATGGCGAGGACAAAAATTTCTTCTTTTGATGAAAAATATTCATACACCGTGCCTTTACCAATACCGGCGGCTTCGGCAATTTGCTCGACACTGGTCGCCGCATACCCCTTTTTGGCAAAAATATTCAGTGCCGCAGTGGCGATTTCATTGATTTTTTCTGTTTTATCAATTAGTTTTTTAGACACGCCAAATCCTTTAACTTCATATAAAACAATAATTTGATATAATGGTAAAACCGACTGATGATTCGGAACTATAGGGCGTAAAAACATCAATGTCAACAAAAAGAGCAGTCGCTCTTTTTTAATATAGCATTTATATTCAACATATTAAAACGTATTTCAAAATTGTTATTTTATAATTGCTTTTTTCTCCGACCCACTGGTCACTAATATCAACTCAAGAAAATATATATTTCAAAAACACTACTTTTATGTCAAATAATTGAAATTGCCGTTCACAACACCCCATAGCAAGGAGATAAATAATGGAACAACCCGTTCTTTTGACGATTGAAAACCAGACCGCCATCATCACCTTAAACCGCCCGGAAAGGCGCAACTCGATCAACCAGGCACTGTTGTCCGGCCTTTATGATTCTATCGAAAAGATTTCGCAGGACAACAATATCCGGGCTGCCGTTATTACCGGAAACGGAAAATCGTTCTGTTCCGGCATTGACCTAGATGCCATTATGGTTGAAAACCTGTTTGATCCAAGAGGGGACGGCACGGATCTTCCGGACATCTTCGGCGCATGCAAAAAACCCATCATCGGCGCAATAAACGGCCATGCGATTACCGGCGGATTTGAAATCGCGTTAAACTGCGATTTTTTAATCGCTTCGGAAAACGCGTCGTTTGCAGACACCCATGCAAAAGTGGGAATTCATCCGGGCTGGGGAATGACCCAGCTGCTCCAGCGGGCCGTTGGACGCCTGAGGGCCCGCCAGATGTCTTTTACCTGCCAGTTTATTTCCGCGCAGACCGCCTATGACTGGGGGCTGGTCAACGAAGTGGTTGTCCCGGACATGCTGCTGGACCGGGCAAAAAAACTCGCAAACCAGATCTGCGCAGTCAACCAGGACATGCTCGGCGCGGTCAAAAAGCTGATCGACCACCGGGACACCACGACCTTAGACGACGCATTTTCCCATGAACGGCAAGGATTTCAGACGTTTGTCAAAAAACATTTAAACAAGTAGAATCCGGGCTATGAGGACAGGTTATTAATTATTCCTGATTTTTTTATCAAAAGCCAATAAGTTTGAACTTGAAATTGACCTAAAATTCATATAGTTGATTATTACATTTTTCATATTGTGTCCTATTATCAGAAATAACAATACTGAAAACGCTTTTTTTGCGACGTTAAACCACAAAATACTTTAATCCCCCTTAAACTAAAGTATTTCGTATTTGCGGGCTGATCCGCATGTTTTGGAATCCGGCCAAAGAGACTTGGTTTAAATCACTATATAAATATTCAATGGGGAGTGACTGATGGGAAAAATCAATGACTACGACCAGTATGATGCATTGGGACTTGCCGAACGAATTCGCAACGGCGACATTTCACCTGCCGAAGCTTGTGAAGAAGCTATTGACCGCATTGAAAAACTTAACCCGGAATTAAACGCCGTTGTCACCAAAATGTATGATGAAGGCCGCAATACCGCCAAAGGCCCAATATCTGACGGCCCTTTTTTCGGTGTCCCATTTCTCTTAAAAGACCTGCTCGCATCTTATGCCGGCGTTCCCATGAAAAGCGGCTGCCGGGCCCTTGCAAATTTCATCCCGGACCATGACAGTGAGCTGGTGAGCCGGTTTAAGAGAGCCGGCCTTGTCATTCTTGGCAAGACGAACACCCCTGAATTCGGATTAAAAGGAGACACTGAAGCAGACTTATACGGCCAATGCAAAAATCCCTGGAACACGAACCATTCTCCGGGCGGCTCCAGCGGAGGAACGGCAGCTGCAGTAGCCGCCGGCATCGTTCCTATGGCCTCGGCAGGCGACGGCGGCGGATCCATCCGGGTGCCATCGGCCTGTTGCGGACTCTTTGGCTTAAAACCGTCCCGTGGAAGAAACCCCACCGGCCCGGGATTCGGTAAAATATGGCAGGACGCCGTCCAGGAGCATGTCATATCCAGATC
>JAQYVU010000090.1 GCA_030145385.1 Desulfococcaceae bacterium
GTTATAAAAAAATTATGAATAAACTTTCAGGCAAAATAAGAACTGAGCAGGTTTATTTGGGGATATCTCTTTTGAACAGGCTTTGGGGTCCGATAAATAAAGTTGAAAAATCAGTTCTTAATATGTTTTATTGGATTGTTCCTATTAATGGCATAAGAAGTTTAGAGTTTTTTGTCTCAAAGTTTCAATATATACAGCGAGGTGTGGTTAAAAGCTCAAATGTTCCTACTTATAAAATATTTCCTGAACTTATTCGTCATGTAATAATACTTGATAAGTGGGATCAATCAAAAAGCCCAGACCAAGCAGAAGATTCGCAAGATTATTATTTAAATGAAGATGAAATTAACCAGCTTATAGATATTAAGGCAGCCCTTCCTTAAAATTAAACACGAAAAAATGGGGTCAGGTCTTCATTCTTGACAGAATAGGTAGAAACTTTTTGTCAAGAATGAAGACCTAATGATTCTTAAATCATAATCTTACGTATTTCATCTCCTTTTTTTCATGGCTTTAACTTTCAAGGCGACCTCTTTCCAGCGCTCCTTTTCAACACGGTCAGCACTTTTGTGCTGGCGATGGGACAGATATTCCAGTTCACGTTTCATTTTCCGGTAGTTTTCCAGCCTGTCCTTTGAGATTTCACCTTCATCGACTGCCCCAAGGACCCGGCAGCCGGGCTCCTGGGTATGGCTGCAGTCTGTAAAACGGCATCCCAGACCCAGCTTTTCAATCTCAGGAAACGCCGCTTCGATCCCTTTATCAACTTCCCAGAAGGCGATTTCCCGGATGCCGGGGTTGTCGATCACCATCCCCCCCTGGGGCATCATGATCAGATCCCGGGAGGTGGTCGTGTGTTTGCCCTTGCCCACATGGGTGCTTATGGAAGCGGTAAGCTGTAAGGTTTTACCGTAAAGCCGGTTCACCAGGGTGGATTTGCCCACACCGGAAGACCCCACCATGGTAGTGGTCCGGCCGAAAGACAGATATGGTTCCAGAGAGGTCAGGCCTGTGTCATCTGATGCCGAAACCAGGTGTATGGGAACCCCGAATGCGACAGCCTCTAATTCACTGACGAAATGCTCCGGATCCTGGTGAAGATCCGCTTTTGTCAGAATGATCGCAGGATTCAGGCCGCAGTTGTAGACCAGGGTCAGGTACCGCTCTATGCGGCGCGGGTTAAAATCCTGGTCAAGACCGGAAACAATAAATACGGTATCAAGGTTTGCTGCAATTACCTGTTCCTTTTGCGGCTGTGCATCCTGTTTGTTATGTGTGCCTGAAGCGCCTCTGGATAAGGCATTCTTTCGTACCAGCACCCTGGAAATCACGGCATCGGTCATGAGGACCCAATCCCCTGTGACCGGATACATGCCGTCGGCGTCATGTTTGAGCCTTCCGGCCAGGGTGGCAAGCCATTCGCTTTTACCGTTGCTTGTGCGAAAGCTGTTTTTTCTTACCCCGACCACTCTGGCCGGGATAAAACCGTCGTTGGAAACGTGTTCCAGCTGTGTCTGAAAATGGGAAGTCCATCCCATCTGTGAAAGGTGATGAATGTTGTCTGTTTTATTTGTATCTTGTTTGATGCTCATTGTTACATCCTACCTATTTTTATTTAGTGTCCATCCGTAAATGGCCAATTTGCCTGATATCTGCGTTATGCTCCAAATTTTATCCTCAAAATATCAACCATATGCCTGTGGTAAAATTTTTCGCATGCCTTGATCTCAAACAAATTTGCCTATTTCTGAAAAGACACTACCTGTAATTTTACCGGTTCCTGTCGACGCACGAAACCACACAAGGCAGAGCACGCAGCCCACCGGCGCTTTGGATTATTTTGTATATTTTGATGCAGGCGACGTTGCTGACAAAAGGAGGCAACTATAGCGGTAGATTCTCAATCAGAGATCTGCTGGGGAACAGACTGGAAGAAATAAATCTGTCTTTAAAACTGAACAGCTTTTTTCGGATACTGCAGAACGATGATCAATCAGCTACCAGCAAGTTGAGCCCCTTGTCGGCAACGATTGACACAATATCCATTAATTTCATAAACATAAAAACCTCTTTCATATGCTTTTAATAAAGATTTTCTTAATATACGATAAACCAGGGCGCTGTCAAGAATAACACATAAGCATCATATATTTAACATTCAAACCATAAAGAGCGGGGAAATCCCCGCTCTTTAAATTTTTTATCTGGATATCCAGTTCGCTTGTGAATCATGGAAATTGCATCTTATAACAACGCAGGGTGCATTCCATGCACCATTCCAAATCCGGTCAATTTCCATGTGGTGCGTGAAGCGCAGCCTACTTAAGCGTAATGGACAACCGAATTTTTATATTAAATAGACATTTTAATTAATTATATATTCCCGCCCCGGCGCAGCAGGGCTTTTTGTTCGGCCTTGCGAATCCGGTCTTCATGCTCATCTTTTCTTTTTCGGGCGCCTTCCAGCTTTTTCGCCATTTCTTTGGCATCTGCCGGTTTTAACAAATAATCATAGGCCCCCAGCTTCATACCATCCACCGCAGTTTCAATGGTTCCATGACCGGTCAGCAGAATGACTTCCACAATGGGATATTTTTTTTTAATTTCCTGTAATGTTTCCACCCCATCCATACCGGGCATTTTAATGTCTAGAACCACCACATCAATGTTTTCCTGTGCCAGTTTTTCCAGACATTCCTGTCCGCTGTGGGCGGTAAACACCTTTTCACCGGTTTCCTTTAACCGCAAAGAAAACATTTCCACAAAATCTTTCTCATCATCCACAATCAAGACCTTTGCCGGAATTCTTATCATTTTGCCGGGTCTCCTTTAATCCTGTTTAATATATCAACACAAATATTTTTGTTATCACCCATAGACTCGCAGGCTTTATGTGTACGCGGCAGGGTTACGGAAAATCTGGTGCCCTTGCCCACCCGGCTGGTAATATCAATTTTACCGCCCAGCCGATTGATAATTCCGCACGTCACATACAGTCCCAGTCCGGTTCCCTTGCCCGGGGGCTTTGTGGTGAAAAACGGTTCAAAAATTTTTTCAAGATTTTCCTTTGGAATACCTTCACCGGTATCTTCAACAGAGAACATGACACGGGAATCCGTGTCTTTTAGCGATACCGTAATAGTCCCGTCCGATCCGACGGCAGCAATCGCATTGGTCAGCAGGTTAAACAATACCTGTCGGATTTCATACGGGTCACTCCATATGACACCATTTGCCTTTTCCACATCCCGGACAATTTTAATCCCTTTATTTTCCGCTTCTTTGCCGGCAAATTCAACTGTTTCCGCCACCAGGACCTTCAGATCCGTTTGTGTAAAAAAAGTCTCCGGCTTTCTGACAAATCCGAGCAGCTGATGGGTAATCCGTTTTGCCCGTTCAATGGCGGTTTCAATTTTCCCAATGGCATTTTCAAAATCCGGTTTACGCGGCAATTGTGCATGTTCTTCTTTGTTCAGCAAAATCCGCATATATTCCGCAGATTCCTTGATGATTGCCAGCGGATTATCGATTTCATGGGCAATACCGGTAGACAGTGTTCCTAAAGACGCAAGCCGTTCGGTGGTAATCATCTGCTGTTCCATCCGCGCCTTGAATTCGGCTTCCTGCTTTTTCTCTTGCTCGCGCCGTCTTTTTTCAACAGCCTGACCGATCTTCTGGACCAGATGTTCGAATTCAACCGGTTTTGTCAGATAATCAAACGCCCCTTTTTTAATCCCTTCCACCCCGTCAGATGCGGACGCGTGACCGGTCAGAAGAATCACCTCCGTGTTTTGATAATTTTCCCTGATCCACTCCAGAACCTCGATACCGCTCATTCCGGGCATCTTCACATCCAGCACAACCACATCAACCGGGGCATCTGCCATGACCTTCTGGCATTCATCACCGTTTCCGGCCTCAAGGATGATAAAACCCCTTTTGCCCAGCCGTTTTTTCAGCGGCGCCCGGAAATCGGTCTCATCATCCACTAAAAGCAGATGGTTATTTTCTATTGCATTCATATTCGGTTCCGTTGTTTTTTTAGCAAATCAACCACTCCGTAATCAACTTCCTCAAATTCCGGATTACGATCTACGAGCTAATCCGGCCTACCCTTTCTACCTTACACCTTCAGTCTTCTTCCTTCAACCTTCTACCTCACAACTATACCAGCCCGAGAAATTTCCACCAGACCGCGGCAACAACTACAAGAATCGTCAGCAGCAACGGCGTTGCCACAAGGCCGACTTTGGTCAAATCGGATGCTTTAAAATAGCGATAACTGTATGCAATGGCATTGGGCGGACAGCCGATAACCAGCAGCAGTGCAAACGATGTGGCCATACCAAGCCCCAATGCCAGAATGGTCGGATCAATGCCTTCCATCTGGGCCATGGGAATAACAATGGGCAGTATGAGGGCGGCCGCCGCGACATTTGCCATGGCATTGGTCACCAGGGCACCAAAAACGCCCATGCCGATAAACAGCACCAGCCAGCCTTTACCCTGAATCAACGGGAAAAAGAGGTTGGCAAAATAATCAGCGGCACCGGAATAGCCCATTGCCAGCCCTAAGGAAATCCCCCCGCCGAAAATAAACAGCGCGGTTCCCCATTCCAGGTTGTCATTGATATGTTCCCATTTCAATACCCCGAAAAGCACCAGCGCCGTAACCCCCAGCATACCGGTAATGGAATAATCAATCCCGTGAAGACCTTTGGTCAGCCACATGGAAAATGTCAGGCCGATAATCACCAGGGTTTTAAGTTCCATGGGTTTCATTGGCCCGATGTCTTCGTCAAATGACGGCAGTTTATATTTGGGGTTGGGCCGGTATACCAGATAAACGATTCCCACCGCTGCCGGCACCGTCAGCAATGCCGCGGGCATGGCATACATAATCCATTCAAAAAACGTAATTTCAAGACCGGTATATTCTTTTAAAAAAGCTGCTGCGACCATGCACCGCCCGCCGCCGATGAGCGTTCCCATACCGCCGCAGGAGCAGGCAAACGGCAGGGAAAGCATCATGAATTTCGCGGTTTTGCTTCCCGGTTCAATCCCGGCCGCCCGCATCATGGGAAGCATGGTGACAATACCGATGGCACAGGCAGCGGCATCATGCATTACACCGGACGCCCAGCCCAGGCCGATGGAGATAATAAAGGTAAACCGTGTCACATTGTTTCCGGCTTTTTTAATGATAAAATACCCCAGCCGTTTGGTCAGTCCCGCCTCATCCAGCGCAATGGCAAAAATCAGGCAGCACATGATAAAAATGACCACCGGATGCATATACGGCGCCCAGGCATCTTTGGGATCGGCAACCCCCATGACCACCAGGGAAACCCCAATACAAATCGCCGTAATTTCCAGCGGAATCGGCTCGACAACAAACATAAAAATCAGGACCACCAGTATGGCCAGAAACCGTTTGGCGGTGGGCGACAATCCGTCGACATAACCGACTTTAATTGATTCAGCCCCAAGATCTTCAGCCCGGGTTTTTAAAAACGTCCCGGTTGACTCGGTTGTTCCCGGCGCTTTGGCCTCTAAAACATACGATCCGTCTTTTTGAGATTTTTCTCCGGATAACTGGAAATGACTGTCTACAGCCGTATACAAAGCTTGATGGACATCACCGGAAATTTTAAATTTTACCCCCTCCGGCCTGGGCAGCAGCATCACAACGATGCCCAGCATAATCCCGATACAGAGCTTGAATCCATTTGATTTAAAAAACATATCTACTCCTTATTCACTTTTCTTCCGTTTCCGATAGGCCTGATTAATTTTCCGGATCAACTCGTGGAGTTCACAAGGTTTGGTTAAATAATCAAAGGCCCCGATACTTATCCCCTCCCGGGCCGCTTCCTGTGAACCGTGGCCCGTGAGCATGATAATTTCCATATCCAGCCCCATTTGATTAAATATTTTTAAGACCTCAATGCCGTCCATGTCCTCCATTTTCAGGTCCAGAATCGCAACATCAAAATCCTGCCCCCGCACGGCCCGGATCGCATCGCCGCCGCTAAAAGCCTTTGTGACATCGAAGTGCCGTTTCTCCAGCCGGTTGGCAAGGACATTGACATATCCTTCTTCATCATCAACAATGAGAAGCCGAATTCGGTCAGTTTCAGGCGCCACCGGATTCACCGAATGCACTTCTTTTCCGTTCATACAATTTTCCCCCTTTAAGGACGAATATATGCTTTGGCAAAAAAGTCAGGCCCCAGCTTTATAATCGGCATTAATTTAATGAACTATAAAAACCCGGGTCTCCACCGGGTGATGCCTGTCTCCGTCTGCCGGAATCAATCTCAATACCCGCGGGTCAGCACCAGCTTATCGATTCTTGCCTTGTCAATCTTTGATTCATGCGACTGCTTTTTCTTTAACGCTTCATTTGCCTTGGATATCAGGATATCGAGATCGCAAGGCTTCATCAGATAATCAAAAGCCCCCAGCTTCATCCCTTCAATGGCGGTTTCCACCGTCGCATGACCGGTGAGCATAATCACTTCCTTTAACGGATGCCGTTTTTTGATTTCCTGCAATGTTTCGATACCGTCCATTCCCGGCATTTTCACATCCAGAACAATCACATCCACATGGCGGTCCTTATCCAGCTTGATCAGCGCTTCTTCAGCACTGTTTGCCGAAATGACTTTCAGCCCCCTTTTATCCAGTCGCTTTGACATGGTTTCCACAAACGGGACTTCATCATCAATCAGCATCAGATATGGTGTTGTCATGGTCAGTCTCCTTTTTTGATATATTTTAAATTTCAGTGTTGTCTAAAATGAATTCCCCAAAACATTACTTTTGGATGGGTATCCAGATGCGAAACCGCGTACCCTCTCCAATGACGCTCTGAACATCGATTTTTCCGCCCATTTTGTTGATAATCCCGTAGCATATGGACAGTCCGAGACCGGTCCCCTTGCCCACCGGCTTGGTGGTGAAAAAAGGATCAAATATGCGCAAAAGATTGGCTTCCGGAATACCCGGCCCGTCATCTTCGACAATAACAACGATATGCTCTTCTTCGACTTCGCTGATCTTGGTGGAGATCCGGATGGTTCCGCCGGTTTTTTCCATGGAGTCCAGCGCGTTATTAATCAGATTCAGGATCACCTGCTGCATCTCGGACGGGGATATGGTGATATAGGGAAGTGTCTTCTGGAGCCGGGTCTCGATGATTACCTTGTTGTATTTTGCCATCTGGGCGGACAGGCTCACAATTTCATTCACAATATCGTTAAGTTGAACATCTTTAAGGGTTGAGTCCGTCTTTCGCGCAAAGCTCAGCAGTTTATGGGTAATCTCCTTGCATCGTTTGCCCTGGGTATTGATCTGAACCAGCGCCCGGTTAAACTCCTCCAGGTTATTGCTTTGCCCGAATTCCTCTTCTTCCAGCAGATCGCCGATCCATCCGGCCTCTTCCACCATGATCGCCACAGGATTGTTGATTTCATGGGCAATTCCTGCCGCCAGCTCGCCGATGGAGGCCATCTTACCGGTTTCAATAATCTGCTGGTTCATATTCTCTTTGTCTTTATCCGCCCGGCGAATCCGTTTTACCATTCGTTTGGATGTGTAAAATGCCATGAAAATAATGGCGACACCGCCGATCATGAAGATCAGCACCGCGATATTGAGCATTCGCTTCAGATCCGAAAAAGCGTCTGCGGCCTCCTGCTTGACAATCAGCAGCCATTGTCCGCTTTTAAGACTGCCCACGGCATATAAATTTTCAATGCCGGCATCATCTTTCCACCGGGTAATCAGAATTTTATTTTTTGTTTTTTCCACGGCCGTCCAGAAAAACTCATACCCGCTGTGATTCGGCTGATAGTCCATGGCCGGATTGGTCTGGAATTTTCCTTCCCGGTTTAAGATAAATGCATACCCGGTTTTGCCGACCCGTAAGTTCTGCACCAGGGAATTAAAGGCCATGAAATCAATGGTGGCCCGAATCAAATACCCCCGACCGGATCCGTTTTGCTTGACCGCCACAATAAAATGCGGATATCCCCGAAGCCCTAAAAACACGTCACTGATAAACGAATCAACTTGCCGGGCTTTTTTGAACCAGCCGGCATCCGCATAATCCGCTTTTTCCAGTCCATAAGGCCCGGCATAGGCCAGCTGAATACCGTTTTCATCAACAACACCCAGATCCACAAACAAATTTCCGTAGTCCCTGCGAAGATTGAACAGCTTTTCCTGCAGAAAATCATTATTATTGATCGTCTCAAAACTATTGTTGATTGCCAGAAACCTTATATTGGCCAGTTTTTCATTTAAAAACGCATCAATGTTCTGCTTGTGTTTCTGAACCAGCTCACTTAAGTGGGCATAGGTTTTTTCATGATATGAAACCCGAAACTGGTGAAGCAGGATGCAAATCACCAGCAGCATGGGGGTAAAGGAAACAATAATTGCGCTCAAAATCATGTTCCGGGTCAGTGACTGATAATATTTTTTGTGCTTGTCTTTTATCATTTATCGTACCTGAAAATATTCAGCTGTTGGTCAAACCAGGCCGGATTCTGTAAATTTCAAAACAGATGCCAGGCCCCGCAGTTCCGGTTCCGATTCAGACGCATCATCTGTCGGCACTTAAATACAATTCATGATCCATGCCAAAAACAATGAATGGGTAAACAGATCAAATGCAGATAAGATGATGGTGAATCAGTCATGGACTAGAAATATAAGGATTTTTCCACCACAAAAGACACGCACAAAATCATTTGATTTAAACAGATTGTTTATTTGACCGCACGGGTCTATGGACTAAATTTACGACAAATAACCCAGGCATGCCATACCCGCAGAAGCGGGTAGCTATGGGATTATTCGTTAATGTTAAACCCCTGAATCATCGACTGGGGCAAAGTGGATAACCAGGTAAAATTATTTTTTGCATGGCCGTCAAAATTGAATTTCAGCGATCAAAAACCGTCATCGATTTTTCGTTATGCGCACAATTCTTTTACACGTTGTAAAAAAATCCGGCACATTTGCCCGGAAACGCCCATTATAAAAGCCTTTGCGTGACCATAGGCCATATGTGTAAACACTGTTCCAGGCTCGAAATAAAAAGTACATGGGGTCGGGGCTTGAATTGTGAATTAAAATATTGAAACCTGGATGACCTAATTCATAATTCAAGCGTTGATACGCAACAATATGACTTCAAATTCAGGCACATATTATCGGCCATCGGGTATTTTTCCTTGACGGGCTAAGAAAAGCAGCAAAAGAAACCCACCCTGCGCTGCGGTGATCCCTGGCCCTCCGGTTTTCGTGGCAGGGTCAAAAACTCGCTGTGAATTTGGAATGCCGGATTTTGGGACTCCGTATGGATATGTCGCAATTGGCGGGTTCATCTCCACTTACCCGTTCAAACAGTTTGCCCCCTTCTTCCACGAAAACCATCGGCTCAGGGCCGCATCGCAATGGGGAGAAAACCGGTGCACAACGATGGTCGGCAAATGCGAAGGGTCGGGCCTGGTTAACCGTTCATATCGGCGTAATGTGCAGCCGATATGATCATGAAGATGACGTTTAAAAAGATTTGTCTCCTATTCATCACACAGTTTGAATTTTTCAGACAATCAGCGTTCACTGCATGATATGAGAAAAATTAAAAATATAATTCCAGTGTTTCAAACCCGTCTTCGATAATTTGCTGATACTTGTCCTGGCTCTTTTTACTGTTATGGATCCAGTCATGAATTTCTTTTTTTTCTTCAATCGGTATTTGATATTGCTCAAGATAAGGGATAACCATCTTTTCCATTTGATCTTGAAGCGACACCATCATCTTAAACGTATAATGAAATGTTTTTTTATTGGATGCGATCATATGTTTTAACAATTTTGTTTTTTTCATTCGTTTTCCCCCTATTGCTCTATGATTAAAAAAAACCTCAGTAACGTTGATGATTCGCGCCATGTGTTTAATCAGGTTCATACATCATATCAATGACACCATTATACTTTTCGGTGATGACCTTTCTCTTTATTTTCATTGTCGGCGTTATTTCCTCCCTGTCCACTGTCAGTTCGTCAGGAAGCAGCGTAAATTCCTTTATTTTCTCAAAATTTGCAAAGTCCTGGGATCGGTCGTCAATCCGTTTACGGTACAACTCGATGATTGCCGGGTGTCTGACAAGTTCTATCCGGGATGCGAAAAAGATATTATTGATGCGGGCATATTCTTCCAGAACTTCAAATGACGGTACAATAAGGGCGGAAACAAACTTCCGGTTGTCTCCAATAACCGTAACCTGCTCGACGAAGTGGTCGGCACCGATTACCGATTCGATCAACTGCGGAGCAACATATTTGCCACCTGACGTTTTTATGAGATCCTTGATTCGGTCGGTGATTCTTAATTCACCGTTTTTATCAAACTCGCCGGCATCACCGGTTTTGAACCACCCATCTTCAAAAACGCTTTCGGTTTCCCCGGGTTTTTTATAATACCCCTGCATTACAGTGCCGCCCTTTACCAGGATTTCACCCTCTTTGGAAATTTTAATCTGCACACCAGGCATGGGTGTGCCGACCAGGCCAAACTTGAAATGATATGGCGGATGGCAAGTGGCGGTGGCGGTCGTTTCACTCAAGCCGTATCCGTACCAGACAAATATTCCCACCGCATAAAAAAATTCTTCGATCTCCTGAGACAGCGGTGCGCCCGCACACGGCATGAATCGGATTTTTCCTCCCACGGCATCCCGTATCTTTTTTAAGACAAGTTTATCCGCGATTTTGTATTTTAAACCTAAAGCAGCTGGAATCGGCTGCTGATCTTTTTTTCGGTTGTTTGCCGCAGCGCCTGTTTTAATCGCCCAGTTAAAAAGCTTTCTTTTCGGCAATGATGCTGATTCCAGTTTATGATACACAGCGGCATAGATTTTTTCATAAACCCTCGGCACCGCGCACATAATAGTTGGTTTAACTTGAGGTAAAACCTCGATAATTTTTTTCGGATCATCCAGATAACACACTTCCATGCCATGATACAGGGCATAGTATGTCCAGGCTCGCTCAAATATATGCGACAGGGGGAGAAAACAAAGGGATACGTCGTTTTCATTGGGATCAAGCAGCCGGACATCATGGCTTGCCGCACTGAATAACATATTATAATGGGACAACATCACCCCTTTTGGCACCCCGGTCGTACCGGAAGTATAGATCAGTGTCATGAGATCATCCTGAGATGCACGGCTCAACCGATTGTCGATTTCTTCTCCAAGGGCTGATTTTTTGCCGGATTCAAGAAAGTCATCATAATACATGGACGAATCCGTGCCATCCAGACGCGTGTTTGGGTCAAAGACGATAATTTTTTTTAACCAGGCAGACGCCTTAAAAAAACGCAGCGCATTATCGTACTGATCCTGCCCCCCGACAAAGATGAGCTGAGATTCCGAATCATTAACAATATACTCCGCCTGCTGTGCGGTGCTTGTAGGATAGATATAAACCGGTACGCAGCGTATGCTCAATGATGCAATATCCGTGATCGTACACTCCGGCATGTTCTGTGAATATATGCTGATCATCTGAGTATCCGAAAGTCCCATTTCCAGCATCGCCTTTGCCGCACACGCCAGTTTTTTTCCAAGATTTGTCCAGGAAATTTCCTGCCATTGCCCTTCTTTTTTTGCCCTTAATGCAATTTTACTCCCGTATTTCCTGACCCGGTCATTAATTAACAACGCATAATTCTGCTTTTCCGATATCTTGAACGGTTGATCCTGTGCTGCCATTTTATCGTCCTCCTTTATGAGACGTGATAATCAGATACTCATTTCGTATATATAATTCAAAATATATGCCAGAAAACGATTTAATGATTTAAAAGTTTCAAATAACCTTATAAAACAGTCTATTAGCCCTAAACCCCCTTCCGGCCGAGGCAACACCCAGCAGCTCCGGTGTAAACTCACAGATGACAGTGATGCATTTCATTTTTGGTGGATTACACAAGATTGAAATAATGACTTGTTTATTTCCAATTAAAAGTTTTCTTGTTTCCACTATGTAAAAAATGTCAACAACGAGAGGACAGTCATGGTAAAAACATTTCCCTGTTTCATGGATGCCTCAAACAACATATGATATGGCCATTTCTCCTGAACCCATTGAAAAAAAATGATATTAAGACCGGCAAAACCTGAAAACAAAACAAAATATCCGATAAATACAAAACATGGCATTAAGAATGCATTACTTATTTGTGACCGCGAATCATTTGCGGAATATTTACACCGATCCGAAACTCAACCGGTTTCAAGGAACCGGAAGGGTTTGGTCGGTTTAGCATGAAAACGACAAAGGGCTTTGCCGGTAATTCTTAATTGTCATCATACTGCAAATCATAATTTTTATATAAAAAGGGAACCTGAAAGTGCCGTCGCGACAAAACTCATCCGTCAGCACAAATCATCATAGAAAAACAGCATTCCGGTTTATTGTCATTATGGGGGTTGTCAGTCTCTTCGGAGATATTGCATATCAGGGGGCACGAAGTGTCACCGGACCCTATCTGGCTGTTCTGGGCGCAAGCGCCGGAGTTGTCGGCCTTGTATCCGGGATGGGTGAGCTTATCGGATATGCATTGCGCCTGATTTCCGGATATCTTTCCGACCGTACCCGACAATACTGGCCCATCACCATTATCGGCTACGGACTGCTTTGTTCCATTCCGCTGCTGGCATTTGCCGGTTGCTGGCAGGCAGCCGCTCTTTTGATTATCCTGGAGCGAATGGGAAAAGGGATTCGGTCACCGGCAAGGGATACGATCATTTCCCATGCCGCCAAACATGTTGGAAGCGGTTTGGGATTCGGCATCCATAAGGCACTGGATCAAATCGGCGCGATTATCGGCCCGTTAATTTTTTCCGCTGTTTATATTTTTAACGGGGGATATCGTAAGGGGTTTACTATTCTATGGATACCCGCCCTGTTATGCGTGGCCACACTTTTGCTGGCAAGGGCCAGGGTCCCCTCTCCGGAAAAATTTGAAACTTCCGGCGAAACTTCCGGCGAAACTTCCGGCGAAACTTCAGGTGAAACAACCGGGCACGCTATCCGGAGCAAAGGCAGGCTCCCAAAAGCATTCTGGTACTACGCCTTATTCAGCTTTCTGAGCGTGGCAGGATTTGTAAACTTTCAGATCATCTCCTATCATTTTAAAATTCAATCGGTTGTTTCAGATGTCCAGATTCCCGTATTTTATGCCATTGCAATGGGAACGGATGGTCTGGTCGCGCTGATTATCGGCAGAACCTATGATAAAACCGGAATGAAATCGCTGATTATGATTCCTTCGCTGACCCTTATCATTCCGATCTTCGCCTTTTCGCACAGCTATCATTTTGCAATAATCGGAGCATTGCTTTGGGGCGCGGTTATGGGGATTCATGAAACCATCATGCGTGCGGCAATTGCGGATATAACTGCCATCGCACACAGAGGCTTTGCGTATGGTATCTTTAATACCGTATATGGCGCCGCATTTTTTATGGGAAGTACGGTGATGGGGTTGCTGTATGATTTTTCCATTTCATATCTTATTTTGTTTGTGGTGGCTGCGGAAATGATGGCGCTGTTCGTCTTTTTACGCTTCAAAAAGGATATTATTCAAGCCCGGTCCGCAATTTAAAAACTTAAGGAGGAACAGCGATGAAGATCTATGTAAACCGTGAATCGGATAACCTGAATAGAAAAAGATAATAAAAATGGATCAACCGACTCGCCCCCAAATTAATAAAAAGATCATTATTACATTGATATTTGCAACCGTCCTGGTGCTGACCGCAGGGGCCATACTCGATATATGGCTTAACCAAGAGATGAAAAAAGCGGCCAGGCAACAATTTAATGAGCAGCAAAAGATCATTGCCCATAACATCAAAGATTCAATTAACGACAAAATTAATTTTTTAAAAAAAGAAATTCTCCTTGTCGGCAAAAAAATACCAGCCGGGCCGTTTGATCCGGAAACAGTGAAAACAAATATTCAGGAAAACCTTTTCAGGGTGGCTGAACGGGGGGTGCGCTCTATTGAAATAACCGACATCACCACCATGAAAGCATATAGTTATACCCCTCACGGATACTGGTATGAAAAAAAAGGACCTTTGGATAAATCATTTGATGATTTTGTAAATTCTGTAAAATCATCTGGAAAAAATGAGATATGGATATCCCGCGCTAAAAAAGAACCTTCGGGTATCATTTTGACAATGGGCAGGTATCGTTCAGGCCCATCTCCCGAAACAATCGTTTTTAAAATAAACATGTCCTGGTTTCTGGGCCCGCTGTTAAACAATGTGCGTTCCGGAAAAACCGGATACGCCTGGATTATCGACGACAAGGGCACGTTCATCTTTCATCCGGAGCCCGGATTCATCGGCGAAAATGCATTTACGGCACGAAAAGAAAAAGACCCCACCCTTTCATACCGTAAAATCGATTTTATACAAAAAGAAAAAATGCTCAAAGGGCTGCAAGGAACGGGATCATACACAACCGCATGGCACCGGGGAATTACCGGTAAAATTGAAAAACTCATTGCCTATTGCCCCGTGGATATCTCAACCACGCCTCAACAAAAATGGTCGATGGCCGTGGTCGCGCCGGTCTCGGAAATAGAAAAATACATCAACAGAATAAACCTTTGGCGTTTTTCGTTCCAGGCAATGATCATCGGCATTATCCTGCTGGCCGGACTTGGCATACTGATCCTTGAATTAAGATGGTCGCGGGCCCTTGAGTACAAAATCAACGACCGGACAAAAGATCTCAAAAAATCAGAAGAAAAATACCGCTCCCTGGTGGAAAGCGCGGAGGATTTTATTTTTACGATTGACGCTGAATATAAATTTCAATCCATGAACAGCTTTACCGCCAATTTTTTCGGGGGCAGCCCTGATGACTTTATCGGAAAAGAAATTAAAAAAGTTCTCACCATGGAAGCGGCGGAAAAACAATTAAAAATGCTTGGCCTTGTTTATAAATATAAACGAAGCGTCCGTGATGATCTGCAGCTCAAGGTGGACGACCATCAAATAATCTGGATCAACGCCAATTTCATGCCTATCCGGGATGATAACGGAAAAGTAAACTCTGTTTTGTGCATTGCAAGGGATATTACAGAAGCCAAAAATCTTGAACGACAACTGATCAACACGGAAAAACTCGCCGCTATCGGGACCCTGGCCGCAGGGGTTGCCCATGAAATCAATAATCCCTTAGGTGTGATCCTCGGTTTCTGTGATCTGCTGATTAGAAAAAAAGAAAAAGGATCACAGGAATTTGAAGATTTGAAAACCATTGAAAGACAGGGATTTCATTGCAAGCAGATTGTGGAAAATCTGCTGCGATTCGCGCGCCATGGAGATGAGACGTCAACATATTCGGATGTGAATCAATGCCTGGAAGCGGTCACCAGCATCGTGGCACATACAATGGAACTTAATGATATAGAGCTGACGATGAACATAAGCAGAGATATTCCGCCTGTTTCCGGGAATTCCCGTGAACTGCAACAGGTCTTTTTAAACCTGATCAACAATGCGATTGCAGCCATGAAAGACGGCGGGTCGCTGGCAATACGCACCGCGTTCGACCGTTCAAAGAAAAAGGCGATCATTCAATTTAAGGATTCCGGAATCGGCATCAAAGATGAGGATCTGGATCACCTGTTTGAACCTTTTTTTACCACCAAACCGGAAGGGGAAGGGACCGGCCTGGGCCTGTCGGTCAGCTACGGCATTGTATCAAAATACGGCGGCACGATCAATTGTGTCAGCACCCCGGGAAATTCTTCCGACAAACCGCATGGAACTGTTTTTACCGTAAAACTACCCATCCAGAAAAAGGAGGCATAATGGCATGGCCGGCAGGATACTAATTGTAGACGACGAAAAAGACATGCTGACACTGTTAAAGAGAATTGTATCCGAGGAAACGGAACATCATATAACAACCGACAGAGATCCGATAAATGCCTTAAAACTGTTTAAAAAAGAAACGTTTGATCTTGTCATCACGGATTTGAAGATGCCCAAAATGGACGGAATGACCCTGCTAAAAGAAATGAAAAAAATCAGGCCGGAAATTTCCGTTGTTATTATCACTGCATATGCAACCATTGAAACTGCGGTAGAGGCCGTCAAACAGGGAGCATATGACTACATCACCAAACCGTTTGAGCGAGAACGCATACTCCTGACCATTGACAAAGTGCTGGCGTGGCGAAATATGCTGGCGGAAAACGAAACCCTTCGCAAAGCGCTGTCTGAAAAAGAAGGGACTCCCCCAATGGTCGGATCGACATATGCGATGAAACAAATACAGGGAAAAATAAAACAGGTCGCGCCCACAACCGCCACCGTGCTGATTACCGGTGAAAGCGGAACGGGAAAAGAACTGGTTGCAAGGGCGATTCATCACAACAGCCGGCAGAAAAATGAAAAATTAATCACTGTAAACTGTACGGCAATAACGGAAAACGTGATTGAAAGCGAACTATTCGGCCATGTGAAAGGGGCGTTTACCGGGGCCTGGAAGGACAAAAAAGGACTGGTCGAAATCGCTGACAAAGGCACTCTTTTCTTAGACGAGATCGGCGATTTAAACCTTTCCATGCAGACAAAACTTTTGCGTCTCATCCAGGAAGGCGAGTTTAAGCCCGTGGGAAGCACCTTTACCAAAAAAGCGGATATCCGCTTTATTGCCGCCACCAATCATCATCTGGAAGAAGATATAAAAGAAAAACGGTTCAGAGAAGACCTTTTTTATCGGTTAAATGTTATTCGAATTGAAATCCCGCCGTTAGACAGCCGAAAAGAAGACATCCCCCTTCTGGCCAGATACTTTTTAAAAAGATATACCCTTCGCAACCGGAAAAACATCCGTGATTTCACACCGGATGCCATCAGCGCCCTTTTATCGCATGAATTTCCAGGCAATATTCGGGAATTGGAAAATCTCATTGAACGCAGCGTCATTTTCAGCACCGGTGAACTCCTCGGGCAAAACGACTTATTTCCGGACAATCCCCCGGAAATCATATGTCCGGAATTTAACCAGGACATCATGGACCTGCCCTTTAGGGAAGCAAAAGAAAAAATGATTCTGTTCTTTCATTCGCAATATATTGGAGGGCTTCTTCAAAATTCCGGCGGAAATATCAGCCGGGCGGCTGATGCGGCGGGCATTCAAAGGCAGTACCTGCACCGGTTGATGAAGGAATCGGGCATTACCGCTGATGGGTTTAAATAAAAGCAGGATATCAAGTATGTGTTGGGTTTTCAGTACCCCTGAAAAATGAACAATCCCAACTTTTTTTCAAAATTCAATAGCAAATTGAAGATTTTTTTAAAATTTGGCAGCCACAATATATAGCATATCTGCCAAATCAAAAAAGCCGCCCACGGTTATCGACAGTACGTAACGTTTTTGACGATTGACTGAAATTACGCAAACGGTCATTATCTGTTTTTCAACAAAAAGAAAAGGCGGAAGATATTAAGCCGCATTGAGTGGACGGATTTTTTTCAACTCTTTTTGAAATCGCATTTCGGATTCCCAGAGGTCTCGCGCGTGTTGTATATTGAGCCAAAATTCAGGAGAGTTGCCGAACAGGCGTGATAATCGTAATGCCATGGTGGGTGTTATAGCTCGTCTTTCTCGTAAAAGCTCATTAATTGTTTGACGGGAGACCCCTAAGGCATTTGCTAATGAGGCTGTGGTCAATTTATAATCAGGCATGAAATCTTCCCTAATCATTTCACCCGGATGTGTCGGAGGAATTTCTCGTTTTTTTGTTTTATGTATCGACATTATGTTGCTCCTTAGTGATAATCGGTTATTTCGACGTCAAAAGCATCTCCATCAATGAATCGAAAACAAATGCGCCATTGGTCATTGATTGATATTGAATACTGACCCTCTCTGTTGCCTCTGAGCGCATGTAATCTATTGCTTGGAGGCACCCTTAGATCGTTTGTATCCGTTGCCCAATGTATGTATTCCAAACGACGAATTGCCCTTCGGATTAAGTCCGGAGGTAAACGCTTTGATTTGCCTTTAACAAATATTTGTTGGGTTTCCTTATCGGCAAATGTTTTTATCATGCACCGAGTGTAATCTGTCACGTTGCAGTTGTCAATATTGATATTTTCATTAGATTGAGCGGGGCTCCTTATTTTTAAATTGAATGTATTAAGAATTCGACACGATGACTTATATACGGAATACAAAACTTCGATATTTTTTTTGCAAAATCAGACATCTTGCATATCTACAAAATAGAGAATGCTGATAGCACTTATCGACAGTCCGCGGCCCCAAAAATATCTGCAATACTGTCGTTTTGAAAAACAACTCAAATCAACGGTGTTCATACCATAGCAAAAGCCAAAATACCATTAACCCATCGTTGAAATATAAATTGAGATGTTTTTGCATATTCGATTAAGTTTTGCTATTATTCCCCCATTTTTGATTTCCCGAGCAAAAGATGTCGGCTGTTAATATTTGAGTTATAATACGCCTGAACAATTATTCATTTTATCCTATAAGGTGCTTAACAATGAACCCATTATGGATTTTTGCGGCCTTTCTATTTGGTGCGGTAATCAGCAGAATCGGCTTGCCTCCTCTTGTGGGATATCTGCTGGCAGGATTTGCGCTCAACAGTATGGGTGTTATGGGCGGCGAACTACTGGAAACCGTAGCCAATGCCGGTGTTACGCTGCTTTTGTTTACCATCGGACTGAAGTTGAAGATTAAAAGCCTTGCGAAACCAGAGGTTTGGGCCGGTACATCCATTCACATGATTATCACGGTCATTATTTTCGGCCTCCTTAGCCATATACTGTGCTATTCAGGGATACCCCTATTTGACCAGTTGACAGCGCAGACATCGCTGCTGATCGCCTTTGCCCTGAGTTTTTCCAGTACGGTCTTTGCTGTGAAAGTGCTGGAAGGGAAAAAGGAAATGGCCTCCCGACATGCGACTGCCGCAATCGGCATTCTGATTATGCAGGATATTATTGCGGTTGTCTATTTAGCGGCATCCACAGGAAAAATTCCTTCTGCATGGGCGGTGCCTCTTTTAGTGCTGCTTATTATTGCAAGGCCTGTTCTTGGAAGACTCATGGCGATATGTGGGCATGGCGAACTGCTGATGCTTTTCGGTATCCTGATGACGGTTGCCGGTTACAGCGGATTTGAACTTGTCGGATTGAAAGGCGACCTTGGTGCCCTGGTGACGGGAATGATCTTCGCCACCCACCCCAAGGCTCAGGAACTGGCCGACAGGTTGCTTGGATTCAAGGATTTGTTTTTGATCGGCTTTTTTTTGAATATCGGCATTTCAGGCTCTCCAACACTCACAGGGTTTATGATCGCAATGCTGCTGGCTCTGGTGATGCCGTTCAAAACGGGATTGTTTTTTATTCTCCTTACCCGTTTCAAGTTGCGCGCCCGTACATCGTTACTTGCCTCTCTGAGTCTTTCGAATTACAGTGAGTTCGGCCTCATTGTCGGATCAATCGGCGTTGTCAACGGCTGGATAAGCAGTGAATGGCTGGTGGTAATTGCCATTGCACTTTCATTGACCTTTATCATGGCCGCACCCTTGAATGCGGCCTCCCATCGCATATATGCACGTATTTCAGGCCGCCTGAAACCGTTCGAGACTTTGACACGGCTGCCGGAAGATAAACCCATCGATCCCGGTGACGCTGAAATTGCGATTATCGGTATGGGCGGCGTTGGGACGAGCGCCTATGATGAAATGAGGCGTCGATACGGTGATATCGTGATCGGCGTTGATTTTAACACGGAAATAGTGGAAGAACACCAGGAAAAAGGAAGGCAGGTGTTTTTCGGAGACGCCGGCGACAGTGATTTCTGGAAACGCGTCGAACCTTCCAAAAGCAATGTCTGCCTGGTTATGCTGGCACTGCCGAGCCCTAAGACAAGCATATTTTCAATTCAGCAGATGAAGGAAAGAGGTTACAAAGGTCAGATCACCGCGTCGGTCCGCTATGAGGATGAAATGTATCTGTTAAAAGATGCCGGGATTGATGCCGCATACAATCTATATGAAGAAGCAGGTGTTGGTTTTGCCGACCATGTGTGCGAGCAGATGGACTATTGTATGCTTAAAAATATATAATCGTGTTTTACCCCATTGATTTACGATTGATAGCATTATAGAGCTTATTGCATCAAAGCTCAAAAAAGATTCAATAATCGAATATTCATAATACCGTAATATTGGAACAGTGATGAGTTATCTTATAAAGGTCAGGATTGTTGCAACCAATAAAAAAGGCAGGCCACATGATTACGCGGTCCTGCCTTTTATCTTATGGTTAATGGGAAAACGTTATTGAGTTTTCTGATTCGTTTTCACTATGTAAGCGCTTAATCAAGCACACCTGCTGGCAAATTTTTCAATCTGGTCAGGGGCAAGATTCTGCGGCAGGAGTTTTTCATAATCTGCTTCGGTTTTTGCAAATGGGATTCTGTCAAACAGATACCTAAGGTAATCATATGG
>JAQYVU010000091.1 GCA_030145385.1 Desulfococcaceae bacterium
TATCTCAGGGGGCTTGCGCACAGCCAAAAACCGCTTGTTATCATCGGGCAGAAGGGGATTTCCCCCTCTTTATTCCGGGCGATTGATGAGGCCCTTGACACGCATGAACTGGTTAAGGTGAAATTCAACGAATTTAAGGAAAAAGATCAGAAGAAAGAGGTATCTGATATTATTGAAAAAGAAACCGGATCTGAAATGGTCGGAATGATCGGTCATACGGCCATTTTCTATCGTCAGCAGAATGATCCGGAAAAAAGAAAAATTATCATTCCGAACCGGTAAATACATGATTGTTCGCTATTCTTTCTTCATCCGTGGCGTCTTTAACATCTATTATTTCTTTTCATTATATTTATTTAAAATGCTGTCCGGCGGATTAAGCGTTGCGGTGAACGGGTTCTGGGAAGTGGCAGACGCAGACCAGGGCAAAGGCGTGGTTGATTTTGAAAAAAAAGGAGAACTGTGGAAAAAACGCCGGGCATTGTCTAAAAACTTTTGGGCTGAATGATCGGGTTCGGTAGTTCGTTTTTTTTCGGTTTATTCGGGTGATATATTGATATATAATCTCAATCAAATATTTGACCAACCGTTTTTTTTCTGTTAAAGTTATCGTTAACGTAAAGATTTGAATGGATGAACAAGCGAAAACAGGAGACAGGCATGAAAGGTAAAGATCAGGCATCAGGGCCCAGGGGGGATCGATATGAGATGCTTACAGGTGATATTGCTGCAGCTAAAACGGTCAGTGTAGAAGCTATTGGAGATCGTATCAGGGGGTTACGAGAAGCCAAGGAAATTTCTTTTGAGGAATTATCCAATATTACCGGATTTGATGTGGATCTTTTGAAAAAAATCGAAAGCAATGAAATTCAGCCACAGCTCGGAACGCTGGTAAAGCTGTCCAAGGCGCTTGAAAGTGCTTTTTCCCGGCTGGTATCCGGCGTTGGCGATAAATTGTATTCGGTCACCCGTAAAAATGCGCGTCAGGTAGTTTCACGTTCCTCCTCATCAAAAGGCAGGCAGCTCTATACATACCATAATATGGCGCCTGAAGTGCAGGGTCGGCATATGGAAGCCCTGATGGTGACCCTTGAGGAAAACCCGGATCAGGAAATGTCCGTTCATGAGGGTGAGGAATTTATTTATGTGATTGAAGGGACGGTTTATGTAAAGATTGATGAGGATGAGTTCGAGCTGGAACCGGGTGACAGCGTATATTATCTTTCCACCACTCCGCATATTGTGGCGGCAAAAAAAGGACAGGCCATCATCCTCGCCGTCCTCCACGAATAAAACACAGCGTCCTGATTCGTCTCCTGGCGGCGTTATTCAGGACTCGCGGTAGCGGAGCTACAGCGTCGTCCCGAAATGCCTTGCCAGAAAACGAATCAGAACGCTGTTGGATTTCGATACTTTTTAAACAAAAAGACCAGTAACGCGAACCGCTTCTAACACAGCAAATAGGCGAATCAGGCTTGTGAAATGCGGGGTAGTGCTTAGACCTGGAAGCCTTGCTCGCAAACGAATCAGAATGCTGTTAACGATAGAATTTCATAACTAAAAACCGGTCCGGTCGGCCGGTTTTTTTATAACATATGATGTGCATCTATCCACAGTGCTTTTCGTTAAAATTCAATTAGCCGATAGTGGATCGATTTTGAAAGCAGATTGACACTCCCTATTCGGCTCCCTATATCTTGCGTATCCCTGAAAAAAGAAAAAATACGTAAAGTTATCGATAGTGCTCACATCTATAACATTTTGGAATACTGTCGTTTTCATTCATGAATCGATAGATTAGCAAGATAAACGCCAATAAAGAGGTATGCTGTCCCCCGTTTTTCATTTTTACGGATGGAGTTGCAAAAGGGAATCCCGGTCCCGGTGGATATGGAGTCGTTCTCATGAATGGCAATGAACGCAATGAGCTTTCGCAGAAATTCAGGCATACCACAAACAACCGGAAATAATTATTTCTATAGCTATATCCGTTATAGCTATCATTGCGATTATAGCTATTCCTATTTTTTTACCACGGTCATGTTTGACTTTATGATGGGTAATAATTAAACATTCAGGGTAAAAATTTCATAGGATTTTGCATAACATCATGATTTTAAAATATTTTGTTTGTTTGAAGGTCTCCCATTTTTTATCCATTTATTTGGCTCATTTTCGGGAAGTTGATAAAATATAAATAATGTACCCGTTCACGGGGTATAAATTAAAAATTTGTCGAAAACCTCTGGCCTGTAAGCGTTTACAGGTGGCGCAGATGCGAGGCGACGGGCACGGAGACGTACTGGTCGTACTTCAAGTGCCCGGGAACAAAGCAGGTGCGGTGCCCTGTGAACGCTTACTAAATAATATATTTTATCAGTATATTATAAAGTATCCCGTGACGGATTCCCCCTAAATGTTTAATGGAACCCAATATCCTTACATCCCACAAAATATCAGCAAAGAAGACCTCTATGAACATTTTATCTCAACCCAGGATGAACGATATAATTTACCAAATATACCCTTAAACAAAATGCCAAAAAGGCTCGGCGAACTGGACAAAAGCAAACTGATCATCCCCGCCCCTTCGCACAAGGAACGGGCCGCCATGGCCAGACTGTATCTGGTCACCAAGGGATTCAATGCCAGATACCTGGAGGACGGGGCAGGGATTTTATGATAGACCGCGAAAATTAAATACTTTTATAGCACGGGATAGACGCCTGTGGCGGAGTTTTCCAGTGAGAGGATGCTTTTCGTTCAAAATTTCAACGATCATCCCCTGATTGGTAATACTCCCGATATATTCGGGAAAGGTCCGGTTGCTGGCGTATGCGGCGAATAAGGAACATTATCACGTTGATGATTACCCAACCGGCATTTTTATATCCGATGCGATCCCAGCGCCGGGGCGATGCCTTTACATTTCCAAACAAGTAAGTCCGTCTTCCCAGCCGGTGCAGCCGGATGGAAAACTCCACATCTTCCATAATCGGAATGTTCGGGAACAGATCTTTGGAAACCACGGGCTCACGACGGAAAAACTGCACCTGATCTCCGAAGCTGATTTTAAAGAATGCCGCCCGGAAGTCATTGGCCAGTTCAATAAACCGGTACCGCCTTGAGGAACTATTAAACCGACAGCCGACGGCCCCGCCAATAATATCCGGACAGTGGTTCAATATTTCCATTAAACGGTCAATTTCACTTCCCGGCAGAAGGGTGTCTGCGTGAACCACTGCCACCACATCCCCAATTGCTGCGTCTATGCCCGCTTTGATCTGGCCGCCCCGGCCGCCGCTGCTTTCAATAGGCCGGTCATGGATCAACACCCGGGCCCCTGCCTGCAGCGCCAGCGATCGCGTCCGGTCTTCGGATGCTGCGTCCACTAAGATAATCTCACATACATAAGGATTGCGGACGACAGACCGGATGCAGGGTTCAATACAGGCTTCTTCGTTTCGGGTGGGAATAACAATGGACAGTGTCCGGCATGGAGCGGTTTGCAAAGGTTTTTGATCGAAAATCCAAAATCTTACCGTATCCCAGACCATCAAAAGCAGGAAGGGTATTCGGACGATCATTTGGCCCCATACCGGAAATCCCCGGCCAATGGTTTTGATGGCGGCGTCAGATCTTTTTTTCATGAAAAAAAAACTGTCACGGGACACAATATGTCCAATTTGATAATATCGTTGATCATCTTTTGTACCCGTTCACGGGGTCGAAATTATTAATTTTTTATAAACCACTGGCCTATAATCGTTTACAGGGTGCCGCAGATGCGAGGCGCCGGGCACGAAGACGTACTCGTCGTACTTCAAGTGTCCGGAAACAAAGCAGGTGCGGTGCCCTGTGAACGATTACCATCATTTTGATTGTTCGAAGTAGATAATACGCGAATGGCAATTTTTGAATCCCGAATTTAAAATCCGCGTCATCCGAATCATCCGTGTATGAAAATAAATGCATTTGGATTTTAGTTTTAGCAAGACATCAAACATGCCGACCCCAAAAAAACAAAAATAGTGGCTTTTATTGTATCGGTTTTTTCTTCCGGTTCCATTCTTCCGTGCCGCCTTCGAAATTGACGGCATCCGGCAGTCCCGCGAGCTGATGCACTATCCAGGCGAATCCCGACCGGATGCCGCCGGTGCAATAATAGACAACAGGTTTTTTTAAATCCACCTTGTTTTTAACGAGCAACGCCTTCACATCCTCAGGGGAAAGAAATTGCCGCTGGGGGCCTTCATAAAATTTTTCCCAGGAAATATGCACGGCGTTCGGAAGATGACCGGGCAGCCATTCGGTGAGGTAATTGCGGGTGTCCACCAGGGTGATCCCGTTTTCCATGGCTTGGATTTCTTCCATGCTGATATTGAAATCCGGTCGGATATTTAACTCATATTCCTTCGATGAAACGCTTCTTTGAACGCCCTGGTCGATCGCAAGGCCTTTGGCCCGCCAGGCGGGGACTCCTCCGTCCAAGGCATACACCGGCCCTTCATGTCCCAGCCAGGCAAAAATCCAGGCCACCCAGCCTTCGCCGCCCCAACTCGTATCCGCATCTCCATAAACCACCACCGCATCCGTATGGCTGATGCCGAGTTTCCCAAGGGCAGAGGCCAGTTCAACCGGCGGAAAGGTCCGATAGGGTACGCCGTCGGCATCCGTTCGAGTATAAATTTCCCATGAAAAAGACAGGGCACCGGGAATATGGCCCGCCTGAAAAACTTTAACAGGCCGGCCATCCAGAAAGATAAGGCTGTTTTGTTTTGCGGCCGCATCAGACACACTGATTTTTTGCAGTTCAATGCCAGCAACCGGCGCACAGAGTAAAAGGACGGCGATCAACGATATGATCGCCATCCGCAATAAACGATTAGATTGCCGGCAAGTTATCTTTCGGGCCGTAAATAAAGCAAGATTCAAAAAATTTTCCTTTTAATAGATGAATATTTACAAAGCTGTCTTTATTTTCCGGGTTGAAAGGAGACGGCAAAAGTCCATGTAGCACCTTTGGCCGTGTTTTCGCCCCATACCGCCGGCGTATATTCCAGCTCCAGGCCCCACTCACTGGTCATATGATACCCCAGGGTCAGGTCCAGTTTGGCCAGATCGTATTCAAGAGTGCTTGTTGGATTGCCCAGGTCATCCGTCCGATTATCTGCATTGTCCATGCTCACCAAGGCGTCGAGCTTGGCCCGGCCATAGAAATTTTTGCCAAATTCCGAACCAATTTCCACCAGATACCGGAACTCGTCCGACGGCGATTTGGCCCGCCAGCGGTATCCGGCCTCCAGGTTCATGTAGCCGGGGATCATGGGCCAAAGAGACCGGCCGTAAAGGAGGCGCAGCTCATAATCATATTGGCCGTTGCCCAGAGGCAACGCATCATCCTCATCATAGAATTCCGGAATTTTCACCAGCCCCTGAACGGAAAAAATACCGATATTGCTATTGTGCAACCGGTACCGGAGGCCCAGATCCATATCCCCCATGCCGTCGGTTTCGTATTTATAATAATCATCTTCCCGCTCAATCATTTTGTAATACAACGAGCCGATAACCGTGAGTTCATCAAGAATACCGTATTCCATGTAATAATTGAGGTTAAAATCCGTAAACTCGCCGTTGAACGGTATGGATCGGGAGTCACCATCTGCGTCATACTCTTCGTCCGCGTAATAATAATTGGCAGCCGCCCGGTGGTAGCTTTTCCCCTTTTCCTGGGTCCAGGCACCGGCAAAGACCACCCCGGCGGTCATCAAAACGAGACAGGCTGCCAGCATCGGCTGAAACAAAATCTTTTTTTTCATCATCAGACTCCATTCTATTTTAATTTAATTGGCTTTATATATCAAAAGGCCGACATTGCCGCGTCATAGACTTTCCGGCAAGTATCCAGAGAAAACTGTCCGAATTCTTCAACTGTCATATCGGGAAAGGGCAGCTTGTTGACCGGATCGGCGCTGTTCCAGTAATCTCGAAGGGACGAAAGAAGTTCCGGCGACATGTCTGAATAATACCGCAGGTGTTTAAACGCCGGGTTCTGCATGGTAACCGTCACCAGACCGTTTGCTTCCGTGAGATAAATATTCATGGGAACGCCCGCAAAATGAGAGACCCCCCGGCTGATGAGCATGGGATCCACATTTGCGTCGAACACCTGAAGTTGGTACACGGTTTTTCCGTTGACATCATATACCTGGCAACGGTCGCTGCCGTCATAGATATGGATGACGCTGTTTTCCACCAGAAAGGCCATGGTGTCCGTCATGTTTGACACATTAAACGTTGATCCTTTTCTGAACGCCTTAAAAGTGGAAAATGGGACAAATGCCCGGATTTCAACAAAGGGCCTAGTTGCCGGATCTTCATAAAGATTGAAAATATCTTCCGGGCCGTCTTCTCCGTTCTGATCGCCGAATTCGTCTATACCGGACCCAAACGCGGTGTCATTGTAATAAAGCGTTCCGGTCTCAAGGACGTCTGAAATACTGTCCAGTGTACCCGTCTTCTGGCCGAGAGTGATTATGGCCGCAACGGTTTCGGGAATCGGCGGTTCATTATTCTGTCGCTGGGGATCAAAATAGGCATCCGGAAACGCTGTATGGATGATGTCTTCAAAATGGGCCACGGCCTCGTTTAGTTTGTCCCGGACCGCACTGGAAACGGTTGTAAACTGTTGCAGATAGGCCACCGGGTCCACCATGCACACATGCACCATGGACGTGCCTTGGGGAACAGCGACAAACCGGAACGGCAGGGCGTAAATGGCCGCTTCATCCAGGGCAAACAGCTCGGATTCGTATTGCGCATCCAGCCGGGCCATCACTTCCCTGACACCGGTCTGGGTGGCCACCTGCATCAGGTAGTTGTCCGCATAAAGCTGTTCTGCGCCATCAGCCGCCGTTTTTTTAATCAATACCCGGGTTCTGGGATCCTTGTCCAGGGCTGTTCCCAGACTTTCTGCGGCATCCACTGCAGCAAGGGCAAGATCCCCCAGTACCCCACTGGCCGAAACAACTGGCGGCACGCCCTCATAGCGGCTGATATCGATCAGGTCCGGTGCGGTTGTGGAATAATGCAGAGAAACCGGCCGATCGGATGTGGATACATCCGAATCACTGCACCCGGCCCCAACGACCAGCATAAAAACGGCCAAAGACCATACAATCCAATTTTTCATAAAAATCCCCTTTTTATATCAGTTGAAAGCAATAATGAAATTCAATGCTAAAATTGATGAATGCATATTTTCAGGACAATTCAAGGTCCGTTGTTTGGGCTGGCCTGAATTTTCGCATCAGCACAGGGCTTAGGGATACCAGCACAATCAACAGGATGCCGATAACAAACGTGGGTGAAATATTTCCCTTGAGCAGGCCCATGAACGAACTGGAAAAAACAATAAACGCCACGCAGGCCGGGAGCATACAGACGAAGGAGGTCACCACATAGGGTAAAAACCGAATGGGCGTCAGCCCAAAGGCGTAATTGAGCAGGTTAAACGGAAACAACGGTACCAGGCGGGTAAAGGCCACGATTTTCCATCCGTTTTTCTCAACGCTTTGGTCCAGCTTTTGCCACCGGGGGGCGGTGAGTTTGGCTGCGATCCAGTCCCGGGCAACATACCGGGAGATAAGAAACGCCAGGCCGGCGCCGGCA
Source organism: Desulfococcaceae bacterium (assembly GCA_030145385.1). Classification (GTDB taxonomy): domain Bacteria; phylum Desulfobacterota; class Desulfobacteria; order Desulfobacterales; family Desulfosalsimonadaceae; genus SURF-3. The sequence continues at coordinate 7,675 of JAQYVU010000091.1, forward strand.
GTGGCGCCGGTGATACTGTACACTACCCCCCAGAACGGGCCGAACACAATGCCGCCGACCAGGGTGATGGGAAGCCCGGGCAAAAAAAGGGCCGGGGCCAGGGTGTACAGCACGATATAGGCCACCGGCGCAAGGGGCCCCAAAGAAGCCACGGTGCGGCGAAGGGTTTCAGCGTCAAAATTATCCAGGATGCCGGACACCCGGATGCCTGCAATAGCGACAATAACAGCGGCCAGGATCAGGATTTTTTTTATTTTTCCACTGCTGCCGGTCTTTTGGACGAATGTAGAGGTAAATGTTCTTTCTCGGGTGACCGGGGCGGCGTGGTTGTTTTGTATGTAGCGTTTCAAACGAGTCCGGTTGAAATAAGTTAGCGGCGCTCGAGTAACTTTTCGTGTACCGGCAGCCACGGCGTCGGGATGAAAAACCGCGTCCAGAATATGATCCGTGGGTGTTTTTTTGTTCAAAAAATTGGCACATCCCGCGCAATAGGTCAGCAAGCGGCGATTATGCACCTCTTGTTTGCGCCTTTCCCCCCATTTTTGGGCCAACTCGGGATTTACGCATCCAACGGACCCGCCTTCTCCGCAGCAAAGGGTTTTGTCGCCGCTGTGGGGCATCTCTTCCAGATTGAATCCCGCGTTTTCGGCCAGTTTACGGACGGATGCCTGAATTTCCGGTTCATTTCTGAGTACACATGGGTCATGGATGGCAACCACCGGAGAACCTTCGCCGGCATGGTCTTTGTCCATATTCTCATCCGCATACAACTCCGGCAGTCCATAAACAGCGGTCACGCAAAGGGGATCGCCGTAAGTTTTAAATACTTTATAGCAATTCGGGCAGACCACGATGACTCTACTCACCCCGTGATTCGTCAGATGGGTCCTCATTTCTCCGAACATATCGTGAAAATAAGCGCTTCTGCCCAGATCATGGGACGGCTTACAGCAGCAGTCCAGCACAATGCCGAGATTCGGAATGGCTTGCTTGAGCCGTTCATAAAGGGCGATGGTGCTATCCATGCGGGTGCCGGAAAATGTGCATCCGGGAAACAATATGGTATCGCATCTTTCCGGCAGGCTGTACCAGGAATATTTTTTGGAAACGCCTCGGGCTTCATAGGCCATGATGCCCTTGTGACCGGGCAGGGGGGCCGCTCCTCGGTCCACGGCTTCCCGCCGCATTTCAAGAAACATATCCTCGGGCGAGAGCTTTACAGGGCACATTGCCGCGCATAAGCCGCACAGGCTGCAAGAAAACGCCATCGTGAGCCACTCGGGATCGTTTGGATGATAATTTTCAGCAATAAATTTGGGCGTACCGTTCTGCTTTAAAAAATCGCATTGCACCGTGCATTTTGGACAGTTGATACATTTTTCCGTAATCAAGGCAATCTGCTCTGCAAGTGGCTGGCGCACGGCAGACTGCGATTGCGGGGGGGAGAATGCGTCTGATACCGCAGGCTGGGGCTTCACGGGCGGCTCCTTATGTGTTTAATATTTTTGGGCTAATAATTTGAGCTAAATCTAATTTAAAAGATTTGAGCTAAGTCTAATTTAAAAAAAATGAATAAAATAAAAAATTTGAATATGTCAAATTGATAATTTCTATCAATCTTTTAAATTCCATTTAAATATTCTATAATACATTGAAATGTTGAAGTTTTAAAACAGGTATGTTAAACGAGCGCCCATGCAAACGGCAATCCTTAACATACTGACGATCATTCACTTTCTGGCTATGGCAGGGCTGGCGGTATATGGTGTTCACCGAATCTGGATGATCCGATGCCGGCATAATTGTTCGCAAGCGCCGCCGGATGCATTGGATTTTTCCATCATCACAATGCCGACGGTCACGGTGCAGATTCCGCTGTATAATGAACCCCGGGTGGCGGCCCGAATTATTGACGCTGTGGCGGTTTTTGCCTGGCCGGATGACAAACTTGAAATCCAGGTGCTGGATGATTCCGATGACGAGACCCGGAACATTACCGAAGAACGGGCCGCCTATTGGGCGGCCATTGGTAAAAATATTCGGGTGATCCGCAGAAATCGCCGAACCGGATACAAGGCCGGGGCTCTGGCTGCGGGCCTTAAAAAGGCATCCGGCGATTTTATTGCCGTGTTTGACTCAGATTTTGTGCCGGACCCGGATTTTCTTAAAAATACCCTGCCGTATTTTACCGAAGAAGATATCGGCATGGTTCAGGCCCGGTGGGGATTTTTGAACACGAATTATTCCTGGCTGACCCGGCTTCAGGCGTTGCTGCTCTCCGCCCATTTCGGGATTGAACATGCGGTGCGGTGCAGACGGGGGCTGTTTTTCAATTTCAACGGCACGGCCGGGGTGTGGCGAAAAACCGCCATCGAATCCGCAGGCGGGTGGCAGTCCGACACGGTCACCGAGGACCTGGACCTGAGCTACCGGGCGCAGATAGACGGATGGCGGTTTGTTTATTTGCACCATGTGGAAGTACCGTCCGAGTTGCCGGTGACCCTGGCGGACTTTCGGTGTCAGCAGGAACGCTGGAGCAAGGGGGCCATTCAGACGGCGAGAAAACTCCTGCCACGGATAATGTCCGCTTCTCTTCCTCTATCCGTGAAAGTGGAAGCGGCGGCTCATCTTCTGGCCAATTATTGCTGGATGTTTGGATTTCTGGCCACATTGACGCTTTATCCGGCGCTGATCAACCGGATCGGGATCGGTGTGTATCAAGTGCTCTGGATTGATCTGCCCCTGTTTTTGTTTACCGGCGGCTCTGTGTTGCTTTTTTATCTGATGCACGGCCTGAGTTCCGGGTTGAAAACTTCACTCATTGCATTGCCGCTGCTGCCTGTGGCCAGTATCGGCCTGGCACCTTTTTTTTCCATAGCTGTGCTCAAAGGAATGTTCCAAAAAGGAGGGCTATTTGTCCGCACGCCCAAGTCCGGAGTTCTGGGAAATTCAACAAAACGAGCAGTGGTTATTGCGGAGGGCGGCAACGCCTGCATGTGTCTTTTGACGAATTTGATTTTATTTGTTTATATGTTGATGCCGGTCTTTTTTTCACTGGCCCGGGGCACCTGGCCAGCACTACCTTTTTTGTGTCTTTTCCCTGCCGGTTTTCTACTGATGGTTGCGTGCGATCTTAAGGAAAGCCTGGCGGGCGCATACGGAAGATAAATACAAATTTATTGATGTTCCAACGAAAGGAAATATGAATATGATGAACATAACTGATTTAATCCAAAAATCCAGGGGCGGCAATGTATTGTCCCGAGATGAAATCGTATATCTTCTGGGTCTGCCCGTCGACTGTGAGGACACATTTCGGATTATGGCAGAGGCGGTCCGCGTTTCCAGGGAAGTTTCCGGTGGAAAGGCAGAAGTGCATGCTCAATTTGCGGTCAACCTTGCCCCCTGTTCTTGTGAGTGCATGTTTTGTTCCTTCGCAAAAACCAACAATGTTTTTACATCCGCCATGGAAATTACCCCGGAACAGGCCGTGGCCCATGCCCTGCAATTTGAAAAAGAGGGGGCCAATGCGATATATATGATGACAACCGCCATGTATCCCTTTGGAAAACTTATTGAGATCGGCAAAGAAGTAAGGGCTCATTTAAAGCCGGAGACAGTTCTTGTTGCCAATATCGGGGATCAGAATTTCGAAGATGCGCAACGGCTCAAAGATGCGGGATTCGCAGGGGTCTATCATGCGCTTCGGCTGCGGGAAGGCACGGATACCAAAATTTCTCCGGAAAAACGGAAAGAAAGCATTCGCAATTTCAAGGAAGCCGGTCTTGTGGTGGGGACCTGCGTGGAACCGGTGGGGCCGGAACACACCAATGAGGAATTGGCGGACAAAATTATTTTTACCGCATCCTTTGACCCGGCATACAGCGGCGCGGCCCGCCGGATTCCGATTCCAGGCACCCGGATGGCTCAGCTGGGATCAATTTCGGAATTACGCATGGCCCAGATCGTTGCCGTTACACGTCTTGGAATGCCCCGGTCGGTCATAGGCAACTGCACCCATGAACCTTGCACCCTGGGGGCTATTGGCGGGGCAAATTTTTTCTGGGCGGAAGTCGGCGCCAACCCCAGGGATATCAAAGAAAAAACCGAAGAAGGCCGGGGAGAGTCCGTTGCTTCCTGCGGCACCCTTTTTAAGGAAAGCGCCTGGGATATATGGGAAGGGCCGTCACGATTTTTCAAAAAATAAATAGCTTAAAATCCTGAACCGTAATTCGGGATTCAGGGAAGCTAATTTGCCACTCAAAATGAGCAGCCTTTTGTTGGGTTGTTCTAAACTATCCCTCTTTTTGGGACTGGCTATTGCCATATCAACGAGCGGAACGATTGTTATCGCAAATCGGGCTGTTGTTACCAAGGACGTTGCGCCATATTCTATTGTCGGCTCTAATCCAGCAAAGCATTTTCGTTATCGTTTTACTGAAAGTGAAATTGCTCAATTATTAGAAATGAAGTGGTGGCAGTAGAGTGACGATCAGCTCAAAGATGCGATGAGTTTAATGTGCTCTGCAGATATCAATGGCCTTTATGATTATTGACAAAACTTGAACCGCTTCTAACAAACGCGGCAATCAGGACGTTCGTAAGCTCACCCTACGCAGGCGTTCAACATTCTTCACTGTCAAAGTTCATCCCTCCAGTGCATATAGCAATAGCAAGTCTTTGGTTTTTTTAAAATAGTTACACCTCATTATCTTGTATGTCCCGGAAGCAAATGACAGGGTCTGCCTGTGACCTGATGAACAAGGATTTGTTGATATTTAATAACAGGGTGGGTGACAATTCTTATCGCCTTTTAAGAATCAGACTGCTGTTAAACACAGAATTCCAAATAAAAAAATCCGGACCCTAAGGTCCGGATTTTTTTGTTTTATTTTCGGTGACAGAGCCAAAGCGATTCAATCACTTCAGATTTGCTTATTGGGTCAGTTATGAAGCGTTTTTATTGTACTCCGCCCATTTGGCGTCGGTTTCTTTCTGGATATTATCTATCATTTCTTCGGACAACGCCCTGAACCGGGACTGGGTGCTGAAGTATTCAGCAACCGGTTTGCGCTCTTTTCCGATCAGTTTTTCCGATGCGCCGGTCAGGGTGAATTTTCCGTTTTCAATTTCATACAGATCAAACAGCCCGGTTTCCACAGCCAGTTTGCCGAGTTTTACCGTATATCGTGAATTGAATCCCCACCCGGCCGGACACGGCGTATGCACGTGAATATATTTGGGGCCTTTGATGGTTTTTGCTTTTACGATTTTGTCGTAAAGGTCCAGGGGATAAGATGCGGATGCCGTGGCCACATAGTCGATGTTATGGGCCGCAATAATAGACGGCACATCTTTTTTCTTCTGTGCTTTGCCGGAAAACGGGGTGGTGGTGGTGATAACTCCCTGAGGCGTGGTGCCGGAGCGCTGTACACCGGTATTCATGTAAGCTTCATTGTCATAGCAGATAAAAATAAAGTCTTCACCGCGTTCACAGGCTCCGGACAATGCCTGGAGACCGATGTCGCTGGTCCCGCCGTCCCCCGCCCATGCCGCGACGATGGTGGATTCATTTTTTTGTGCCCGCAAAGCGCCCAGCACTCCGGTGGCTGCTGCTGCTGTCGAAGCAAACGTTACATTTAGGCAAGGCAGCTGGGTGGCAGCAATGGGATATAATCCCTGCAGAACAGTCAGGCAGCTTGGCGGTACAACAAGGATGGTATCTCTTCCCAGCGCTTTGAGCCCGATCCGGTAGACAATGCTGAGTCCGCATCCCGCACAGGCCCTGTTCCCCGGGTGAACCAGTTCATCTTCCGGAAGATTCAGTATGGTTGTTTTTTCAGTCATGATTTTTCTCTTAATATCTAAAGTTTTAGTCCAATCCACTGGGGTGTATCATCAATGGTCTCCGGTTGTGTGCAGGAATTTCGCAAGCACTCAACCAGTTGATCGGTTTTAATCTCCCTGCCGCCAAGACCCAGGATGTAATTATGCACGGTCGGCTGATTTTCCGCAGCGTAAAGGGCGGACTTGATATCCGCGTAGAGCGCGCCCTGGTTTCCGTAACTGAGTGCTTTTTCAAAAACAATAACACCTTTGCGGGCCGACAGTGCGTCCCTGACCGCCTGGTCCGGGAACGGACGGTAAAGCCGGAGGCCCATAACGCCCACCGAGATGCCTTCTTCCCGCAGAATATCCACGACATCCCGGAGGTGATAGGAAAGAGACCCCAGGCAGATGGCAACGAATTCGGCATCATCGCATTTGTATTCTTCAATGTAGGGGTTGCCGTTGCGTCCGAAGACGTTTTCGAATTTTTTATTAATATCGGCCATCACGTCAATGGCGTTCCGCATATCCGTATGAAGATTATGCCGGATTTCCATATAGCCGGGGGCCATGTTGCCGCGCACATCCGGCCGGATATCCGGCAGGGTGACGGTATTCAGGTTTGCCGGTTGTCCGGGGTTTAATGCATAAGCCGGTTTGAACGGGGGCAGAAACTTGTCAACATCCGCCTGGGTCGGTATATCAAACGGCATGTAGGTATGGGACAGAATATATCCGTCATAACATACCATGACCGGGACATTAACGGTTTCGGCCAGGTAAAATGCTTTGAGGACCGTGTCTATAATCTGCTGGTGATCAGAGCAGTAAACCTGGATCCATCCGGTGTCCCGCTGGGAAATGGCATCCTGGTGATCGTTCCATACGGTCCAGGGTGCGCCGATGCCGCGGTTCACCACGCACATGACGATGGGCAAGCGAGCCCCTGCCGCCCAGTGGAGCTGTTCATTCATATATAGCAGGCCATTGGCACTTGTTGCAGTAAACGTCCTGGAACCTGCACTGGAGGCTGCAATGCATACGGCAAGCGCACTGTGTTCACTTTCAACAGGGATATACTGAGCATCCATTTCGCCGGCATCAACAAATTCGGATAGTTTTTCCGTGAGCGGGGTCTGCGGCGTAATGGGGTATGCGGCAACTACCTGAACTTTTGCCAGTTTGACGCCGTTTGCAGCAGCAACATTGCCGGATTCGATAATATGCATACGACTATTTCTCCTCTTCAATGAAGACGGTTTCATCAACCATTGTTATTGCCCCGACAGGACATTCTTCAGCGCATATTTCACAACCCTTGCAATATTCATAATCAATGGTCGGCGGTATGGTTCGTGTAATGACGCTATCCGGACAGAAAAGCCAGCAGGTAAAACAGGCCGCTTTGTTTGTTTTTGCCGGTATACATTTATCCAAATCAATCACCGGTCGCATGACCCGCCATGAACCGGTCCGGCCGCCATCTCCCGGGCCGGGTTCACTGTGGGATTTTCGGCAACCGAATTTATCTTTTTTCATTTTTTTGCACTCCTGTAAAATATATTGACGGCAAAGAAAAAAGCTTCAAATGCAAGGCGCGTAAATCCTGAGAGATGATTCGTACTTTTTGTACGATGAAGATTCGAAGGATACAGCGCAACGCAGCAGTTGGACTTTTTACAAAGCCATCATTTATTTTCCTCCAACAATCGTATTCTCAAAGGTAATCCTGGCTGCCCCGGAATTTTTCTGAGGGTGTTTTCCTTTAAATTCATCTTCAATGGCCCGGATCAGAATATCCATGTCGATCAACCCGCTGGCTTTTGCAAATGCACCGATGATTCCGGTGTTTACAATACCCGGGGGGAGTCCTGATTCACTGGCAATATGTGTGACGTCCGCAGTGGCCACTTTCATGCCTTCAAATTTAAAATCATCCGGGTGTTGGGATGAATTGATAACGATCAATCCGCCGGGTTTTAAACCGCTGGCCACATCCACTTCTTCCACAATCAGGTGGTCTAAAACAACCACCATATCCGGTTCCGTGATCGGGGACAGGTCATAGATTTTCTGCTTTGAGATTTTAAGCGATGTTAAAACCGGCGCGCCCCTTCTTTCCGTGCCGAATGTGGGAGCCATCACAACGCCGCTGTATCCGGAGACAAATGCGGCGTTCGCCACAATTTTTGCAGCGGTAATCGCCCCCTGTCCGCCCCGGCCATGCCATCTTATCTTAATAATGTCTTTGTTCATGATTTTGTCACTTCTTATAAGATCAATTATACGAAACGTAATAAATAATTATAATCATCATTTGCGAAATCGTCGAGAAATGCCGATGATGAAAAAAACGATTCACAGACCCATGCCAAACGCGTATCAAGCTTTAATTATATCCTGTTATTGCAGTACGGTAGCCTTGATACGCTTAACAGAACATTATTTATAATAAAAAGTTTGTCAACCCTTTTGACGGATCAAATCAAGGGGTTTTGTCAGAGATTTTGAGACGTAAAATTGAAGTAAGGATGGAACTTTCCAATTACACTGGATAAAATTAACGTTAAAGTTAATTTCTCTTGATCATATAATTTAAAATGATTAAAAAAAAATATTGGATGATTAAATTTTTGTTTTCAGCAGACAGTCTTTAATAAAGGAATTTGTACGCCTTGATTTTTGATAAGGTTTGTGGTGTTATCCAAGGTTAAGTTTTGACGATAAAATGTTTTTTTACTTTTTAACATATCGCAATAATATATAAATGAATAATTTACGGAGAAAGTTATGGAGTTAACAATACAAAAGGCCGATGCTTTAAAGCCGCTGCCGGATGATTCTGAACTGGGATTCGGAACCATTTTTACGGATCATATGTTTAACATGGATTATAATCAGGAAAAGGGGTGGCATAACCCGAGAATTGAACCGTATCAGCCGATTGTGATGGACCCGTCGACCATGGTGCTGCATTATGGCCAGTCGATATTTGAAGGCTTAAAAGCGTTTAAGGCCCCGTCCGGGAAAATTCAGGTTTTCCGGCCCACGGAAAATTTTAAACGGTTCAACCGTTCCGGACACAGGCTTTGCATGCCGCCTCTGGATGAGGAATTTGTGCTCAAAGCCATGATGCAACTGCTGGAAGTTGATAAACGCTGGGTGCCTTCAACACCCGGGACATCCTTATATATCCGTCCGACGATTATTGCCATGGATCCTTACGTTGGCGTGCGTGCGTCCTATACGTACCGGTTGTTTATTATCATGTCCCCGGTAGGGGCCTATTACAAAGAAGGGTTTAATCCGGTCAAGATCTGGGTAACGGATCAATATGTCCGGGCGGTTCGCGGCGGAATGGGCGAAGTCAAGACGGCGGGCAACTATGCGGCCAGTATTTATGCCGGTGAAGAGGCCCATCGCCTTGGGTACACCCAGGTGTTGTGGCTCGACGGGGTTGAGTTGAAATATATTGAAGAAGTCGGTTCCATGAATATCTTTTTTGTTATCGATGACGAGATCATCACACCGGCGTTGAGCGGCAGCATTTTGTCCGGGATTACCAGAGACACGGTAAAACTGCTGGCTCAAAAATGGGGCTCCCCGGTAACAGAACGGCGTATCAGCATTGATGAACTGATCGCCGCCCATGAATCGGGGAAGCTCCAGGAAATTTTCGGTTCCGGCACGGCAGCCGTTATTTCTCCGGTCGGCGAAGTCATGTACAAGGATAAAATCATGAAGGTGGGTGACGGTAAAGTGGGCAAATGGTCCCAGAAGTTTTTCAAGGCAATTACCGACATCCAGTATGGGATTACGGAAGATACGGACGGATGGAATGTGCCGCTGGAATAACCGATACCAAATAAAAAAGAAAATCAGATTAAAAAGGTCGCCCGAATTGTGGGCGGCCTTTTTATTTACATCAACAAATTTCGTGCAAAAAACAGCAGCGGGAAAACAATGAAAATAAATAAAAGCGAATTGACCACAAACAGGCCCGAAGCATATTTTGCGTTTAAATCAAACAGAATTGCCGTGATCACCGAATAAATGGCGGCCGGCATAAACGATTGCAGTTTGATGATCATTTTTATCGAATCGCTGATTGGCGAAAAATCAAGAATGATAAATGTGACAACCGGTAATATGGCAAATTTCTGGATGGCCAGAAATAAATGATCGATTTTAAATAAATTGAGATCATCAAGTTTGAAATTGATTCCCAGGGTAAAATAATAAAGCGCGATGGACAGAATTAACAGGATATCGATCGGAAAGTAAATATCCGGCCTGTCGATACCGGTCAAACGGATCATGATCGCGGCAAAAACCGCATACAGGGGCATGTTTCTGGGTGAAAACAGCATATCCCTGAAAAAGGCCCATTGGAATACCTGGCTTCTGCTTTTTATATTGGCATACGAAAAGATAAATAAAAATGTGAACGGTATAAAATAGATCAGGAATATGGCGGACAGGGCCAGTCCTTGTTCCCCGGCAAAAAGATAACAGAGAAATCCTCCCATGGTGAAGCCGTGATTGGCTAAAGAGGAGCTGATAACAAAAGTTTCGGCATCTTTCCCCGTCAAACGGGTTTTGCGGACCGCCAGTTTTCCGATGAAAAAACCCGATGCCGCCAGGCAGACACCGGAAATAGGCAGAAATATCATCTCCGCGCTTAACGCCAACCCCCAGATACTCCATAAAACAATGGGCGGCTCGATGACCGTCAGATTGACATTGATTAATGCTTTGGATGTTTGATCAAGGCGTTTGAGGCGGTTATTCAGGAAAGACCCTGCCAGGAAAGGCAGAATAATGACCAGTTGAAAAATTGCAAATTTGAGTTCTGTCGGCACAATAGATTCTTATTTGATTTCAACTTTTTGGGTCAAAGATTCTTCGGATCGGTGGATCACGATTTTGAGTACACCGTCTTTAAAAGAAGCCGCAATTTTGTCCGGGTCGGCGGTCTCAGGCAGCGTAAACGCTCTGTGAAAGCTGCCGTGACACCGTTCTTTTCGAAAATATTTTTTATCGGAGATGTTTTCTTCAAGGGTGCGTTCGCCGCTGATGCTGATGATATTATCCTTGACATCAATGGATACATTTTCTTTTTTAACACTCGGCAGTTCGGCAATGATGACAATCGTATCTTTTTCTTCATAGGTATCCACCAGGGGCCGCCAATCGCACATGGCGGGTTCCCCTTCATTTGCGGAAACCGGAAAGGCCTCTTCAAAAATGTTGTTGATTCGATCCTTTAGGGTGGGCAGCGTTGCCCATGGGTCCCATTTAATTATTGCCATGTTTAAGCTCCTTTTTATTCTTGACGAATTCGCATGACGCGTTAAAGTGAAATTAACAGGCGAGCGTTTTTTAACTTGTTTTCTCTTTTTTTTGGGGCAGGTCCGGAGCAATCCGGGCCTGCCTTTTTTGCGTTTTGCGTTATGCCTTAGCCCGCTTTTCACACAAGTTTGATTCGTTCATTTGCAAGGCATAAACGGTGAAGCTGTGGTTGGCGGATACGAACCATTTATAACACAGCAAATGGCGAATCAGATAATGCCGTGCAGAGGCCCCCCTTTTTTACCCAGTTCGTCGATTTTGGATGTGGTTGCCGGGTCTTCGACCAGCGGCGGTGCATGGCGCGGTTTCAGGCGCGCATCGATAATTAAGGGACCCTCGCATCCCCAGTGTTTGAATCTTGTAAAGCTGTTGACACCATAGATATCATGGGACGGGTTTGACCGGGTAAAGGTAGTCCACAAAAAATTATTCAGCGTTTTTGCCGTAAACCCGGCATCGTCCGCTATAACGACCAGCGGGAGTTCATCCTTTTTGTCCAGGGGCAGCAGGCATTGCGTCAGCGGTTTTATCTGGTCAGCGGCAGTTTGAATATCTGAAAACGGTTTTGCCTGTATGGCCAGAACACCGGGCATGGCCATTTCAGGATGTGAAAACCCATCCGGCAGTGATAATCCCGACGGTATTGATGCCAGCAGCTGTCTTTTTGGCGGCCCGGCTGCCGCAATAATGACTTTGGAGCCTTCGTTGAATCCGGTTCCGGAATAATCCAGCGTGTCGATGGTGGTTTCGGTCTGAAAATGCAGATCGGTTTTCCAGTTCACCCGTTCAAGCACATGTTGAAAGTAATCTTTTATGTTATTAATATCCAGACGTGGATTATCTTCATAGGCCGTGATGATGAGATACTTGGCAAGGGCGCAGGCGCCGAATCCCAGAATCGCATTTGAAATTTTAAGCAGTTCCCTGGGTTTTCTTCGATCATAGGGAACGTATCTTTCCCGGCCGATGGCCAAAAGCAGGGGGTGGACCCCGGCTGCATCCACGGCATGAATGGCTTCTACCCCGGAAATGGATTTCGGGACCATGGGCCCGGTGATTTCATGGATCAGCTGCCCGAACACCGTATCTTCCTGGGGCGGCCGGCCCACCACCGTAAACGGCCAGACCGCATTTGCGCGGTGATATACTTTGTCCACATGAATGACCGGAAACGGATGTTTCAGGCTGTAATATCCCAGGTGGTCGCCAAAAGGGCCTTCAGGCTTTGTCTCGCCCGGAAGTACGGTGCCGGTAATGCAGAAATCCGCGTCTGCTGAAATGGTAAACCCGTTTTTTTTCATATAACGGAATCTTCTGCCGGCCAGTCCGCCGGCAAATGTCACCTCGGGCATGCCTTCGGGAAGGGGCATGACCGCCGAAAAAGTATGGGACGGCGGGCCGCCGATAAATATGCTTACCCGCATGGGCTGGTTCTTTTCGAGTGCTGTCGCATGATGCCCCCCGATGTCCCTGCGGATCTGGTAATGCAGCCCGATTTCTTTGTTGGTAATATAATCATTGCCGGACAGCTGGATACG
>JAQYVU010000092.1 GCA_030145385.1 Desulfococcaceae bacterium
GCATTCGCCGCACGGGTATTGGTATGGCGTGGACAATGGCTGGCAGCGGGTGAATATCAATATGATTACCGATGACCTGCCTTTGTGCCCGGTTACGGCGTCTGTGCCCATTAAGGCGTTGTTGTGCCGGGTTGAAAAAATGAATCCGTTAAAAAATCAGGAGCAAGAGAAATGAAAGCAGTGAAATTATCAGGTCCCAAACAGCTGGAACCGGTGGACATCGAAGCGCCGGAACCGGACGGTAAACACGTCATAATCAAAGTATCAGCCTGCGGTATTTGCGGGTCGGATCTGCATTACTGGCATTCGGGCCTCGGAATGGGCGGAGTGCCTGACCTGATAATGGGTCATGAATTTGCCGGTACTGTCATTGATCCGGGGAATCGGGCCGATCTGGCAGCCGGCGACCGGGTCACGGCATTGCCTTTAGATCCCTGCGGTTTGTGTGCCGCCTGCCGGGCCGGTCATGTGAATATCTGTTTAAAGGCATTGAAACGTTCAATCCCGGGAAACAATAGTGCCGGGGCATTTGCAGAGTCTTTAAAGCTCCGGCCGGACATGGTGAGAAAACTGCCGGACAGTATTAATGACGTTGAAGCGGCAATGATTGAACCAACAGCGGTTGCCCTTCATGCGGTTCGTGCCGCCGGTATCGGCCCGGGGGATTCGGTCATGATCAGCGGCGGCGGCCCCATCGGCCTGCTGTGCGCGGCATGGGCAAAGATCAGCGGAGCTGCATATATTGCTTTAACGGAAATCAGTGCGTTTCGTAAAAGTTTTGCTTCCGACAACGGGGATGCGGATGAAATTTTTGACCCCGCAAACCCGGATTTTGGTTCTCAAATAATGAAAAAAACCGGAGGCGGATTTGATGCGGCCATTGAAACATCGGCTGCTGATGCGGGAATCAACCTGGCCCTGATGATGTTAAAACCCAAAGGACGTCTTGTCCTGGCAGGTATTAATGCCCATACTCAGGCTGTTTTAACGATCGTGGCCGCTGCCCGTGAAATTACACAGAAGTCCGTGATGGCTTATCTTCCGGAAGAATTTGATACGGCCATTGATTACATAAAACAAAACCGAATTAATGTGGAAAAACTGGTGACCAACACAACGGACCTGGCAGGGCTTGATACGGCATTTGAAAGACTGGCATCCGGCGAATCTGAAGAGATAAAGATAGTTTGCAAGACAGGTATTTAGACTGAAGCCTTCAGCCTTATACCTTCTGCCTAAACCCCTTCTTTCATCAAAAACGGCGGCACCGGAAGGTCCAGCGTATAGGCAACAGCGCGCAGCAATTCCGCTTCTTTAATGGTAACGTTTCTGTCAAAAAGAATGCAGTGGGCGCAGGCATCCAGTATGGTTTTTTTGACGCCCGGGGCAGATGCGCCAAAGTTTGAAATGGCATTTCCCACAGCATGAAACGGTCTGTTGACCATCCGGGGCGTTTCGGACGTAGGGGCAGGGGATATCGGGATTCTCATCATCGCAGAGGCAAATGCTTTTTCAGCTTCTGCCGGGTCATCATGTCCTTCAATGGCCAGCTTGGAAATCAGGATCACCGCATCGTCTATCAGCGGTTCAATGCTTTTAAATACCCGTTTTTTTGCTGACGGCCGGAATGCCGCTTCCAGACGATTGGCAACGATTAACTGCAGGGCATATTCAAACAGGCTGAGCCTGCCGTCGGATTCCACCAGGATGCTGACGGCTTGTTTAAATGTTTGAAACTGTTCAGAAGACATTTGCCGCAGCATGGGAAGGGACAGGTCAAGCAGAGGCAGTTTTAGCCGGGAATCAAGGCTTTTAACAGTTTTATCCAGCTTTGAAACATGGCGGATAATTTCGTCGGTAATGATCTGTTGCAATCCATGGAGTTGTCGCCTTTTTTCATTGGTATCTGTATCCAGGAGCATTGTAAATACAATAGCCATTGCACCCATGGGATCATTGAGTTCATTTCTGATGGCCTGGGGGATTGATTCCAGTATTTTCCGGCTGTAGGTTACATGGTCGGAATTAATGCGACCCACGGTTTCATGGACTGTTTCCGGCCTGAGAGCCATGGATGTCTCAGTTCCGGCAAATCCCATGAAAGCCGCTTCTTTATGAATATCCTCACTTTGTTTATCGGACACTATTGGAAAATCTCCGGTAAATGCCGGGTCAATTCTGCGGATTCGTTTTTTGATGGGCGGGTGGGTGGCAAACAGGGAGCGGATGGCCATGGAGAAAAACATATGGCTGGTCTCTGATGCTTTAGGGGAATTGACCTTGGAGCCTTTTGAAAAACCGCCGATTTTTTTTAAGGCATTGGCAATGCCGGGAGGATTGCGGGTAAACTGGACGGCCGATGCGTCTGCCAGATATTCTCTCTGGCGCGACACCGCACTTTGAATGATGCGTGAAACAAAGACGCCAATATAGCCGATGGCGATAAAAGACAACCCGATTGCCAGCGCCGGCATGCCGTTTTTACGGCTCCGGGAACCGGAACGGAGCACTAGGCTGCCGATGGACGCAATGATCATGATCCCGCTGATCATGCCGATCAGGCGGATGTTCAGGCACATATCGCCGTTTAAGACGTGACTGAATTCATGGGCAATCACGCCCTGGAGTTCATCGCGTGTCAACCGGCGAAGGCACCCGTCAGTGACCGCTACCACCGCATCATCCGGGCTGTATCCGGCGGCAAAGGCATTAATCCCTTTTTCACCTTCAAGGATATACGCAAGAGGGACCGGTGTGCCGGCGGCAATCGCCATTTCCTCCACCACATTGATCAGTTTTTTCTCTTCGATATCGCTGGTGCCGGGATTGACCATGCGGCCGCCCAGGCTTTCAGCAATATACTGACCGCCGCGTTTTAATGCGATAATTTTAAAGAGACTGCCGCCGATGATCACCATAAGCACACTCATAGTCACACCCAGAAAAATATTCGGATCAAACCATTTAAAGGGCATGTCGCCGGATTGTGCGTCAACTGTCTGTGTGTAAATCACGCCTGTGATGACTGCGTACACGGCAAGGACAATACCGATGACTGCCAGGACAAAGAGAACAAACAGCAGGGCGGTATTCTTTTTTGACTGTTCCTGATGTTCAAAAAAATTCATAATATCCGATTCAGTTTATGATTATTTTTTTTTGTTTTAAAAAATATTTCCGCTTAAAAGTAGCAGTGTGGCTAAGTTAAAAGTTCCACCAATCACATACAATTGGCAAGGCGTAGTGGTTTTTCAGGCTCGAAATAATACATGTCGTATATTGAGTGCCTGAAAAAATGCTGCAACGCAGTAGATGGGGCTTTTATCGACGCCATTAAAAAGTGACTTTGGGCGCCTTTCGCTCTTCCGGCGCTTCCGTGGCTTCCAGCAGCTGGGCTTCAGTGAAATTGAACATGCCGGCAATCAGGTTGGCTGGAAATTTTTCCCGGGAAATATTATATGCCATTACGGCGTCATTAAACGCCTGACGTGCAAATGCGATACGGTTTTCCGTCGAAGTCAGTTCTTCCTGAAGCTGGGCCATGTTTTGATTGGCTTTTAAATCCGGATAACTTTCCGACAAAGCAAAAAGTTTCCCCAAAGCGCCGGTCAGCATTCCTTCGGCAGATGACAGGTTTTTCATGGCCCCGGGATCGCCCGGATTGCCGGACGCCTGGTTGCTTGCTGAAATTGCGGAATTTCTGGCCTTAATGACGGCTTCCAGGGTTTCCTTTTCATGCGCCATATACTTTTTAACCACTTCAACCAGGTTGGGAATCAGGTCGTAACGCCGTTTGAGCTGAACATCGATCTGGGCAAAAGCATTTTTAAAGCGGTTTTTGTGTGTAACCAGACCGTTGTAGATCATAGCCACCGCAAATATACAGCTGATAATAATTCCAAGAATAATAAGAGCCGTCAAGATACACCTCCTGTTTTGAGTAATTAAATTTGACGGCTTCGTAAAAAGTCCAAATTCTGTGTTGCGCTGCATCCTTTGCGGCTTCAAAGTACAATAAGTACTAATCATTGCAAAGGATTTGCGCGCCTTGAATTTGAACTTTTATACTTTGCCGTCCAAGTCGGATTTTTTACGGTTTCATCAAATTTGATGTTTTATTTTTGAAAAAGATCTTTAAATAAAATTGTTTTAAGCTCCTGTTCAGGCAGAATTTTTTCCTCCAGCGCCACAGTTTCAATGGTTTTTCCTTGAGCAAAAGCCTTTTTTGCAATTTCTGCAGCCCGGTCATATCCGATATGGGGAACAAGATTGGTAACAATGGCCAGACTGTTTTGGATGTTGCTTTGGCATCGATCAATATTGGCCGTGATGCCGCTGATGCATTTTTTGGCCAGTACGTCTGCTGCCGAAGATAATAATTCAATGGATTGAATCAGGTTGTAGGCAATTAAGGGCAGCATGGTATTGAGTTCAAAATAGCTCCCCATACCGCCTGTGCTTATGGCCGCATCATTGCCGATGACCTGGGCGCAGACCTGGATCATTGACTCACAAATCACCGGGTTGATTTTGCCGGGCATGATGGACGAGCCGGGCTGCAAAGACGGGAGGTTGATTTCCCCGAGTCCGCATCTGGGGCCGGATGCCAGCCAGCGGATGTCATTGGCGATCTTTGACAGGCTGATTGCAATGGTTTTTAAAATGCCGCTGGTCTCCACAGCCGCATCACACGCGCCCTGGGATTCGAAATGATTGGAGGATTCAACAAACGGCAGTCCGGTTTCATCAGCAATATGAGAAATAACATTTTTGGCAAAGTCCCGGTGAGCGTTTAAACCGGTTCCCACAGCAGTCCCTCCCAAAGCAAGAATGCAAAGTCTTTTTTGAACAGGTTCCAGCCGGTCAAGGGCCAGCCGGGTTTGCCGGGCATATCCGGAAAATTCATTGCCCAGGGTCATGATAACCGCATCCTGCAGGTGGGTTCTCCCGATTTTGTGGATATTTTCAAACTCTTTTGCTTTGCTTTCCAGTTCGCGGAAAATATTTTCCAGTGCGGGAATCAGTTTGCGATGAATCAGCGTAACTGCGGAAATATGTATGGCGGAAGGAATGATGTCGTTGCTGGACTGGCAGCAATTAACATGATCATTGGGGTGAACCGGAAATTTTGTTGATTTTTTTTTCGTTAAAATTTCATTGGCCCGGGCAGCAATCACTTCGTTCATGTTCATATTGGTGGATGTGCCGGAGCCGGTCTGAAAGACATCCACTGGAAAGTCGTTTTTAAATTTAGCATCCATAACTTCGTGGCAGGCCTGAATAATCGCCCCGGTTTTTTCTGCAGGGATCAATCCCAGTGTCTGGTTGACCGAGGCGGCATGTTTTTTGATCAAAGCCAGTGTATGGATAAAAACATCCGGCAGTTTCAGGCCGCTGATCGGAAAATTTTCAACAGCGCGCCGGGTCTGGGGGCCATAGTAGGCATCTTCCGGTACACGGACTTTTCCGAGACTGTCGGCTTCCTCTCTGTATTTCATGGTCACCTGCCTTGAATTTGCAAAAAAAATCCGGTTTTTGTTCAGACACTTTTTATGATTACTACCACATTTTCCCCTGATTGCTCAACCGGTTTGATTTCTGATTTTGATTTGTAATAAATGAATTTAAACTGGTTATCCATTTTTCTGTCTCAAGATGCAATTTAGATCGAAGCAGATATGCGAAAAATGAAATCATTGTTCCAATAGTTCTTTTATGTTAATTGTTTATCAGTGTTTTTTTATGCTCAAGCGGTCAGTCGGCGAGCAAGTATCCCGGAATTCTAATGAAGAAAATTGATAATCTATGGAAAAATATCAATATTAGCTGGTTATGTACAATATTTGCCCAATAATTAGAAACAGTCTGTTTCAGACATGCTTATTCAAAGTTTAAAAATTTTCTTCACCAAAGGCGAGCCGGAACGGATCAGGAACTATGTTATTCAGCCATTGAAATAAAAAACTATGTCTTCAGGCTGAAATGCCTTGTTCCTGAACCGCTCCGACTCGTGAGAAAACCGGGATAGTTGTGCGATTGATCATGAAAATGTCTGATTTAATTTTATTAAAGGAAATCCAATGTTTAAAGTAATGATCAGGGACACCATGTCCCTCAAGGCAAAGGAAATTCTTGAAGCCACCGGCAAAATCGAGGTGGTTGTGGATAATGATAAGGCAACCAATGATCCTGCAGAATTATCAAAAATCTTAGGAGATTTTGACGGACTGGCAGTGCGCAGCGGCACCCGGGTGACAGAAGAAGTGCTGGCCAATGCCCCCCGCTTGAAAGTGATCGGCCGCGCCGGTATCGGGGTGGACAATATCGATTTGAAAGCCGCCACCCGTCAAGGGGTGGTGGTGATGAACGCTCCGGGTGGAAATACGGTTACTACCGCGGAACACGCCATAGCCATGATGCTGTCTCTTGCCAGAAATATTCCCCAGGCCACGGCTTCTTTACGGGAAGCCAAATGGGAAAAAAAACAGTTGGGCGGCGTAGAGATTTCCGGGAAAACACTGGGCATCTTCGGGCTGGGAAATATCGGCTGTATTGTGGCTGACCGGGCTCGGGGGTTGAAAATGAAAGTGATTGCATCCGATCCCTATGTGAGCGTCGATGCCGCGGCAGAACTCGGTGTTCGCCTGGTTTCATATGATACCGTATTGGCGGAATCGGATTTTATTTCTTTGCATGTCCCCCGGTTAGATGAAACGAAAAATATGATCAACGAGAAAACCCTTTCAAAAATGAAACCAGGTGTCCGGATTATCAATTGTTCACGGGGCGAAGTAGTGAATTTGGAAGACCTGAACGATGCCATTGAAAGCGGTCATGTGGCTGGTGCGGCCTTAGATGTCTTTCCCGTTGAACCTCCGGATGCAACTTTAAAAATTTTAAACAATCCCCGGGTGATCTTGTCTCCGCATCTTGGCGCCAGCACCGGAGAAGCCCAGGTGAATGTTGCGCAAATGATCGCTGATCAGATGACAGCTTATCTGCTGGAAGGCGTGATTACCAATGCGGTGAATTTTCCGTCTGTATCCATGGAAGAGATGGCACGGCTCAGACCTTACCTGGACCTTGCGGAAAAAATGGGTTCCATGATGGGACAGCTGATCCGGGCACCTCATGATATCACCATAGATTATAGCGGCGATATCACAACCCTGGCCATGAAACCGGTGACCCATGCATTGCTTAAAGGTTTGATGAGCGCTTTTACTGATCAGCCGATTAATTATGTGAATGCCCGGGAAATGGCAAAATCTAAGGGAATCGGGATTAAAGAGGTGGTCACAAACGCTGATAGCGCGTTTTCAAGCCTGATCAAGCTTAAAATCGAGGCAACCGACGAAAAACCGGATGAAATATGGGGAACCATTTATGAAAGACAATATCCGCGCCTGGTCAGGATCGGAAATGTCTATTTAGATGCCATACCGGATGGTTCCATGATCGTGATTCAAAATGTTGACAAACCGGGAGTAATCGGAAACGTGGGCACCACACTTGGAAAGCATAATGTCAATATCGGTCGGTTCCAGCTCGGCCGTCGGGATGACCGGGCGGTTTGTCTCGTGAATATAGATACACCGGTGGATGAATCAGTGCTTTCAGAGATTAAAGGCTTGCCGAATATTCTTTCCGTTAAACAGATTCTGCTGGGTTAGGTCAAAGTTGTCTCAATATTATTTACAGAATGGCGTTGTATGATGAGCAATAACCCGAAAAGACAACCATCATGGTTTATGTCAACGGACCGGTGTCATTATGCCGGCTTACCGATAACTTATCCGGAAGCGTTTGCATGCAGCGATCCCGGAAACGATTTTCATGCAGACATCGCCAGGCTTGGCAGGAATATTCTTTTGGTAAAATCGTATGGCTATGTCAGTTCATCGGCAGAGTCGGAACTGCTGGCGTTTTTTGATGATTTTATTTCAAGGCATTTTGAAACAGATTGTGGGTTCGTTTATATTGAAGATTATGGAGATATTACCGGGGGAGATGCGGAGTCCAGAAAAAAATATATTTCATACTTTAAAAACAAAGAACTCCTTATTGCAGGTATACTTTACAATCTCCCGTTGATTTATAAAATCAGTTTCAGCCTGTTCAAAAAAATTAATATTCATGCATCCCGTGCCCATGCCGTTAATACCTATGAGCAGGCAGTAGATCTTGCCCAAAAACTGATTGAGCAGCACAATATTTCGACAAATACAGCTCATAATCAAACCGTATTGCCTCCCTGTAATTCGATGCAATGTCCGGATAAGTATTCAGGGTTAAATCAGATCGGGTTCTTGCGCCGGATTTTTGCCAGGCTAAAGTGGAACAATATTTTTTTTACTAAAAAAGCAAAGCGCCGACTGGCAAAGCAGTATTCGGAAGCGCTTATCAAATACATCGCATCCATTGACTGGCAAAAACCGGGCATTCCGTCGCCGGACAGCATCTTATATGAAGGGCTGGCATCAAAAAAGGTGTTTGACGCAATCGGTTTTGTCAAATCCGAAATCGATATATTAATGGAGGAACGGGCATCGGCGGAAGCGGTCTTACGGGAAAGTGAAACCAGATATCGACTGCTGGTGGAGCATGCAAAAGCGGGTTTTTTAGAATATGACTATATAACCAATCAAATCACCAGTGTGAATGAAGAATTAATTCATATGACCGGATATTCGGAAGCGGAACTGCTGGGCAAGGCGCCGTTAAAACTTTTGACTGAAGAAAGCCAAAAAATATTTTTGAAACGACTGGCACAGATTCAATCAGGAGAGGCGATTTCACAGGATATTGTTTATCAGGGGGTTACTAAAAATAATGATATCCGTTGGTGGCTGCTGAATTCAAATGTGGCTTATCAGAAAAATGCCCCAGGGAAAGCCAGTGTCGTGTTGACAGACATCACCACATTAAAACACACTGAAAAACAGCTTTTGGAATACCAGGAGAAATTAAAACGCCTTTCCATCCGGCTGTCAATGATCGAAGAAGACCAGCGGCGCAGCATGGCATCTCATTTACATGAAACCATTGGTCAGGAATTATTCGTGATGCAGCTGCAGTTAAATACGTTTGAAAAATCCTTAGATCACCCGGAACTTCTGTCCTCCCTGACACAGATAAAAGATCAGCTGTTAAAAATAATCAGAGAAACCAAGAACCTCACATTCGATCTGAGCCCGCCGGTGCTTTATGATTTTGGATTTCAGGAGGCCTTAAAAGCCCTGTCCGAAGCTATAGAACTAAAGCACAGCATTCACGTGCAGACTTCTTTTGAAGGTGAAATGGATAGTTTTGATGATGAAATTAAGGTGATTGTTTACCGGAACTTAAAAGAGCTGATTCATAATTGTGTTAAACATGCAGATGCTAAAAATATCACCCTGCGTTTGATACACTCGCAATCCGGACTTAATGTTGAATTGCGTGATGATGGTATCGGGTTTGATGCCCCTAATTTTATCAATGAGACCGCCTCTCATGAGGGATTCGGGTTATTTGACATCCGGGAAAAGCTGAATCATCTGGGCGGGCATTTAATCATCAATTCTGCGCCCGGACAGGGCACATCCATCTGCATGCAGGTGCCGCTGCATATTTACAATTGATCAGTCTGTCTTCAACAACCTATTCAGTTTCTTCTGATTCTTTTAATTCTCCAGACTTTTATTATACACCCGGCTGATTTTAAAATCCACCACCGCCCGTCCTATCGACGGAAGGAGCTTTTCAGACCGGACGGCCAAGCGGGTGGCAATTCCGGGAATGATTTCATATTGGTTCTTTTCAATTCCTTTAATGATATCATCTGCCACTTTATCCGCCGAGAGCTTGGGGATGGTTTTGGCGATCATCCTGTTTTCCTCTGAACGATAAGTATTAATCTCATCCACCATAGGAGAATCAAATTCCGGCGGATACACAATATGAAATATGATGTTCTGATATTTAAGTTCTGTCCTGAGAGAGCCGGTCAAGCCTGTTAGCGCATGCTTGGATGCACAATACGCGGAATAGCCGAAGACACCCATTAAACCGGCCACGGAACAGATGTTGACGATTCTGCCGCCGCCATTGTTTTTGAAGTAAGGCAAAACGGACTGAATGCAGTGGAGAGTGCCGAAAAAGTTGATGTCCATGACTTCCCGAAACGTTTCTATTTTTTGATTTTCAAAATATCCCTCACGGAGAATACCGGCTGAATTAATTAACAGATCCGGTGTTCCGAGTTCTTCTGCGATACGCTTAAATGTTTTTTCAACGGCGCTGGTGTCTGCTACGTCACACGTAAAAAGTGCAACAGCCTGTCCGGCCGAAGCAATTTCTGAGATTTCTTTTTTGACAGACAATAGTTTTTTTTCGTCCCTGGCAACCAGTGCGAGGCGGGCCCCTTTTTTAATCAGCCGTTGTGCAAGTATTTTTCCGACACCTGAAGATCCGCCGGTGATGATAATTTTCTTTCCGTCAAACATGTTTTTTTTCATCAGATTTAAAGTCTCCGGTTTAAAGTCTTCGGTTTAAAGTCTTCGGGATTTCAAATTTCACCGCATCTCCGGTAAACTTGAAAATCGCTCAACTCCGGTTAAGGTTAGCCGTTAATCTTCGCCGGAAATAATTTTCGTCCGGTGTTTTTTTATCATGCTGTGGTGTTTTTTACCATCTATCCGCCGCTGATTGGCATTTTTCGATACTTTTGTTTTTTTTCGGGGCGGCAGTTCTGTTAGTGCTTCTTTCAATAATTGAGCAAACCGTTCGATGGCGGCCTCACGGTTGGCAATCTGGCTTCGATGACGCTGTGATATGACCCGGAGTCTTTTATCCTTGCTGATACGGGTTTTAAGGCGTGACATAATCCGGTTCTTTTGCTCCGGACTCAGGCTGGATGATTGTCCCACATCAAACCACAGGGTGATCCGGGTGTTGACCTTGTTGACATGCTGCCCACCCGGCCCGCTGCTTCGTGTGGCTGAAAATTTCAGTTCGTCTTCGGCGATTGACAGGTTGTCTGTGATCTGAATCATGGGGCTGTTTTATATATTCTCTTTGATTAATTGATTTTTTGAAAAATATCTATAGCATTTCAGCAACAGAAATAAAACAAAAAAGCCCGTATCCGACTGTTGGATACGGGCTTTGGATTTTTAAAATCCGGTTTTTGGGGGAAAGATTGATTAAGGGAAAAATTGGCAATTGCAGTTTCCGGGGGCTTTTCTAATAAAGAATTGCCCCCGGTTGGAGGAAAGTTATTTTATTCTGTTGCAAGATGGTCATCCCCGAGAAAATTCGTTCTCATTTTGCTCAGTACTTTTTTAAGTTCAGCGATAATTTCTTCAAAGTCTCTGATGATAATTTTTTTGACTTTCATAATTGTCTCCGTTTTTTATTAATGAAGCGCTTTTTAGGGGTCTCCCGCGTCTTCGGTTTTGTTTATAAATTTGATCCGCCTGGATCGCTTTCTGTGAATAGTACATTTCAAGCATCGTGCCATCTCTTTAATTTTATTTTTAACTATCGGTTATTTTTATTTTAAATTAATTTTTAGAAAAGTCGGGCTTTGCAAACAGCCGGTGAATCATGCAAGTCATGTACATTTGATGTGCAAGGGTTGTACAAGGAAGGTATGGCCCGATTTTTTAATCAGCCGGGTTCTCCCATTTGTGGTGTATAGGCGGTTCGCTGCCGCGCCCCGTTTGTGCCGGCTTTATTATTTTAACCTTGCCAATGAACAAATCAAATTTGTGCGAAGGCCGGGGTCTATCGCGTCTTTTATGAATGAAATTGGTTTATAAGCAGTTAGAGATGATGTGGATAAAAGCAGGGAGAAATAAAGCATAAAGGCAGATGATTTGAACGGGTATCGGCTTTAAATATTCGTTATAATTATGTGTTTATCTGAGGTGTTTAGTCCGGGACATCACCCTTCCATTCCTGGATATATTTTTTGACGGTTCTCCGGTCCAGGCCGGTTCTGCGGGCCACCTCCTCGAACGTCTGGTGCCGTTGATAAAGCAGATAGCAATAACCGGAGGTCAGTCGGTATGAATCAATATTTCCCTGATCAATCCCGTTCATCAGTGTTTGTTCCAGATCAATATCTGTAATGGCATCATCCCCGGAGTACATTCCTTTTAAGAAAATCCGGCGGACGCATTGTTCCAGTTCCCGGACATTGCCCGGCCATAAATATTCCGGGCCGAGATTGGTATTAATGATATTTTGTATACCGGCAACCAGTTCCGGGGATGGTCGGCCCACCAGCCGTTGTATCGTGATATTTAGCAGGGTGTCCAGTTCCGAAGGGTCTTCGGCAATGCGCTGGCGCAAGGGAGGAACCACAATAATATCGGAACAGAGCCGGTAATAAAAGTCATCTCGAAAGATTCCTTCCCCGCGAAGTTTTTTCAAGGGCCGGTTGGTAGCCGTAATCACCCGCCCCTGAAAACGGTTTTTTTTCTGACTGCCCACCGGAGAGAAAACCCGTTCCTGAAGCACCTGGAGCAGTTTGATCTGGATTGGTTTTGAGATTTCGCCGATTTCATCAAGCAGAATGGATCCATACGGGCTGCACTGGTCAAAAACGCCCTCGTAATTTTCAATGGCACCGGTAAACGCCCCTTTTTTATGCCCGAAAAGGGCGGATTCAATCAATGTCTCCGGAAATTGCGATAAATTTAAAGAAACAAAAGATCGTGTAAAACTTTCCTCAAAACTTTTTTTCCGTTTATCCAGGGGAATAAATCCGGATCTGCCGATCGCCAGCGCTGCCGTACCTTTACCGGTGCCTGTTTCGCCCAGCAGCAGAGTTGAAAAATCCTCCATTTTATTCCATAAATATCGAGTATAAAAATCAATATCATGTGTAAAAACATTATTCCATAAATGCCGGCGCAGGGATTTCAAACCGGCGCTGTTGCCGACCAGGCTTTGCTTGATAAAGTAAAAAGCCCGTCTCATCTGAAATCCAAGGGCAAAATAACGGCGGGATAATTTTTCGGAAAATCCTCTTTGCAGTAATGAGGAAAGGGCTTCATTTAAAAATGGAATTTTGACCGGCGTATCGCCGTTTTCGATCTGATTTAATATTAACTGATCGAATTTATCTTTAAACCGGTAAAACAGTTCAAATAAAAATGCCTTTTCAAGCAGTTCACGGTCTTTGCCGTCATAATAAGTGACATTGGCTTTCCCGTTGCGCTCAAAATTCCGGAACCAGCCGTTGACTTTGTCCACTACTTTATTAATCCGCAAGGATTCGGAAGCCGCTGGTGATACGCCGGATAACCGGAGGTCGATTTCCGTGCGTTCATCGCTGAAGGGGTTGGTAAAGGCCGCCCGGCAGACCTGGGTTAAGAATTCTTTTTCTTCGGAATTTAATTGCGCTTTTGTCATGGTTCCGTGTCGTGTTTAAATGTTAAACCGGTTTCGCTCCGGTTGAATTATAAAGTATAATTATTTTTCAGATTGATGTTAAGCTTAAGCTCATTGCGTATTCTTTGACATGATACCTTCAACGTCAGTATTTTGCAAACCGCCAGATCTTTCCCAATTAATCATCGGATCGATCCGGCTTTTATTGTTTTTGCAAAGCCATCAAGTACCGCCTGAATAAAATTGAAATCTGCCTTTGATTGAATGGTAGTTTTTTAATGTTGAGAGTAAGAATAAAAACTCCTAAAATCCTAATACAAATATCGATATTGTAAACCGGTTAATTATCATTTATAAATTGATCCTGTATAAAATGATTCTGGTTTAGTCATGAAATTTATAATGGCAGGAGTCGATCAACTGGTAATTTTCAGCAGATCCATAAAGGCAGTTATTGATGTATAATCACTTTTTCGGGTTTAAAGAGCGTCCGTTTAAACTGGTTCCCAATCCGGATTATCTGTTTTTGAGCAAAAGCCATGAAGAGGCACTGGCACATTTGCGCTACGCAGTATCCGACGGGGAGGGATTTGTTGAAATCATCGGCGAGATCGGTACGGGCAAGACCATGCTGTGCCGGACATTTCTTGAAAGCCTGGACGCGGACACCGAATCCGCATATATTTTCAATCCCCGGATGGATGCCGTTGATCTGTTAAAAGCCATTAATGATGAATTCGGCATACCAAAAGACCACCATTCCACAAAATCGCTCATCGATGCCTTAAACGCATTTCTGATTGAAAAAAAAGCAATGGGGCAAAAAGTTATTCTTTTAATCGATGAAGCCCAGAACCTGAGTACGGAAGTGCTGGAACAGATCCGGCTTTTGTCCAACCTTGAAACCACCAAAGACAAGCTGCTGCAGATTATCCTGGTGGGCCAGCCGGAACTGGGAGAAATGCTGGACTCTTACGAATTGAGGCAGCTGGGGCAGCGCATCTCATTAAGCTGTCGGCTGCACCCACTGACATATCCCGAGACGAAGGAATATATTGCGCATCGCATTCATGTGGCGGCTGGAAAGTCTGCAGCTGTTTTTTCAAAAAGCGCGATCCGGCGGATCTATAAATTTTCACGAGGCATTCCCCGGCTGATCAATATGGCGTGTGACCGTTCGCTGCTTACCGCTTTTGGGCGTCACCGGCTGAAAGTATCCGGCCCGATTGCAAGGTCAGCAATACTGGAATTGGCCTCCCGCGGAGACATCAACCGAAAATTTCTGACCGGAAACGTCAAAAAACTTTATGCTGTTTCAGCCTTGTGTGCCGTTTTTCTGATCGGCTTATTATATCATCTGGATGTGTGGCAGATAATGATAAAAGGTCCATCAACAGACGGCATCCCGACATCTGTTATTGAAATGAAAACAGATCCGTCCGGCCCTTCAGCGCCGGTTGATTTTAGCAAACCATTGCTCATGCCGGAAATAGAGAACCCTGTTGACTCTTCAGGCGAATTTGAACAGACACCGGTCCGGGCCGGCCGGGTTGCGGAACCGGCCCCTGAAATCAAAAACACTGCGCAGTCCATTGCGTTTCAGCAGCTGCTGACGGCCGGCAGCACAGTATTTTCAAAAAAAGCATCGTTTGAAAGTCTGTTGAAAACATGGGGTATTGCCCATAATTTGCAACAGGATTTAAATGAAATCTCTGATGATCCGGCTTTTTTTTCTCTGGCCGCACAACAAAACGGGCTGGTTGTCACCCCGGTCGAAGGAAATCTTGAGCGGATTGTGCAGTTAAATATTCCGGTGATTTTAAAATTCCGCCATCCTTCAGGCGCCGGCCCGGTATACTTGACGGTGATTAAAGTAACGTCGGATGCCATGGTCTTTTCATGTGATGAAGCCTCAGCAACAATTGCGGTGCCGTATGCCCGGGTTATGGAAAACTGGAGCGGCAGCGGGTTTGTTTTCTGGAAAAATTTTTATAATTACCAGGGAACCATTCCTCTTGATGCACCGGGAGAATCGGTTATTACATTAAAGCTGCACCTTCGGGATATCGGATATCAGCATATTGAAATCAGCGGAACATACGATCTGGCAACTCAGATGGCAATAAAAGCCATTCAGGCCCGGCACGGCATTCCCATTGACGGGTATGTGGGGCCGTTGACAAAAATCGTGCTGTACAATGAGAAACACTCGCTGGCGATCCCGCACCTGTGGGAGCAGATGAAAATTCCCGATGAAGTCACAGGTATGGAAATAACGCAAACGGGGCCGGAACGGGTTATGCCGAATCCGGAATCGCCTGATAACTAGTGCCTGAAAGAAAACCTGAAAATTTTTTCAAGTTCAAGGCGGGCGAAGATTTTAACCGGAGGAATACATGGCGTATTTTGAGGATTAAAATTTAAGCCGAACGCAGAAATTGGGGAAATTAGCGGTTTTCATTCGGGCACTAACTAACGGAGTTCAAAAGTGAGTTCAATCTTAAAGGCCTTAAAAAAACTGGAGCAGGAAACAGCTGCAAATACCGGTGCGCCTTTACCGGCAGGCGGCGGAAATCAGAACCGTCAACGGACAAAATCAATTGTTGTTCCGGGTCTGATTGTATTGTCCGTGTGCATTATCATAGGGGCAGGGGTTATGCTTTTTGTACGCGAGCCGTCAACGCAGGAATCAGCCAGTCCTTATTTAAATGAGGAAAAACCGGCGGTGTCTGTAAAAAAAAACGCCCGAATGACGCCTCCGAGCAGAGCCGAAGAGGCTGATATCCGGGAGCAGAAAAAACCGGCCGCTGCAGCACCGGAGTTTGAATTTTCAACAACCCGCTCTTTGCTGGCTGATAACCGGCCGGCTGATTTAAAAAATGGCGGACACGAACCATTGGAAGCTTATAAACAGCAAATACCGGCAGTTCCGTCGGGCACAGTCCATACTCCGGCCCCGGTCAAAACCGCGGATCCTTTCACACCGATACTGCCCGTGCCGGATGTGCAGGCGGATGGGGCAGATGAAAACAATCAGCCCCTTTTAGAAAATGCGGAACCGGCAGTTTCTTTACAAACTGAAATCAGCAATGGTGAAACAATCCCCCCGGCATTACCGGACAAGTCTTTATCAGAAGAACCGGTCGTCAAAAAGACCGAGCCATCGCTTGAGATTATTGATGACCCGTCTATTGATCTGCAGGCCATTTCCTGGTCGACGGATGCGGGTAAACGTCTGGCAATCATTAACGGCAAAATATGCAGGGAAAAAGACCGTGTCGGCGGATATGTGGTTCAATCCATAAATGCCGGTGATGTGGTTATTTCCAAAGGGTCTGTTACGGGAAAACTGGTGTTTGAAATCCGTTAACCTGAATGTCTGTAAAATAACGCAGGAGGGCTAAGTTAAAAGTCTCACCAATTACATGAAATTTGGCAAGGCGTAGCGGTTTTTCAGGCTCGAAATTATACAGGTAGTATTTTGAGTGCCTGAAAAACCGCTACAACGCAGTAGGTGTGGATTTTAGCAACGCCATCAATCCTTGAAAACATCTTTTTTCTGTTCCGTATATCCGGATTCAATCCCCAGTGCCTGGCACACCATGTAATCCTGATCAATCACCACGGATTTATAATTTCCGGCAATCCATTTGCTTTCCGTTTCCCAATAGTTTGTTTTAGGCGTTTTTTCCAAAAGCTTATTCGCCGTCAGCGTCAGGAGGATGGCCTGGTGCCCCTGTTTCTCATAGCAGTCATTGGGTACGGCGGCCCATTCGTAAACCGTATCAAGCGGTTCTCCCTTGCAGTCAAACCGGTAGGGCTGATAGTAAGAGGGATCATCGCAGGTGATGGTATTTTCAGTGGATGCGCCGAATTTATCAATCACAGTCAGTTCTTTTTCCGTGCGATGCACTGCGGCAATCAGGGTAAAACCAAATTCTTTTGCCGAATCGATGCTGGTCAGGAAGTAATTTTCCGGGTCAGATACCCCTTTGGCCTTTAGTATGTTCTGCAGGTAACGCGTTGCAGTGCCCATATCACTGAACGTCTGGCCGGTATCCCCATCCGGGTCAAGGTCTTTAAAGGGTTTGTTGTATCCGTATGTGTAGGTATCTTCTATGGTGACCTTTGCATTGGCGTTTTTGAATTCTTCGTTGATGACTTCAAGGGTGGTATTGGAATATGCGTAATACGGCAGTGCCGGAGTACCGACATCGATGCCCTTGCCCATTTGATAAGCATACATGGGCGTCGTAAAATATATAGAGCAGGCAGTCATGCTCGTCAATGCCAGAAAGCATAAATAATTTAAAAGTTTATTCATGGCCGTTTCCTTTCATAATTAGCTGCTTGAATTTCAAGGTGCCGCAGAAATTTTTTACAGAAAGTTCTTCACAGAAACACAAATATATTAAGAAAGAGTTTAATCATGATATCTGGAAAAACAACTATTTAAAAATATTAAAAGAAATAATATAAAATTGTTTTAATCTTTTGGAAGCTGTGAATTGATACTGCTTTCAGAAGGATACCCTTTTTTCTGCCAAAAGACGAACCCTTCATTGAGAATCGCGACCTTATCATAATCCGCGGCTTTGAGTTGGTTGGCTGCTCTACCGGATAAGGCATGGGGGCAGACACAATAGGTGATGAGCCAGATATCTTTGGGCAACAGCCCGACGGCATTTTTAATGTCGTAAAAGGGAATGGAAATGGCGCCCGTGATATGGGACCGGAGATAGTCACTCGTGGGGCGGGCATCAATAATAATGAAGGATTGCTCTGCCTTATAGGCGGCATAAACATCATCTGCCGCCACAAACCGGTTATCGATCACAGAAAAATCAGCCGGCGGGTTTCCCGGATTGAGCACACCCCTTTCCCGGATAACTTTTGATAATTCCTCATTATCCACAGCAACGGTTTCTTTAAACGAATTGTCGGCATTTAATGTCCGAATATATGCGACAACATCATTTGTGTCGGTGGCGCTTAAAATGTTTTTATACGCGGACATGGCCGTGTTTCGTCGCCCGTTTTCAATGGTATAACGGATAAAATTGTCACTCGCAGTTTCTAAAAATATCGGGTTGTTCAATTTAATGGCCTTTCCCCCGGCACCGTATTTGCCATGGCAGGCAGCACACCATTGCTCAAATAATTTTGCGCCGTTTTCCGCATTCCCGCCGTTTTCAGCCTTTCCATTGGCCGCTGCATTACTTAAATCAACTGACGGCTCCTTCTGCCATGTGCGGAAAAAAGACAAAATCGCTTGGGCGTCTTCTATGGTAAGTATTCCGCCTTGTTCTTTTCCCCACGCTGACATGGGTGTGCCGGGCCTTCCCCGCAGGATGCCCTGAATAATATAATCATCGCTTGCACTTTTCAGAAAGTCCTGATTGGAAAGCGCACTGGCTTCATCGGCCAGATATCCTTTGCCATTGGCTCCATGACACATTGAACAGTATTTTCCGTATAGATCGGATCCTTTTTCCGCAAGGTTCAGCTGCCGGGTTTTAACGGTCGCCTGGTCAGCGTAAAGAAAGCCCGGATCAGCCTCAAAATAAATGAGCGCTGCGCTGATCAGGATTCCGGTAATCATGAAACGCAAATAAGGTTTTTTCATTTTATACATTTCCTTAAAATTAATAATATAAAAAAATCAAGGAGTTAAATTCCGCAATGGAAAATTTTTATTCAAATATATCTTAAAAATATAAACATGCTAATTATAAATAGCAATGTTGAAGATCATGGTAACAAAGAGTTGTTTAAATATAGTTTGTCCTGTCCCCATTTTGCCGGGTTGTTGCGGATGTATTCGCGGATGCGGTTTAATTCTGATTCATTTCCAATGATGTGTTCCCAGTAATTGCGTTGCCACAATTTACCGGGAAATGGCGGCCACCCGGATTGTTTTACGCCATCCGCATATCGTTTTGTGGTCATGGTTTTGAACCGATGAACCACATCCGGCAATGACAATCCCGCCGCGATGACCGCGATACCGTGGATATGATTGGGCATGATCACAAATCCATCGGTTTCGATACCGGGATAATGCGCCGGAATTTCATCCCAAACGGTTTGAACCATCTATAATCGGTTGTTTTAAAAATACAAAGCAATGAATGAAAAATTAGAACGGTATAAAAATAAAACTTTTTAAAAGCTAAAAATAATACAACCTAAAAAGCTAATATGCGGTCGAAAACTATGGCTACACCACATGAAAAACTCGCTGACTCCCTTGAGGTTCTGCGAGCACTCTAAAAGCGCGGTATCGCCGCCGTGCGTTCAGGTGATTTGACCCGGACGCATCGTGAACGCCTCCTTTGACAATTTAAATTATTGGAGGTCATTATAAATGGTGGAGGCGGCGGGAGCCGAGCCTGAGTTTATCTTTTAAAATCAATACTTCACATAGTATTCGCTACGCAATAAGAAAAAAATCATAATGGAAATGCAGGCGCAAAGCGCAAATAGGATCTGGTTGTTTTTGAAGTGAAAGTGGTGTAACTTATTATTTGATTGGGTAATGATAAAAACGGAAATGGCTGTTAAAAGTTAGCATTAAATAAGAAAATTGATAATTGAGACAGTTTAACATGGTAATTAATTTTTCACGTCATGCAAAGCGCAGAGCAAAACTTTACCATATCCCTGAATCGACCATCGAGGCAATATTAATGGATTCGGATCTGGGAGCTGGTGAACATGAATTAATTAAAGACGTTCCCGGTTTTATTTAAATGTTGAAAACCTGGTCCTTTGGGCGAGGCCAGAGATATTGGCTCTGCTCTGAGCGATGATTCGGTTAAATTCTTAATCGTAATCTTTCTCTTAATCATAATCTTTTGGGCGAAAGTCTTTCATCAAAAGACGGATTAAGATTATGATGATGATTAGGATTATGAAAATTGAGT
>JAQYVU010000007.1 GCA_030145385.1 Desulfococcaceae bacterium
TTCCGGCAGCTTCCGCGACAGTATCTCCACGGTTTCTTCAACCAGATCTTCAAGCAGCTGCGCCGCAGGTTTAATCTCCTTGATAAGACCCGATACCTGACCGGCCAGACCGCCCACATAATCCGGCTTATTGGCTTCAATAAAACCCGCAATCAAAGCCGATGAAATAATTACCTGCATGGGAAACGGAACCGGGTCCAGTCCTGAACTGTCCCACAATTCATGGAACCGGTTGTAACTGGCCCGCAAGGTCTTGCCGGTATATGCCCGGCTGACACGGGTATCTTCATCTGTTGAATCGATAATTTTTTGTTTGTTAATATCCAACGCACCGCCCTCGGTTGTAGCCAGAAACCGGGTACCGAGCCACACACCGGCACACCCCATGGCAAGAGACGCGGCAATACCCCGCCCGTCACCAATGCCGCCGGCCGCCAAAACCGGTTTGGGAGCTGCCGCATCCATGGCCATGGGCAAAAGCGCCATCGTTCCGATACGGCCGGTATGCCCGCCGCCTTCATGCCCCTGGGCGACAATAATATCAACATTTGAATCAGCCATGCGTTTGGCATTTTTTGAATTCCCGGTCACACCAAGTACTTTCATTCCCCGGGCATGCGCCTGGTCCACCATAAAACCGGGATTGCCGAGTCCGGCGCAGAACAGGGGCACATTTTCTTCCATACAAACCTGCACGGATTCTTCCGGACGCATGGTGGTGGTGTTCATCTGGACCATGATCTCCACATCAGGCAAACCCATTTCCGTTTTCACTTTTTTCAGCCAGTCTTTATGTTCCTGTGGCATAAATTCCAAAGCCTGGCTGAGTGGGATTTGCTGTGGACCGGCATCAGCCCCAGACGGAACTTCAACAATATTTTTGGGCAAAAGCAGGTCAACGCCATAAGGCTTATCAGTTAATTTTTTAATTTCACGAATCGCATCCCGCAATTCATCAACCGTGTATCCGCTGCCGCCCAACACACCCAAACCGCCGGCTTCTGATACGGCGACCACCAGTTCAACCGGGGCTCCGGTATTTTCTCCAATCAATGTCGGCCCCATCCCGGCACTTAAAATCGGATATTCAATGCCCAGCAGATCACACAACGGGGTTTTCAATACGCGGTTTCCCATTATCATCCCCCCTATTTTAACCGGCACTCCTTATCCCATTCCGGACAGGCATCCTTCATTTCCGTATTAAATTTGACCGTACATTCACTACATTCCAGTTCAACATTCGGAACATCTCCATACCGCTCCATCATTTCTTCTTTGCTTAAATGAGACAAAGCACTGCAGCCGCACTGAGGACATGAAGTTTTGATTTCATAGCGTTTTTTAGACATACAAAGACACCTCCTGTATTTTTTGTTATAAGGGGGAAAAAAATAACTTTGATATTATATTTTATTGCGAATGGAATCAATCAGTTTATAAGAAAAGGGACGATTTCAGCTGAATAAGACCCTGAAACGAATGTCCGCTATCGCTGAAACAGTATTGTGTCAAAAAACAAACCCATGATACACATCACACCATTATGACGGATCACCGGTTATCAGTGGCCCAGTTGTAACTTAAGCCAGTCTTTTATCTGGCCGTCAACCGGATAAACGCCTTTATTGTTTCCAACATCCACCAGAAAACGTTTTTTTAATTCTTCCGGGATCTTGATTTTGGCCAGTTCAACTGCTTCCTCGGAATTGCGTTTTATCAGATAGATAACCGGCGGATCTTCCCAGGCATACACGACAAAATAATAGGATACATCATTTCTGGAACGGATCACGTAATTGCCCCTGGCCCAGTTATTTCCCCATTCAAGGTACAACCGGACCGCCTCTTCCGGAGTCATGTTCCAGTCAATCGAATTCAATAAATCATTATTATCCTTAAGTTCAGACAGTTGCATCATAATTAAACATCCTTTCAAAATTAGGTTAATTCAAATAACCATATTGCATAGAACATGCCAGGAATAGCTGATGCCTGATTAGTCATTTTATTAAGAAGTTATGACTCATCAATCACACATGGTCGTATAGATGCTTCTTGAGACACTTGATACCACAATGTGACACGTTTAATCATTATCCCTCAACCGTTCCGGGCCGCACATTTGAATCAAGCATATACCCACATCTTAATTCATAATATTATACGTTTTATCAAATAGTTAAATAAGAACCAGATAAATTTGCCGCGGCATCGGATTGTGCTGAATATGGCATGCATTTTGAATAAGTATTAATCATATTTGTATTTTCAAATAATGGCCCCGGTAATCCTGCAAGCTTTGATAGATATGGCATTACCGATCATAAAGTAAAATCACCTTAATAATTAGGGAGGATATATGCCTGAACAAAAAACAAAGACTGTTGTAACCAAAATTCTTGATATCAAAGATATCACTATATGTGATGCAACAGCCCAGATGATAAAAAAAGCGCGAAAAGACGGCGTGGAATTATGTTTCGATCGTGCGGCAAATATGAAAGCATGCCCTATTGGTGCGGATTCAGCCTGTTGTAAGCATTGTTCAATGGGGCCCTGCCGATTAAATGCCAGAGATCCGTACGGCAAAGTTGGAATATGCGGCGCAACCATTGATACAATTATGGCAAGAAACTTTGGGCGAATGGTTGCTGCCGGGACATCGGCTCATACAGATCATGGGATGCAGATGCTGGATCTTTTCCGTGAAGTCGTCAATGGCCACGTCAAGGATTTTAAAATTACAGATCCGCAAAAAGTGTTCGACGTAGCAGCATCCATTGACATTGAAGTGGAAGGCCGAAGTCTCGAAGATGTTGCAAATGATTTGTATGACGAACTGGAACGGACATATACTCAGGTGGATGGTGAAATTCCGTTTGCCAAACGTGTCCCTGAAAAGACTCTGGAAACCTGGCGGAAACTAGACATTGTGCCGCGCGGTGCCATGCGCGAGATTATGGAAATGATGCACCGAACCTGTATTGGCGTTGATCAGGACTATAACAACATCATGCAGCAAGTCAGCAGAACTGCACTGGCAGATGGCTGGGGCGGCTCTATGGTATCCACCGAAATATCAGACATTCTTTACGGCACCCCGTCACCGGTTGTTGCTGAAGTTAATATGGGTGTGTTAAAAGAAAACATGGTCAACATCATAATTCATGGACACGAACCCAACCTGTTCGAATCCGTGATTGCTTCGGTCAATTCGCCGACACTGGTTGAAGCAGCTAAAGCAGCCGGTGCTGACGGAATCAACCTGGTGGGCATGTGCTGTTCAGGTGCAGAGATGATGTCCCGGCATGGGATTCCGCACGCGGGAAACTTTACGTCAACCGAAGCGGTTCTCTGCACAGGTGCTGTTGATGCAATGGGTGTTGATATTCAGTGTATAAAGCAGGGCCTTGCCAAAGTGGCTGATTGTTATAAAACACCGCTGTTCACAACAAACCCGCGCTGCAAAATCGAAGGCGTGAAACATTTTCAATTTACCGATGAAAATCCCAGAGATTGTACCGATGAAATAGTCATCAAAGCGATTACCCGTTTTAAAGGACGGACGCTTCCGGTGGAAATACCCCAAATTGTCAACCCGGGCGTTCACGGTTTTTCCTATGAGTACATCAATTACATGCTGGGCGGCAGTTTCAGGGGCAGCTACACACCATTAAATGAAAACATAATAAACGGCAGGATCCGAGGGGTTGCCGGTGTTGTCGGGTGTACAAACCCGAGGGTCAAGCAGGATTATGTGCATGTGGAACTGGTCAAGGAACTGATTAAAAATGATGTTCTGGTTCTTCAGACCGGATGCTCCCAGATTGCGCTTGCCAAAGCCGGCCTGTGCACACCTGAAGCAGCGTACCTGGCGGGTCCGGGCTTGCGGGAAGTCTGTGAAACTGTCGGCATGCCCCCGGTTCTTGGATTGGGTTCATGCGTTGACAACAGCCGGATATTGATTGCTGCTTCGGAAATGGTCCGTACAGGCGGTCTTGGAGACAGCATTGCCGATCTGCCTGCGGTTGGGGCCGCACCGGAATGGATGAGTGAAAAAGCAATCGCCATCGGGCAGTACTTTGTAGCGTCCGGCGTATATACGGTATTCGGTGTTACGTTCCCGATTGTTGAGGAAACCAAGTTCCACAAACTGCTGTTCGGCGGCCTGGAAGAACAAGGTCTCGGTAAATGGGGTTTTTCTCCAGATCCGCATGAAATGGCACAACTGATGATAGCCCATATTGACAAAAAGCGAAAAGCGCTTGGCATTGACAAAGCAAGAGACCGTGTGCTTGTAGATATGGCTGACAGAAGAGATATCGAAGCTGCTTAAACAATTAATCTTCAGTACCATAAGAAATAATATCAACAGGGGGGGGGATTCGTCCCCCCCTTTTTTTACGGACAGAACTTTTGACTGAATCATAGAAATTATGCTAATAAGTCATTACCAAATAAAGAGAATCAGGCATTATTTTTTTAATTTTCATACAATGGCGGATTAAATCATGGGAACCAGTCACTTAGTTCTGGGAGAATTAACGGATTACCTTACCGGGCAGACCCTGCCGGACACGCATGATGAACGATTAATACAGAAAATTTCCCGCTTTGTGGTTGAGGACAAGGGCTTTTCCAAAAACGAAATATTAACACGCAGAAAGTTGTCTCTGTCGGTTGGAGGCAAAACAGGAACAGTCACTGTTCATTTTATCATTAGAATTGATCAGGTATCCTTTGCTGTTATAATTTACGGCCCGGGTTCGATTGTGACCCGCCAGCGCCCGACACTTTCAATTGCAAGACTTTTCGGGGATTCTGTCATTCC
This sequence comes from Desulfococcaceae bacterium, assembly GCA_030145385.1. GTDB lineage: Bacteria > Desulfobacterota > Desulfobacteria > Desulfobacterales > Desulfosalsimonadaceae > SURF-3. Next base: position 4,835 of record JAQYVU010000007.1, read on the forward strand.
CTTTGCCGTTATCACCAACGGCAAAGAGGCGAACCTGATGGAAACGAAATCCGGAAAAATCATTGGAAAAGATCTTAACAGCATTTTTTCAAAAGCCGAAGCCCTGGCACTTTTAAAAAATATAAACCTGGAAACATTGTCAAATGAACGTCGCGAAAAGGAACAGCGGATTCTTTATACAATGGAAATACTGACTGAGAATGAATGTAAGGAATTTGTCTGTAAACTCTGTTAAGGCCCGGAAACAGAATGCAAGTGTCAAAAAAAGTAAAAATTATTCATTTTAAAAAAGACGAGCAAACGTCTCAATCGCAACAATTAATTATCGAAGAACCCCTTTCCATAAGAATTGAAGGAAATCCCTATTCCGTTGTCATGCGAACACCTGGCGATGAAATCGCGCATGTGGCCGGATTCTGTCTGGCTGAAGGCCTGATTGATTCACCCGAAGATATTGTGACCATCGGATTCTGTACCGATGAGGGCACAAATGTTGCCACGGTAACACTCACGGGAAACCGGAAAAAGAAAGTGGTTGATCTTTTAGACCGGAAGGGCTTTGTCAGCCAGACCAGCTGCGGTATCTGCGGCAAGGAAGTGATCAATGACCTTCACCAGATTACCTCGCCGGTAAACAACAATTTCAAAATCTCTGTTGATCATGCCAGAGGCTGCGCGGACCAGCTTACGAAATATCAGCCGATTCATAAAAACACCCGCAGCGCCCATGCAGCTTTAATCTTTGATAAGGATCTGCAGGTTCTTTCATCCGCAGAGGATGTCGGCCGTCATAATGCTCTGGACAAGGCCATCGGCAAAGTTTTCATGGATAACAAAATTTCAAGCGCCCGTTTTGGTGTCATGTCTTCACGGTTAAGCTATGAACTAGTCCAGAAAGCAGCCCGGGCCGGCCTTGAACTGCTTATCGGGATTTCCCGCCCCACATCACTCGGGGTCGATCTGGCCCGCGCCGTCAACATGACACTCGCCTGTGTAAAAGGCGATGATTTGATGGTATTCTGCGGAGAAGACAGATTCATATTCCCTGAAAATCAAACAAAACCATATCAAAAAGACATAGGATGATGCCGTTTACAGAAATAAAAGGACTGCCCGGCAAAGTGTATGTACCGGATAAAACGCCGGACAATCAGAAAAAAAACAAATGCCCGGATTGTTTTTCCTGCCAGATGTGCAGTGATACAAGATGCCGGATGTGCTTAAACAATCATCGGATTAATAAAAATAACATATGCACCTGCAGAAAACCGAATCATGAAAAAAAACATATTTAAAAAACGATCAAAAATAAACGCCCCTGTTGAAGAAGTCTTCAAATGGCATGCCCGCCCCGGTGCGATTGAACGGCTGAGCCCGCCGTGGGATCCGCTTGAGATTATTTCCCGAACAGGAGGCATCAACGTCGGCGCAGAAGTGAAAATGAAACTCAAAGCCGGCCCGGTTCCTATAAAATGGCATGCCCGCCATGTGGATTATCAGGAAAATATATTATTTAAAGATATTCAGGTAAAAGGACCTTTTTCAAAATGGATACATACCCACCGGTTTGAAGACCTCGACCGGACAGAATGTATTCTTGAAGACTCAATAGAATATGCCCTCCCTTTTCATCCCTTGGGAAACGCAGTGATGGAGTCGTTTGTTGAAAAAAAATTAAAACAGATTTTCACTTATCGTCACAGCACGACCATTGCCGATATAGCTGTCCATCAATTACGAAAACAGCAGGGTCCATTAAAAATTCTAATATCCGGAGCCAGCGGACTGCTCGGCTCTACCCTTATTCCATTTCTGAGGACGGGCGGTCATCATCTCCTCCAGCTGGTCCGGCGCCCGCCGAATAGAGAAAAAGGAGAAATAAGATGGGATCCGGCAAACAAAAGGCTTGACCTTGATGATACGGATACGATTGACGCCGTCATTCACCTGTCCGGCGAAAACATCGGTGAAGGCCACTGGAGTCCGGAGAAAAAAAAACGCATCATTGACAGCCGGGTCCGGAGCACCCGCCTGATCGCGGAAACCATTTCTCAAATGAAATGCCCGCCTAAAGTATTTCTCTGTGCCTCGGCAATCGGTTATTACGGACACCGGGGAAATATTTTGGTGGATGAATCCGATACAGCCGGCAATGATTTTATTTCCAATGTCTGCCGAATGTGGGAAGAATCGACTGATGCCGCTGTTCAGGCCGGTATCAGAACCGCCTTTCTGCGTATCGGCATTGTTCTGTCACCCCGGGGAGGCGCACTGGGCAAACTGCTTTTGCCGTTCACCCTTGGAATCGGCGGTAAAATCGCAACCGGCCGGCAGTACATGAGCTGGATCAGCATTGATGATACCATCGGTGCCATCCATCATGCACTGTTCGATGAAAAAATATCCGGACCCGTCAACCTGGTATCACCGAACCCGGCTACCAATAATGAGCTTACCCAAAAACTTGCCAAAGTTCTTTTTCGACCGGCTTATTTCACTGTTCCAAAACTTGCCATTGAAACTTTTTTCGGAGAAATGGGCCGTGAAACAATTCTTTCCAGCACGCGGGTGCGGCCGTCGGTGCTGACAGAAACCGGATATTCTTTCAGGCATCCGGATCTGGAGGGGGCGTTGAGACATCTGCTGGGCAAAACATAATGATTTAACAAAAAATCCATTGATTGAGACTTTTATGACTTATTTTAAAAAAACCTCCAAATCGCTATTGGCTTCTTCATTGAAGCGTTGATTTTAAGATAAGCACTACCTGAATCCCCAACTCCTACTTGATGAAATTATCCTCTTATGTTCCCTGGGCCCTTTGATCAGGCGGAAAATATTATCAGCCGTTTTGCAGACGGCAGTTATGTGTTGGATGTCCATGAAAAGATCACCCTTGCCTTTGGTGACCCGTCCTTTAACGGGTGACCCCGCTCACTTTTTTCACAGGCGATAATGAAAATTTTATCTGTCACCATTTCATTTTACATACAACATACCAACTGTTTTTTTAACTTAAACCAGATTAGTATTTTCATTTGGTTATGATAATTGAGGGCACAACAGGTGGCGTTCCTCTGGATATAATATCCCAGGTTAATGCTGGATATTCAGCGTTAGATATCCACAACATCTGGTGTATTTTTAAAAATTGACACACAACCATACTATTGCTATATCCTGTTCAAAACAGCGAGCTCAATCCTGCCTGCAGGATTGAAAAGCCGAAACTGCGAAAAAAACCTGCCGGGGCTGCAGACGCTTTTCATGCAGAGTGCCCCTTAAGATTTCAAGCCCCCCCGGCCCGGCGGACGATCGAACCGGATACCTGGCGAACTGACTGATGAATCGATTTATTGCATACATTTTTGTTCTGGTGATTTTCGGCTCTGTTCTGGTCGGAATAGTCACCCTTCAGACAACGCCCGGCACCCGGACCGGCAAAGAAGTCTGGGTTATGCCGGTCCTGGAGCGTGGGATGGTCTCCTGGCCCTGCCCGGTGGTTGTCTGGTTTTCCGAACAATTCCTTTCAGACGGCCAGGCCTACCAGCGGAGGTCTGCTGAGTTTGAAGGCTGGAAACGCAGCGCCCTGCGCCGCCGGGTGACAGCGCAACTGAAAAGGCTGAGTGATAATTCCTGGCATCGGGCTGAATCCGGGATAGACCGGCTCCTCCGGGAAAAAAAGATCAGCCGGGTTGAACGGCACTGGATAATAAACGGGTTCAGTTGCCGGGTAAACAGCCCGGGCGATTTAAAGGCGCTCAAGGGACTTCCCGGGGTCAGTAAAATATTTGCGCAAATGGATAAACGCCCCCCTGCTTCATCAACGGGAGAGGCCCGTTTTCATGGCCCGGTCCGTGCGTCCGAAACCAATCCGCTGACCTATAACCATCCCTGGTATTCCCAACGCCTTCAGGCCGATCAAGTCTGGCGGGAATTCGGCCTTACCGGCCGGGGCATCATCAACATCATCCACGATACCAATTTTGTGTTTTCGAAAAACCTGATTCACAATCTTTACCGAAGTCCCGGAGAAATCCCGGATAATGGTGCAGATGACGACAACAATGGGTATGTTGACGACTATCACGGCTACAATTTTAATCAAAGAAACGCCAACCTGACACCCCGGACCGAAGCAGGTTCGAATTCCCCCAAAAACCTGCATGGGTTTTATTGCGCATCCATTATTTGCGGGGCCGGTCAGCCGGAAGCCTCTTTTGTGCCCGGTATCGCGCCCGGGGCTCAATGGGGTGCGGTTATCGGCCATGGCCGGATTGAGGAGATGGTCGAGTGGGCGGTGACCCACGGGGCTGACACTTACAGCATGAGCTTTTCCCTGGCCGGTTTCGGACAATACCGTTCGCACTGGCGCAAGGTTTTAGAACACGGCGCGTTCTGCGGCCTTTACTTTGTTTCCGGGGCAGGAAATTTTGCCCGCCCGGACAGCAAAAAATTTGCACGAGTGCCGTTTCAGATGCGGACCCCGGAAGATATTCCCAATGCGGTTTTTTCAGCCGCCGGTGTTCGGCAAGACGGGACCCGCCCGCCTTTTTCCAGCCAGGGGCCCGTAGAATGGCAAACAGAATGTTATCAAGACGGCCTGGTGCTGAAACCGGATATAAGTGCCTTTAATGCCGCTCTGCCGGGGTTAATGCCGGACGGCACCGTGCTGCCGCAGAATATTGCCGGAAATTCCTATGCCGGGGCCATGCTTTGCGGTTCGATCGCCCTGATGCTGTCCGCCGACCCGGAAATTCTTGTCTGGGATCTGCGGGAGATTATCACGTCCACGGCCACCGATATCGGCCCGCCCGGCCCGGACAACCAGACCGGGCACGGGTTAATCAACTGTTACGAGGCTGTCCGGGAAATTTTGCGGCGCAAGGCCGTTCGCCAGGGCCCGGTCGCGTCATCTTTACCGAACAAACAACCGGCCCTGTTCACGGCATCCGGTAATCCGTTGAATTAAAATTCTGAAACTTTTGCCCTACTATTCAATCATACTATCATTGACACACAAGGTTGCCTCATATATTATTCGTAAAACGATATCACACAAACTTGCAGATTGAACGGCACCCAGAAAAAAGGCAGGCAGACTATGATTGACATGACACATGAAAGGAATTTTCTTCATCCGGATTGGCCGGACGCAAAATGGAATATCTCAGGGCTCTTTGTTTACCGTCCCCTTGTCAATTTCTTTACCCAGATGATGAAAAATCATGGTATGGCACACGTCATCAACTCGTTTCACGGGGCTCCGGACCTTTTGTGGAACGGCGGGCGCGTCAACGCGAATGTGAAAAATTATCCGGATGCGGAAAACTACTTTAAAGCGCTGAACAGCCTGGGGATCGGGGTATATCTCACGTTTTCCAACGTGATTCTTGAAAAAAAGCACCTGGAGGATGAAGAATCAAACCGGCTCCTGGACTGTCTTGATGAAAAATGCGGTTTAAACGGCGTGATCGTTGTCAATGACCTGATAGCCGATTATATCCGGAAGAAAAAACCCGGGTTAAAGCTGATTTCTTCCGTGGTGAAAAATTTTATTGAAAACCCGAAAGGCGACATTGACTGGTACAAAAGAATGGAAGATCGTTTTGACCAGGTGGTGGTTCACACAGACCATATGTTCGACCTGGATCTTTTGGACAAGCTGGACCGTAAGAAATCAGAAATACTGATCACCGAAGGCTGCATCTACAAATGCCCGAATCGTGCGCATCACCAGACCTTAAATTCCGTATTTAATATCGCGCAATATGAAGACAAGAAAAAAGCCGATGAGATTATGGAGGAGATAAAGGTTATCAGGGAAACGAAGTGCGCGGGCGGCGGCGCCAATTTAAACCCTGAAAAAAATACCCAAAACCTCCGCACCTGCTACCTGGATCATGAAGACGTAAAAACCATTTATGACATGGGGTTTCGAAACCTCAAAATCTCCGGCCGGCGGATGACCATCTACGGTATGGCCTGGAATATTCTGAACTGGGTCTTTGACCCGGATCAGGCTCACACGTTTGCCCGCATACTCTACTCACGGATAGAGCATAAAGTAAAAACCGAATATACCCAGACTGCCAGGGAAAAAGGGGTCATATAACCCGTCCTCCTTTTTACATCCTGCCTTCAGCAGATAACTGCTGGCAGCATTTATCACCCGGATTGAATTCAAAGGAAGATCATCATATGTTATTGAAAACTGAACGTGAATCCAGCTTGATCCACACGGACTGGCCGGAAGTCAAATGGAATATTTCCGGATTGTTCAACTACCGAACGTTTTTAAAGATACTCATCAACTCGCTGAACAGTCACGACATCCTTCATGTTGTGGGTTCGTTTCACGGCTGCCCGGACCTGATATGGAACGGCGGATACTTAAACGCCAATGTCCCGAATGTGGACTCGGTAAAATTTTTCCGGAAACTCAATGAACATGGCATCGGCGTATTTTTGACCTTTTCCAATCTGGCTCTGGAAAAAAAGCACCTGTCGGATGTTGAATCCAACCTGCTTCTGGATCGGCTGAATGAAAACAGCGGCTTAAACGGCGTAATGGTGGCCAGTGACCTGCTGTCTGATTATATCCGGAAAAAGAAGCCGAACCTGAAGCAGATATGTTCCATGGAAAAATGCATTATTGAAAATCCTCGCGGAGACATTGAGTGGTACAAAAAAATGCAGGACCGTTTTGACCGGGTGGGTGTCAGCACGAATCACCTATTTGACCCGGATCTTTTAGACAAGCTGGACAGGGACAAAACCGAGATTCTGGTCAATGATGAGTGCGCGTACAATTGTCCCACCCGGAAACAGCACCTGGAACTGATTTCAAAGTTCAACCTGGGCATCCGGTCAAGGGAGGTGACCGACGGACTGAAAAAAATCAAACAATCCCTTTGCACCGGAGAGTTTCATACCATATCCGAAGATAAAAACCCTGGCCATATCCGGTCCTGTTTTTTAAAACGCAGTGAACTCAAAACCATATACGATATGGGGTTCAGGAACTTCAGGATATGCGGCCGGCGAAAGACCCTGTTCGGCCTGGCCTGGAACGTGACCCATTTTCTTTTCAACCCGCCCCTGGCGTCGCCTTTTGCAACCGCTTTTGCCCACAAGGTGGATGAAAATATCAAGGGTGAATTTCGAAAACTGAGCCAGAAGTCGGATATCAATAAAAAGCAAGATATTGTATAAAGCTTCAAATCCGTATGCTCTCGTAAAAAGCTTTTCATGGTGATGCATCACCGTTGTATCAACAAATAACTTTTTTAAAGTAGGCCGGATTTCTTCCCCGGCACCAAATTTTACTGATTGGCGGATGAATTTTGTCGGGAATGGAATCCCGACCTACAATTTATTCCATCGTAAACAATTAAATTATTTGGAAGTACCCGGATGGCTAAGTTAAAAGTTTTACCAATACCATGAAATATGGCAAGGCGTAGCTATTTTTCAGACAGGAAATCATACATGTAGTATCTTGAGTGGCTGAAAAATTGCTGCGTCGCAGTCGATGGGACTTTTTACGACGCCATCTTACCGCTCTGTCATGGCCGAATCCATGCTGCTGACCCAGGGGGAGACCAGATATTCAAGAACGGTCCGCTGCCCGGTGTGAATGCTCACGCTGAGGATCATGCCGGGGTAAAGGTCGTACCGGTTATTCCTGTACTCAAAAAAAATATTTTCAGGGGCGATGCGGACTTTATAGTAAGGATTGCCGTTTGGATTAATCAGGGTGTCCGGGCTGATATCAACCACCTCTCCGTTAATGTTGCCAAAGCGTCTGGCATCCGCTGAAGTGAGTTTAATGACGGCCTTCTGGCCTTTATGGATGTAACCGATGTCCTGGGTGGGCAGCTTGGCCTCTATGACCAGGGTGTCATCAAGGGGAACGATATCCAGCAGGGTTTCTCCCGGACGGACGACTCCCCCTTCGGTGGATATGTACAGATTTTTAATCACGCCATCCTCCGGGGCCCGCAGGATGGTCCGCTTAAGGTTGTCTTCAAATTTACGCAGGCGCTCTGTTAGCTCTCGATACCGTCCCCGCCGGTTTTCCAGATCCGCCTGGGTGTCTGCCTCAAAAGATTTATGTATCCCCTCAAGGCTGACCTCCGACCCCTTGAGCGCGGCCTCTGCCTTGTGAAGCAACGCACTGTTTTCTTCTATGGCGCTCTTAAGGGAATTGTTTTCTTTAAGCAGGTTCAGGTGCTGATACCTGTTGGTTAAATCATCTTCAAGCAGGCCTTCACTTATTTTTATCTGCTCTTTCAACAACTCAAGGCGTTGTTTTTGATTTTGCAGGCGCACCGTGATCTCATTGATTTCCTGACGACGCTCAACAACCAGTTCTTCCTGGCGATTCAGGTCATTTTCAAGGCTTTGCCAGCGGGCATTGAACAGGTCGATAGCCTCCTGCACAAGGCGGGGCTGGTCGGTCAAAAGGTCTTCACAAAATGGTATCTTCCGGCTTCCGGCAATTTCCGTTTCCAGACGCAGGATCTCAATGCCCAGGGCTGAAATGCGTAATTTCAGCTCCCTCACATCCGCATCGCTTGCCGTCATCTCCAGTTCAACAAGGGGCTGGTCCTTTTCGACCAGCTGCCCTTCTTTGACAAGTATATGTTTAACAATACCGCCTTCAAGATGCTGCAGCACTTTGACTTTGGATAAAGGGACCACTTCTCCTTCCGTCATACTGGAAACATCCAGTTCGAAAGCATACGCCCATAAGCCAAAACTTACGCAAAAAAAAGTGAAAAGATAAAAGAAAAAACGGGTGGATTTTTTGACATCGCCATATACGACAGCCGCGATGTCCTTCCGGTCATCCTTTGGTTCCACGTCGGGTGTCGCATCCTCAGGGTTAATTATTTCTTTCGTTTCCTGAACAGGCGCGATCTCTTTTTTTTCCGGTTTGGTCATTGAAGCTCTTTTTGCCGTGCCGGGTTTTCAGGAAAAGGAAAACTGACTTCCGGTACCGGCTTTGCGTTGAGATTGATTACAATTCCCCGGGATTTAAGGATCTCCGGGTTGTGAGAACAGAGAATAAGGGTCCGGCCGCTTTTAATAAGATCATTCATTATTTTAAATACCAGGGCCCCGCCGCCGGCGTCCATTCCCTCGGCAGGTTCGTCAAATATGGCAAGCATCCCGTCCGAAACAAGGCCCCTTGCCAGCGCCAGACGCCGCCGGATACCCCTGGCAAGATTTGCGCCGCCATTTGTGATCGGGGTTTCAAGTCCCTGCGGGCTTTCGTCAATGTATCGTTTTAAATCGACCCTTTCAATCACTTCCAAAAGCTTTGATTCATCAAGCGTGTCATTGAGGGTCATAAGATTGTCCCGAATGGAGCCTTCAAAAAAAGTCGGTTCCTGGGGCATATAAATAACCTGCCTGCGCCACCACTCGGGCTGGACCTGCCTTAAATCCAGGCCGTCCACAAAAATCTGGCCCCGGGCCGGTTCGATCAGTCCGGTAATCAGCCTTGCCAGCGTTGTTTTGCCGGATCCGTTGTTCCCGGAAACCACCAGCACGGATCCGGCGGATAACTGCAGAGACACCGATTCAAACAGGGGCCCGGATGCTCCCCGGTGCATAAAAGCCAGGTCTTTTAATTCAAGGCGGCCCCGGTAGTTTTTCAGGGCGTTGCCTTTAGCTTCTTCCCTTGGCAGTTTTGTAAATTTTTCCAGGCGAATGAGCGCCTGCTGCGCGTCGGTGAAGATGGCGCTCAACTGGGCAAAACGGCTGACAGGGGCAAGGGCGCGGCTGGCCAGAATATTGGCGCCGATCAATACCCCCACATTCATATCGCCGGCCACAACGTAAGTGGCGCCAACACCGATCACCGCCACGGTCATAAGGCCGGCGGCACTCATGGTAACGGACTGGGAAAACCCCTGTTGATCCTGGACTTTTCGCCGCAGCTGATCAGTGAGCGCCTGCTGCTTTCCCCAGATATTTTTCAAAAAATTGGCGGCATTAAAACTGCGAATCGTGTCTGACGCCATGATGGCGGAACCCACAAGCGCGTTGTTGCTGACCGATACCTGGTTCAGCTCGCCCATTGGATTGCCCAGAAGCTTGTGGCTGAATATGGCATAGAAAAAAACGACCACAAGAAAAAAGGTCACGATGATGGCGATCAGCGGGCTTAAGAAGAACAAAACACCCACAAAAAGAAATGCAAAGCAGGAATCAAGGACTGCCGTAATATTGGTCGGGCTGTACGCCTGCTGGACGGCTGACAGGCTGTTCATTATTTCCCGCCGCAGGCCCGGGGGCAATTGGTCTATTGCCGATGTTTTGCCGTTGACAAGAACCGCAAAGGCCCCGCCGGCCAAAAGAGCATCCGGCAGTACGGAAAAGCCCCTGGCCATGCCCAGCCGGACCATCCGGAATCCGAACTCCAGGGCAATGGCAATGACAACCCCCACAATAAGCGTAATCAGTGTGGCGGTAACCCCGTTGGTACAATAACGGACCAGCACCTGGATGACAAACAAAGGACTTGCCAGTGCCAGCACACTGATCAGCAGGGAGGCCAGCAGCAGCTGAAAAAATAAAACAGGCATCGCCTTCAGGCGCTTGAATAATTCACCCATTACGCCCCGGCTCCATGATTAATATATCAGGCATCTTTTGAATCTTTTCGCTCTTCCGGTTAATTTTCCAGGATTTTGGATTCTTCTGACTGGGCATCCCCCAGCGCTTCCCGCAGGGGGGCGAGGAACTTGTCATAATTACGCCAGCGGTCAATGGAACTGGTATAAACAGGCTGCCGGACCTGCCAGTTGCTGGCGGTTTTCACCGGCCGTTTGGTCTTGTGGAACTCCAGGCAGGCATCATCCCAGTCAAGGCCGACAAATTCAATGATTTTACGGCTCATGCCCTCGTGGTCGGAAACCATGTCCTTATACCGCACATCCAGTATGGGCTGGGGCAGTACCGCATGCCAGTGTTTCATGATCCGGTGATAATCCCGGTAATAGCTGCCCAGAAAAGCCAGATCCCTGGAAAAGGGCATGACCATGGCAAAATGCTGGGAATAGCAGGAAAGACATGTATCTAAAGGCTCACGATGGCAGTGGATAATCTTTGCGTTGGGCAGCAGGGTGGAAATAAAGCCCAGGTTAATGAAGTTGCCCGGCATTTTATCCGTGACCCTTCTGGCACCCCCCCCCACGGATCGGAGATAGGCAACATACTCCTCTCCCAACTGGCATGCGCTGATGGCATCGACCAGGGAAGCGCACTCCGGATATCCGGCCAGTTTTCCCTGTCTCTGGGGCAAAGAACCGATGATCTGGCCGATGTTGCTGAGTTCGCCGGCCCCGAAAACATCCGGGTGACTGGCGAGCGTCTGTTCCACCAGGGTGGTGCCGGAACGGGGCATACCCAGTATAAACACGGGCAGACTGGATTCACTGCCAAAGCCTTTGCGGCCCGGAAAAAATTCCTTGTTAAAGGTGGCCATCATCCGGTCAACAGCCAGGCTGTGCAGTTTGGGATCAAACGGCTTGTCCCGGGTATCTAAGTCATTTCCCTTTTTAAAGTTATAAAATGCCTTGTCATATTCCCCCAGGTCATCATAGACCTTGCCAAGGGAAAAATGCATGCTGCAGTGCTGTTCCGTGGTCAGACGGCTGTCGGTCACCATCTCTTCCATTCTTTTCAGGTCTTTGGATTCGGAACCGACCCGTGCGCGGGAAAGATTGTAATACGCGGACACATGATCCGGATCCAGGGCCAGGGCATTTTCAAAATGAACAATGGCCTCGTCAATCTGCCCCATATTTTTCAAAATATTTCCAATATTATTGATGATCCCCACATGTTTGGGCATCTTCTCGAGCAGTTCCTTGTAGCCTATCAGGGCCTCATCCGACTGCCCGTCCCGTTCAAGCACATTGGCCAGGCTCAGCTGCGCCTCAATATAGCCGGGTCTTAAGGCAATCGCTTTTCTCAATAAGGGAATAGCTTCCTTGAGCCGCTCCTGGTCCACAAAGGTCAGGCCCAGGTAGTGATAGGCCGGGGCAAACATCGGGTTGATGGCAAGGGCCAGCCGGAACCGGGATGTGGCTTCCATGTGTTTGCCCTGGTCGCGCAGAGTGTTCGCAATCCCCAGGTGCCCCATGAGAAATTCAGGCATGATTTCAATGGCCCGGGAAAAGACCTGCATGGCCTTGTCAAATTGCCGGTCGCGGCGGTATGCCTCACCCAGGTTGCCCAGGTACAGGGGATTGCCCTTGTCAATCTGGACGGCTTTTATCATCTGTTCAATAGCGGTTTTAAAATCCATCTTCTTGTATGCAAGAAGACCCGCGGCATGAAGCACCTGTGGTTCCAGGGGATGATTTTCAAGAAGCGGCCCGCAAAGCGCCTCAGCCTCTTTGATCCGTCCCAGGTTAATATGATGCATTGCAACAGCAAGATTTTGTTCCATTGTGGCCATAATGTGTCCCTGATTTAGTTAATATATCTGTTCTGTCAAACGCTGAAAAAGGAATAATTCTCAGGCACCTGAAATTCAGGCATCGCGTTACTTTAACCTCAGGCATACTATTCCTATGCAGACAATTTTACAATAAGTAATTCTCAAAAACCATTATCTCGCGCAGAGACGCGGGGATCGCAGAGGAAAAATTCTCTGCATCTCAGCGTCTTTGCGGGATAAAAAATATTATAAATCGCATTTACTTACTTATGTAAAATCGGCGCAAGCGCCGTCATATTTTTTTACGAAGCCATCACCTTTTATATGCCTGAACAAAAACCGGGGCTGGGCAAGAATGCCCAGCCCCGGTATAAACTCAAAAAAGCCTTCTACTGTTTACACATGAACAATGTTTATATCGGCGTGAGTCAAAGCAACATCCGCGTCAAACTGGGCCACATTAATGGCAGCACCTGTGCCGCTGGCATCCGCATCATAGAAAAGGGCATGTGTGGCGGCGTCGTAGATCCAGAAGTCATCTGCATCAATCGCCGCGCTTCCTGTTACAAAACAATCCGCAGTTAAGGCATGTGGTCCTGCCGTGCCGGCACCGGTAATATTGCCATTAAACACCGATGTGTCCGTAAACTGGAAAGTGATACTGTGGCCGGATGTCAGCCCGATGATGCTGTCCCCAAATTCATTGCCCCCGGCATACTTGAAGATAAACTGGGCATCTGTCGCATCCGCGGTAATGGAGATGGTATCGTTTCCTGCACCGCCGGCAATATTGACGGTGTTGCCAGTGGCGGAAGCCACCCCCAGGCTGATATTTATATTATCGTTACCGGTGCCGCCGCTCAGGGTGATGTTGTTGTTGTTAAACGTTTCCCCGCTTACGAAAAGGCTCAGGGTATCACTGCCGGACCCGCCGGTCATCAGGACATCATTGGAACTTATGAGCGCTGTGGCCGATACGGTCGTCGAGCTGCCTGATGCACCAGCAAGGGCTGAAGCAGCAGCGGATGCTGAAATATGGAGCGTCAGCAGATCATCACCGGAACCACCGTCCATGGTAATTTGGTTATTAACAATGGAGGCCTGGGCACTGGCTGAAGCGCTTGCAAGGCTTGATGCTGAAGCACTTGCAAAGGCGGATGCGGTTGCCTGTAAAGTCAGGTCAAGGGTGTCACTCCCCCCGCCGCCGGTCATATCGACTGTGTTATTATTGACCTGCGCAGACATGCTGACATCGGCAGACGCGCTGGTTACAGAACCTAAGGCGGTTGACGGAACTGCTGTTGCCGATCCCTGCGCTGCAGCGTTTAAGAGGGCCGTGAGCGTATCGTTGCCGCCGCCGCCGCTCATGCTGATATCATTTAAGTTTATATTTGCAGAGCCGGATGCCAAAGCATACAAATAACCGCTTTCACCTGAGGCCAGGGCTTTTGCCGAGGCATCGGCCGTAAGGCTCAACGTCAGGCTGTCCGTGCCGGTATCGGACCCGCCGAACATATCGATGTTGTTGTTTGAAACGGCTGCGTCAGCATAATACGCATAGGCATAAGCACCGGTATCCCCTATTGCCGTGGCCACCACATCAGCCATTGCCGACAGATGGGCGTAAAAAGTGTCGTCGCCGGCCCCGCCGGTCATGGTGACAACATTGCTGCTCACAGAGACATAAGCGCCGTAATAGCAACTGGCGTCGGCGCTCCCGTATTCCGCGGATGCAAATCCATTAATCGATGCATCTGCCTGGAGATCCAGGGACAGGGTGTCGTTACCCGTGCCGCCGTCCATGAAAATATTATTGGAACTGTTGTAGGCACAAGCCGTGTAGTAGCCAACGGTCACATCCGCATCCCCGCCAATCCCGCTTTCGGACCCGGCAATGGCAATCCCGGTTTCTTTTACCGATACCGACAGCAAGGCTGAGAGCGTATCATCACCGGACCCGCCGGTCATGGAAATATCGTTATTGCTCACGATAGCTGAAACAGTAGAATAGGCCACATACCCTGAGGCATCTCCTGCTTCAGCAGACATGAGACCATATATCGATAAATCGGCAGACAGGGTCAAATCAAGCGTATCATTTCCTGCGCCGCCATACATATTGATATCATTAGTGTAATTGTTAGCCGTTACAGAAGAATAATACGCAACAGTCATCCAGGCATCATTACTCGAACCGCCGGCAATCGCCTCCCCTTTTATACTTAACGATGCGCCAAGCAGGGCGGTGAGGGTATCGCTGCCGTCCCCGCCGCTCATCGTGATGGTGTTGTTGGAAACAGTCGCATAAGTATAGTAGTATCCGACTGTCAGGGTCACAGAATTATCTGTCGCAGAGCCCAGACCGTAAACCGATGCATCGGCTGAAAGCGTCAATGAGAGCGTGTCGGTCCCGATGCCGCCGTCCATCTTAATAATGTTGCTATTGACGTTTGCGCTTACAGTTGAATAAGCAGCGGTCAAATCAGCGTCCCCTGTTCCTTCTGCCTTTGCGATTGCCGAAGACTTTGCCGATGCTGCCAAGAGGGCCGTGAGGGTGTCGTTCCCGTCCCCCCCGGTCATGGTAATGGTATTAATGTTCACGTTAGCACTTGCACAGTAATAACCCCAGGCATCTGCATCCCCGGATGTCGCAAACGCAGAGGCTTTTGCCGCTGCATCGGCAGAAAGTGTCAGGGTCAATGTATCATCCCCGGCATCACCCCCCATATCAACAGCATTGCTGTTCACATAGGCCGATACAGAGCTTGCGTATACTGTCGCCGCCTCCCCGTTTGCAATGGCGGAATTCCTGGCCGTTGCCGCCAAAAGTGCCGTAAGTGTGTCATTGCCGTCCCCGCCGCTCATGGTGATTGTATTATCGTCGACATAGGCTGTAGCGTAATAAGCTGTAGCGTTTGCAGATCCGCCTGATGCCGAAGCATAGGCCGAGGCATTTGCCGACAGCGTCAGGGCCAGGGTATCGGCACCGTCACCGCCATCCATAAAAATTGTGTTGCTGCTTACATAAGCATAGGCATAGTCGGCAAAGGCATCCACGCTTTGGCTGCCTGTTCCTTTGGCAATAATGGAACTCTTTGCCGTGGCTGCCAGTAGCAGGTTAAGGGAATCATTGCCCGCACCACCGGTCATGGAAATCGTGTTATCATCAACATATGCGTAAGCATAAGAGGCAGTTGCCTCAGCACCACCGGAAACCGCAGAAGCTGAAGCAAAGTTGTAGGCGTCCGCCGACAGGGTCAGGGACAGGCTGTCGCTTCCGTCACCGCCAAACATGTTCACATTATTGCTGGTCACGTAAACATATGCATAAACAGCCTCAGCCACGGCAGCCTCAGAACCGCTTGCCGAGCCCTTGGCAATGGCTGTATTTCTTCCCGACGCTGCCAGAAGGGCTGTCATTGTATCGTTGCCATCGCCGCCGGTCATGCTGATGGTGTTATTGCAAACAAATGCATATGCATAATAAGCGATCGCATAGGCGTCACCAGAAGACGCAGCTTCAGAAGCCAGTACATATAGATCCGCGTCTGCCGACAGGGTCAGTGATAATGTGTCACTCCCTTCCCCGCCAAACATGTTCACGATGTTATCCCCCACTGTGGCATATGCCGTATAAGCGGCTGCATAAGCAGCAGTGTCATAAGTGGTAGCAGAGGCAGTCAGCGACGTGCCTTTGGCGATTGCCGTTATTCTGGCACTGGCTGCCAGAAGTGCCGTAAGCGTGTCATTGCCCGTACCGCCGCTTATGGTAACCGTATTGCTGTCAACCGTGGCATACGCATAATACGCAGAGGCAGAAGCCTCACCGCCGGATGCTGAGATAAACATAGATGCAGTCGCAGACATTGTAAGGGACAGGGTGTCGGTGCCGCTGCCGCCATCCATATAAACATCGTTACTGTACACATACCCATAGGCATAACTGCCAAATGCATCCACATTTTGGCTGCCGGTTCCATTGGCAATGGCTGTAATTTTTGCCGAGGCCGCCAAAAGGGCTTTAAGCGTATCATTGCCGGTTCCGCCCGTCATTGAAACAGAGTTAGAATACGCATAAGCATACGCATAATCACCGGAAGCGCTTGCGCCACCTGAGACGGCGGCTGCCTTCGCATAAAGCTCCGCCTCTACCGACAAGGTCAGGGACAGGGTATCACTCCCGTCACCCCCAAACATATCCACAACATTGCTGTATATAGAATTGTAAGCATAATATGCACTTGCATACGCAACAGTGGTCGAGGAGTCTAACGCCCCAGTGGCGATGGCAGACACTCCACCGGAGGCTGCCAGGAGTGCCGTAAGTTCATCATTGCCGGCACCGCCGGTCATGCTGATGGTATTACAATAAATTTCGGCATAAGCAGAATAGCCGGTGGCTTCGGCACCTCCGGAAACTGCTGAAGCCAAAGCATAAACGTCTGCATCTGCAGACAAGGTCAGGGTCAGGGTGTCATCCCCGGAACCGCCAAACATGTCCACATCATTACTGCTCACATAGACATAAGCATAATAGGCAGTTGCAGAGGCCGCATCGGTAGTGCTGGAAGAGGCTTTGGCAATACCTGAGACTTTACCACTGGCCGATAAAATGGCTGTCAGGGTATCATTGCCCGTGCCGCCGTCCATAACAATCGTGTTGCTGCTTACTGTTGCATAGGCATAATAGGCATAGAGATAGGCGCCGCCGGACTCTGCCGAGGCCAGTACATACATTTCCGCGTCTGCCGCCAAGGTCAGTGACAGGGTGTCATCTCCTGAACTGCCGTACATGTTTATCGCATTGCTGTCTACAACTGCATATACCGTATAACCCGTGCCATAAGCAGCATCGGAAGTGCTTGACGAGCCTTTGGCAATATTTGACATCTTTCCCGTTGCTGCCAGAAGCGCCGAAAGGGTGTCATTGCCGGTGCCGCCGATCATGGAAACCGTATTACTTTCAACAGTTGCATAGGCATAATACGCATACACCGTGGCTTCAGGGCCGGAGGCAGACGCATAGGCCCCTGCGTTGGCCGACAGCGTCAGGGACATGGTATCGGTTCCTGCGCCGCCGTCCATAAAGATGTTATTATTATTTACATCAGCACTGGCATATGAGGCATACGCATAATTTAAGGAGGAAGACCCCGTGCCGACGGCAATGGCCGAAACCTTTGCCGAGGCCGCCAGTAGGGCTGCAAGATTATCGTTGCCCGCACCACCGGTCATGGAAATCGAGTTGCTGCTCACTTGGGCATCGGCATAATAAGCATAGGCAGAAGCCCCGGAATCACCAGCGGAAGTTGCTGAGACCTGTGCATGCGCATAAAGGTCCGCATTCGCTGACAGGGTCAGGGACAACGTATCACTTCCGTCACCGCCGAACATGTTCACGGTATTGTTGTCCACATTCGCTTCAGCGGAATATGCAGATGCATCCGCAGCATATCCCGTTGCACTGCTTGTCCCGGCTTTGGCCGTTCCCGAAGCCTTTGCTGTTGCTGCCAACAAGGCTGAGAGGGTGTCGTTGCCGGTGCCGCCGTCCAGGGTGATTGCGTTGTGCGTAATTGATGCAGTGGCACTGTAGCCTGTGGCATCCGCAGAACCTGAACTCGTGGCCGATGCCAGGGCATAGGCAGTTGCATCTGCGGAAAGAGTCAGGGACAACGTATCACTGCCGTCACCGCCGAACATGGCAATGTCATTGTTGCTAAGGAGGGCTTCGGCCGTACTTGCCTTGGCAGCAGCAGAAGATGATGTGACATCTGTATGAGAAGCAAGTGCCTTAACTGAGAGTTGGGCTGTGAGCGTATCATTGCCGGCACCGCCGGTCATGGTAATGATGTTGCCCATGTCGATGGTGGTGGCTGTACTGGTAAAAGTACCACTCCTAAAAACATGGCCGATATTAGCCCGGGCGGCAGCAGAAAATCCCGTGGATTGATCCGAGGCCGTCATGGCAAGATTGAGTATGTCATCCCCGGTCCCCCCGTCCATGTTGATGGCATTCCAGTCGACATTTTGAGGATCGATATCAAGGGAAAGCGTGTCGTTGCAGGCGCCGCCGGTCATATTGATCTGGTTTTGTGCGACAGCCCCTGTGGCGGAAATTTTTATTGATATATTATCGCTGCTCAGTCCGCCGTGCGCGCTGATCGCGTTGCTTAAAACATTGGCCCCGGCCAGGGTGACGCCGATGGTGTCTCCTTCGTTTTCACCGTACGGACATTCGGGCCCGCCGTTGAGATTGAAGGTGTTGCCGGAAACATTGCCGCTTGCCGACAATGTAACGCCGAGGGTGTCTGACCAGCCCCGTCCCTCAATATCTATGTTGTAGCCGTTAAAATCACCGGTAAAGCTGCCGAGGTTTACCAGAAGGGTGTCCGGCCCCGAGTCTCCGGTAAGGGTCGTGCTGGTGCCGGTTACCGAGGTAATTGTCTGTTCAGTCCCTGCCGCCACATCATCATCAATAATGGTGCCGGATGCGGAAGCAGAAGTGATCCTCGCCCCCCCGCTGGAGTTGGAAAGGGTGACAATAAAATTGTTTGAATATTCACCACATGTATCGCCGGCTACCTGCACCGTTATTGTCTTGCTCGTTTCTCCGGCTGCAAAGGTCACCGTACCGCCGGGCAGAGCGCCGCCAAAATCATCGGCATCGGCGGGATGGTCGCCGCTGCCGGCGACACTCCAGTCCACTGTATGGGTTTTGCCTGTGTCACCATCTCTGGTCACGGTAAAAGTAAAATCCGTGAGGCCGGCATCACCCTCGACATTATTGGCTGAGTCTGCGGAGATGGAAATATCTGTGTATATCCTTACGTCATCGTTAATTATTTGTGCGAATGCGGATTCCGTGGTGATATTTGCGCCTTGCGACGCATTGGCCAGGGTAACGGTAAAGCCTTCGGTACTCTCTACTCTTGAATCGCCTGCCACCTGCACCGTAATGGTTTGGGTCGTTTCACCGGCTGCAAAGGTCACCGTACCGTCGGGCAAATCGCCCCCGAAGTCATCGGCGTTGGCAGGATGGTCGCCGCTGCCGGCTACACTCCAGTCCACCGTATGGGTTGTGTCCAGGTCACCGGCTCTGGTCACGGTAAACGTATAATCCGTCAGCCCGGCATCACCCTCGACATGATCAGCTGAGTCTGCAAAGATGGAAATTTCTGCGTCATCATTGATTATCGCTTCATCATCATTGATTATTTGTGCGGTTGCAAATTCTGTGGTGATATTTGCGCCTGCCGAAGCATTGGACAGTGCAATTGAAAAACCTTCGTTATTCTCGATTATTGAATCGCCTGCCACCTGCACCGTAATGGTCTGGGTTGTCTCGCCGGCTGCAAAAGTCACCGTACCGCCGGGCAGAGCGCCGCCAAAATCATCGGCATCGGCGGGATGGTCGCCGCTGCCTGCTACACTCCAGTCCACTGTATGGGCTGTGCTTGTGTCACCGTCTCTGGTCACGGTAAAAGTAAAATCCGTCAGCCCCGCATCACCCTCAACATTATTGGCTGAGTCTGCGGAAATGGAGATCGCTGCGTCATCATTATTTATCGCTACGTCATCGTTAATTATTTGTGCGAATGCGGATCCCGTGGTGATATTTGCGCCAGCCGAAGCATTGGACAGGGTAATTGTAAAGTCTTCGTTACTCTCTACTGTTGAATCGCCTGCCACCTGCACCGTAATGGTCTGGGTTGTCTCGCCGGCTGCAAAGGTCACCGTACCGCCGGGCAGAGCGCCACCGAAATCATCGGCGTCGGCGGGATAGTCGCCGCTGCCGGCGACACTCCAGTCCACTGTATGGGTGGTGCTTGTGTCACCGTCTCTGCTCACAGTAAAGGTATAAACCGTCAGGTCGGCATCACCCTCGACATTAATGGCTGAGTCTGCGGAAATGAAGATCTCTGCGTCATCACTGTTTATCTCTGCGTCATCATTGATTATTTGTGCGAATGCGGATCCCGTGGTGATATTTGCGCCTTGCGAAGCATTGGACAGGGTAATTGTAAAGCCTTCGTCACTCTCTACGGTTGAATCGCCGGCCACCTGCACCGTAATGGTCTGGGTTGTCTCGCCGGCTGCAAAGGTCACCGTACCGCCGGGCAGAGCGCCACCGAAATCATCGGCGTCAGCTGGATGGTCACCGCTGCCGGCTACACTCCAGTCCACCGTAGGGGTTGTTTCCAGACCACCATTCCTGGTCACGGTAAAGGTAATATCAGTCAATCCTGAGTTCCCCTCTGCCTGACTGACCGAGTCCGTGGAAAGCGCAATAGTTGACAGGAAATATGGTAAATCCGGATCATCGCTGCCGGAGCGGCCATCAGGCTGGAAATATGGTAAATCCGGATCATCGCTGCCAGGCTTGTTTTCATTGCCTGCGTTTTGCATCCCTCCATTTTCATCTAAACCGAGATCCCAGAGTGTTTCATCGAGCCATGGCAGATCAGCAGTATCATTTATGGGCGCCCAGTCAAAGCTGTTGTTTCCCCCCAGTAAAGATTCCAGATCATCCATGGAGGCATTGAATGCTTCCTCATGGGAAAAACCGTTGATCAGAGATTGATTATAGGTATGTAATACTGATGTACGCATATCAGCAAACTGTTGCGGTGTTTTACCAAACAGGTCCGCTAATGTTGCCTCTATGGCATTTAACGTAGTGATTAACGCCACTTTAGCGTTGGCACCTTCTGCCAATGCAGCATCATACGTTTCATTTGCAATGCTCATTAAACCTTCGATGATATGTTCTACAGAATGTCCATCAGACATTTTTCAACCCTCGATTTCCGTTATAATGAATCCATTTAGTGATATCGATGACAGAGTAAAAATTCTCGGTAATAACTAACTCAGTCCATGACAGCTTTTAATGATGATACTAAAGTTTGCCCATTGTTTCCAGCAGGGCATTGATGTTGATTTTCACATCGGTTTTCGCGGATGCCGCATCGCTCTTGGCGTTGATAAGATTTGTTTCACCGGCAAGAACATCCAGAAGAGAACGTCTGCCAAGCTTGCGTTCTTTGCGTGCAAGTTCCAGAAACTGCTCAAGAATGTCTACCTGGCTATTCAAAAAACTTGAATTTGTGCGGGCGGTATCCACGTTGGCCCATGAGTTACGAACCTGTTCTTCAACCTGTTTTTTTAAATAATCACGGTTTTTAACAGCCGCCGCATAATCTTCTCTGGCTGACCGCACTTTATTGGTAGCGGTTAATCCCAGGTTAAAGGAATAAGAGAGTTCCACCTTGGCAACATAATCTTCTCTTCTCGCCTCAATGCCGCCGACTTCATCTTTCACGTCCGCCTGAAGAACACCATTGATTACGGGAAGATAACCGTCAGCCTTGCTGGCGGAAAGAAGCGCATCGGCCTCCTTAACGGCAAAGTCCGCAACTTTCAGATTGGGATTTGACTTCATGGCAACCTGCACCGCTTCGTCAACAGTTGCCGGCAGAGGCTGAGGAGAAGAATCTGTCGTAGTCAGGGCAGAGATTTCATCTGGCAAGCGGCCGAAAACTCTTTGCACCCTGTTTTTGGCCCGTTCGTAAACCCCTCTGGCACTGACGAGCCTTGCCTGCGCTCCCAGAAGTTGTGATTTTGACTGGAGTACGTCGGTTGAATATCCCTGGCCACGGGTAATACGGGTATTTTCCATCTCAGTCTGATGCTTGATGTTATTTTCTGACTGCTGGGCGTACTGAATGATATCTTCGGCATTTTTAAGTTCGAGATAGGCTACATTACCTTCCAGTATCAACTCCTGCCTGACCCGTTCCTTATCGGCAGAATATCTCAAATATTCGTTTCGTGCCTTCCGCAACCTTGCGTTGGTAAGGCCAAAATCCCAGAGAAGCTGCGTTATGGAAGCATCTAACTCTTTTGGATTTTGCGACAAATCATCAACATCTTCGAGTCTGTATTCGGAAGTGCCGGCAGAGGCCGTTAAATCAAGCTTGGGAAACCAGCCCCCAAGGGCTACGCGTATCTTATTTTCGGCTGAGACTTCCCTTGCCTGGGCTTCCTGGAGGCGTTCATGACTTTTTAGCATATTTGAAATTGCTTCATCCAGTTCCTCAGCCATGGCAGGGGAACCGAGCAGTAGGCTAATACAAACCATACCCATCAAAATCTTTTTCATATATCCATCTCCTTTTAAGCCCGATCAAGTAAAATTAGTCGTAAATTCAAGTCTCACTTATCGCTGACAGCTCAGGATAAGGCTTTAGCTTTTTAGCAGAGTAGCATATGCCCAAATAACTACTATGTCAAGAACTATATTGATACAATACATTGAATTGACTCGATAGAGGGTAGGACGGAAAACAAGAAATATATTTTTTTAAGGGTTTGTTGTTTCAATAAAGCATGGCAAAGTCTCATTCATTCTGTTTTTTGACAAACGCCACCCTACGCCCCAGAAAAAAAACTCTCTACCGGTGAATGTGCGCTGTAATATCTGGGAACAAAGATTATTCCAAAATAAGTAAATTACTAAAAACTGAGATCAATCTATTCCAGCAGAAAACGAGGTGAGCAATACGAGAAAACCGAGGATTTCACGATTCGGAATACAGTATTGCGCTGCTCAGAAATACCTCAGCTTGGCCCCGGCAGTCCTCGCCTTTTAAATCTGAATCCCATTGCACCTTGCAATATCAATCCTTGGCAAGTTAACCCAAATAGTAAATCAATATATTGTGGTTGAAAAAATTCAGAACAACCCCGGATTTCCTGAGTATACATCATTATTTTTATCAGCTTTGTAACCTTCAATACGTCTGCAATCCAAACGAACCCCCCATTCCTATTTTATGGGGTACATTACATTCTTCGTCACTGCGGAGTAGCAAGCTATGCTTCATTTCTCAGGATTTTTACGCCTTGCCAGCTTGATGTAATTGGTAATACTTTTTTCCGCCCATCAGAACCCTTTTTCCCAATTATTAAACATTGGTACAAATCGAAAAAATCACTTTATTGACATAAGACCATCCCTTAAATATAAACTATTAAATACAAATTATAATTTAACGTAAACCATTTCAGCAATTAACATTACCTGATAGTGAGAATCTGCCATGAGCCTTCGATTTCGACTTTTACTTCTGATGCTGATGTCCCTGGCATTATTTTTCGGATATCTCAATCTGTTTATTCCGGAAAACATCCCTTACAATTTTGATCGTCTGCACATTTTTCTGTTCAACCTTTGCAGCGGCGGATCAATTATCCTGTATTTTACCGAAGGCCATCAGAAAGTATCGCCCAAAATTATCGTGTTTCTTGTCATGGCGATAATTTACGCGATATTTGCTTTTTTTAATATTTATATTCCAGTCCTGGTCATTACCTTAGGCCTGGTGGCGATTGTCGAAAGCGCCCGGATTAAAAAATTTTCTTTCTTTCCTTTTGATTTCTTCAAATCCGAAGTCCCGGTATCCGCCAAATTCCACCAGGCATCTCTGCTGTGCCTTTCAATGGGACTGGTGATTTCCGGACTGGTGATATTAAACAACGAATATTTTAAGGTTGTCACGACCTTCCCCAAACTCCAGCTGGACACCTTTTTCCTGGGATTTTCATTTCCCCTTTCCCTGATCACCATGTCATTGCTGTTCAGTTTAATGAAAGATAACGGCAAACCCATTCTGTGGATGAAAAACATCGGCTTCTGGTTTGTCAACCTGGGTGTCATCGTTTTCTTTCTTTTTATCATTTTAGAAAAACTGATACCCCAGGTGTTTGTCACTTTAATTCTTTTTTCCACCGTCATGATGATTCTGTATCTTCTGGTAAGACTGGGTGAGGACTTGCAGCAGAAAGCGTTTCTGATTTCCGGCATGGGATTTTTGCTTTATACTGCGGTCACCGGGATCATGTACATCGTCTATGAAATGTCTCCGGATTATGCCAGCGAAAACTATAAATGGCTGCTGCGCATGCATTCCTTTGCATCCCTGTACGGCTGGAATCTCTGCGGACTCGCCATCATCTGCCGGTTTGAGGATTTTCCGTTAAAACTTCACTCGTATACCCTGATTGCATTTCACTGGATCACGGTTATTTTTCTAGCGCCCATGGGAACGTATTATAAATTCTTTGCCTGTTCAGCCACTGTTTGTTTTATTATTATTTTATACGCCGTTATGTTTACAAAAGGGACAGCAGACAAAATCGTATCTGTTTCAAAAAATTAATTTTTCAAACAGATCCAATTTAGCCCACCCTGCCCTACAATCCGAATCATAAGGTTATATATGAGCATCAGAGATAAAATCAGGCAGCATGTATGGAAATCCGCTGAAAACCACCGGACCAAAGACATCCGAATCGGACTTGGATACACTGCCGTTATGCTGGATAATGGTCAGGTTGGCCTTGCCTACACCCCGCATCGTGATGTGCCAAACGGCTGTTCCCTGTTTCCGAATTTCATGCCGGAAAAAGATATTCCCGCAAAAGAACTGCTGAAACTGATAACATCGGATAATACAATTGAGACAGCTGTTGGTCTTGCCGCTGCCAATGCGATAGCAAGCGCAAATTTAAATGGTTATACAACCGGCGATGTACTGGAAATGAATCCGCTTACTTCAGATGATTATGTGGGAATGGTGGGGAATTTTGCCCCCATGGTCTCATCCATTCGAAAAAAAGCTGCAAAACTCATCATATTTGAACAAATCGATCAGCCCAAAGGAGATTTAATCCCTACCGCTGAAATAGAAAACCGATTGCCGGAATGCACGGTGGCCCTGATCACCGCCACGTCAATTATTAACCACAGCTTTGACCGTATCATAAATGCAGCTGGAAACTGCCGTGAGATAATCATCTTAGGGGCATCCACCCCGCTAATACCGGATATATTCTCCACAACACCAGTAACCTGTCTGTCCGGTGTTGTCGTGACTGATGCGCAGGAAATATTAAGAATCATCAGTTTCGGCGGCGGTATGCGTATGTTTAAACAATGTATTAAAAAAGTGAATCTTAAGGTCTAAAATAAAATCAAAATTACCCTGCAATGAAAAAAAATGCTGTTTAATACAAAATTCGGCTTTTTTGCAAAACTATAGAGGAACACGATGAAATCAAAAATAAGACGAAATCATGAAAAATGCAATCTCTGCATGCGCTGTGTGCAGGACTGCGCTTCCGGTGTATGGAAAAAAATCGCCGGCATGCCGGCCATGACGGATCCGGAATTGTGCAACCAGTGCAGTCACTGCCTGGCTGTCTGCCCGAAAAACGCCATTGAAAACGATTATTTAAAACCCGCAAAGGTGCGACGGGTCAAACGAAAACAGATTGATCCGGACGTTTACAAAGAAATCGCTCTGTCCCGTAGAAGCATCCGGCATTTTACAGACGATCCTGTTGATCCGGACACCGTCAAAAAGATTATCGAAGTCGCACGTTTTTCCCCCACTGCCAGCAACTCACAGCATGTCTCCTATATTGTGATTACCGATCCGGAAGTATTGAAGGAAATTTCCGAGATGGTTTTTGATCTGGCGGTTTCCTTTTATAAATACTCCACTACCCGAAGCGGGCAATTTATTTTTAAAGGGCTCAAGATGAGCGCGGCCGTCGAAGCCATGCTTGAAAAATACATTGAACCCATGGCCTATTACATTGAGCTGAAAGATGCCGGACGGGATCTGATATTGCACCATGCACCGGTGCTGATGTTATTGCACGGGCCTGGAATGTCTTTTTTCGGGGCGGACAACTGCAATATTGCGGCAGCAAACATTACCAACTATGCCCACAGCCTGGGCCTGGGATCCTGCTATATCGGATTTGTGACCATTTTATCCCGAATCAGTAAAAAATTATGCCGTCTGGTCAACCTGCCCAAAAGCAGAAAAGTCTATGCCAGCGTGGTTCTCGGGCATCCGTCAATCAAACACACCAATATCGTATCCCGAATACAGCCCGAAATTACGTGGGTTGACGGCAAATAAATTAAATGACGGACCCAAAACCCAAAATATATTATGGCTGGTATATTGCCACCGTGGCTTTCTGGGGATATTTTCTGGCTGTGGGCACGGGGTTCTATGCATTTAACGCATTTTTAGAACCGTTGTGCAATGCCCGGGGCTGGACCCGCACCGACTTAAATCTTGCCCTGGTCATCGGGACAATATTCGGGTTTTCCAGCCAGTACATTTTCGGCACCATTTTAATGAAAACCGGTATAAGACGTCTCATGCTTGCTGGTTCACTGACTGCAGGTATATCGTTTATATTCATGGCACGGGTTCAAAGTTTGTGGCAGTTTTATCTGTTTTATTCCCTTTTATTTATCGGCAACGGAGCATACGGCGGGATTGTTGCCAGCACTGCGGTCAATAACTGGTTTGTTGAAAAAAGGGGGAAGGCCATTGGGCTTGCAACTGCCGGGATGTCTCTTTCCGGCGCGATTCTTCCGGTTGCGGCCCTTTTACTGATTCAGTATATTGGCATTGAAAATGCGGCCTTGTGTATCGGCTTGGTGATGATTTTATTCGGACCCATGGCATGGAAAATTGTTAAAGACTGGCCGGAAGATATGGGAATGCTCCCGGATGGGCTGCCGGTCAATAAAGACAGTTATACGACCGGACAAATTCAGATTCATGTCCCCCCTTCCGTTACGTCGTCTGATGAATGGCCGCTGGCCAGACTGGTTCGAACCGATGTTTTCTGGAAGCTCGGAGCCGCTTTCGGCCTGATGATGATCGGAACAGTTGGCGTCATGTCCCAGCTTAAACCCCGTTTTGCGGATACCGGTTTTTCTCATATGACGGCCATGATGATGATGGCTGCCACGGCGCTGGTCGGTGCTGCCGGGAAATACAGCTGGGGACTGATGTGCGACCGGTTTGATCCCAAACGGGTTGCCATTGCAATGACCGTTGCAAATGCATTGGGGCTGGGGCTGGCTCTGGTAAAAAATTCAATGACGGCTTTAATTATTTTTATCCCTGTATTCGGTTTTTCCATGGGCGGTATCATGTCCACCTTTCCCATTATTGTTGCCACTCTTTTTGGCCGAAAAAATTTTGCGTCAGTGCTTCGTTATATTTCAATTTTCCTGATTCTGCAGATGTTCGGATATATCATCGCCGGTCAGAGTTTCGACATCACCGGATCATATGATACTGCGTACTGGATTTTTATCAGCCTGGATTTGATCGCGGCTCTGTTGCTTTGTTCCCTGAAAAAAAACAATTGATATTGTAGGCAAATGTAGCGGGAGTCGGGCGGATATAAATGTTTTCTTTCTCTTCTTCTTGCTTGATGCTCATACAATTTATTTTTACTACAACCACCAACCGTTGTTGTTACCATAAACACAAAAATAAATACTGAAAGCGCAGCTGATTGCGAACTCATAATAATGGGCCGGTGAGCAGGATTCACTTATAGAGAGATTGTAAAACACATTAAAATGTATGGGTTTATATTGGGTAGACCTTTCTTAATATAAAATAATTCAGCCCCCATGCCACCGCATTACAAATAATCTTGCTGGAATAACAAATCAATCATTGTCATATTATATACAATATCAAATAGTTTAATTGATTTAATATTTTTTAGCTCTTCAGTTTACCGATTCCTTAATCAGCCGACCGACAGTAAGGCCCTGAATAATAATTGAAAACACCACAACAACATAAGTAAATGTCAAGATCGCATCGCGGGGCGCTTCGGCAGGCAAAGACAGGGCCAATGCAACGGATATTCCGCCGCGCAGTCCGCCCCATGTGAGAATTTTAATTACATTGGGAGAAAACTTTCGTCGATATCGGAACATCATCACCGGTATGGAAACCGATATGAACCGGGCGGAAAGCACAATGGGTATCATTGCAAGGGCCACCCAAAACAAATAGGAATAAAAAGGAACAATCAGAATTTCCAATCCGATCAGGACAAACAAAACCGCATTTAAAATTTCATCCAGCAGCTCCCAGAAATTATCCAGATGCTCTCGGGTATTTTCAGACATCCCCAGCATCCGTCCGTGATTTCCGATAAGGAGTCCTGCAACAACGATGGCAATCGGAGCAGATAAATGCAGCATACGGGCAAAAGAATAGCCCCCCATAACAAGACCCAGTGTCAACAAAACTTCCACCTGGTAATTATCCACGCCCCGGAGCATCAGAAACGTGATATATCCGGCCCCGAACCCAAAAACTGCGCCGCCGACCGCTTCTTGAAAAAACAAACCCAGGGCGTCTGAGATTCCAATTTCCTGTCCGCCGGCGGCAACTCCGGAAAGAATCAGAAACACAACAACACCAACGCCATCATTAAACAAAGATTCACCGGAAATTTTTGTTTCAAGAGACTTTGGCGCACCGGCGGTTTTTAAAATTGATAACACGGAAATCGGATCCGTGGGGGATATCAGTGCACCAAACAGGAGGCAATAAATCAATGGGATTTCGGTACCGATCATATACAGCAGCCAGTAGCTGGCTCCGCCGACAATCATGGTGGAAATCAATACACCGAATGTTGCCAGAAATGAAATGACATATTTCTGCTGCCCCAAATCATTAATATTGATATGTAATGCACCGGCAAAAAGCAGAAAACTCAGCATTCCATGCATCAGCGTTTCGTCAAAATCAATGGTTCGGATCATATCTGCGGCCAATGCATCAAACTGAAAACCCATCTTCCCCAAAAATATGATAACCATGGATATCACCAATGAAATGAGCATCAATCCGACGGCTGTCGGCAGACGAAAAAAACGGTGGTTAATATAGGCAAAAACGCCTGCAAGCGTAACTATCCCTGATGTCACATTAAGAGCATCCATTTGTAAATCCTTCCAATAATTTTAAGCAACCGCTGAATGGAATATGTAATTCATGTCAAGCCTGTTGACTGTTCAAAAACAATAAGTTATTATGAATTTAAATCAATTATCTGAATTTTCTGGTTTCTCATACTTCACCAAATCCGGGTTCTACTTTTCATTGTATTTTTATAAAACTTCATTTAAATTATAAAACTACACCTTATGAATATTAAGTTGAGTCTTTTCTAAAAGGGATCCATTTTTAAACAGCATAAACAGCAGTTTTAAAAAACTGTATCGGAATTATTGTATGGCAACACATCAAGAAAATAAAGATATTGCAATTGGACAGTTAAAAAACATATCCACATGGGTCTCCTCTGTCCAGGATCTTAACCAGCTTCTTGAACTCATCCTCCACACCGGAACCCGTATCATGCGCGCCAAGGCCAGCTCACTGCTGCTTTTGGATCAGAAAACGCAGAAACTCTATTTTAAGGTCACCACCGGCACCCAGAAAGACAAAATGAAAAACTTTGAAATCAGCCTCGGCCAGGGGATTGTCGGGCATGTGGCTGAAACCGGTGAGCCGCTTTTAATCGAAGACGTTGCCCAGGATAAGCGATGGTATCGCAATATCAGCGATGAAATCGGGTTTAAAACACAATCCATCCTGTGCGTCCCCATGAAAGTCAAAGACAATGTCATTGGTGCAATCGAATTTATCAATAAGGCGGAAGGTGAAGCTTTCCAGAAAAGCGACCTTGAGCTGCTCAATGTTTTTGCCGACGTTGCGGCACTGGCAATAGTTAATGCCAAAAAATTTCAAATCGCTGAACGGGAAAATAAAGGATTAAAACAGGCCCTTGGCTTCACCCACCTGATCATCGGCCAGAGCAAAGACATCAAAGAGGTGGTGGCGGACGCACTTAAGGTGGCGGATTCTAAAGCCAGCACGCTTATCTTAGGAGAAAGCGGAACCGGCAAGGAACTTCTGGCCCGACTGATTCATCAGACAAGTTCCAGAAAAGAACGCTATATGGTCACGCTTAATTGTGCGGCTGTACCTGAAACACTGTTGGAAGATGAGTTGTTCGGCCATGAAAAAGGGTCGTTTACGGGTGCCAATGAAAGAAAAATCGGAAAACTGGAACTGGCCGACGGCAGCACTTTATTCCTTGATGAAATCGGTGAAATGAGTCCCGCCATGCAGGCAAAAGTACTCCGCGTATTGCAGGACGGCATTTTTTACCGGGTTGGCGGAAACACGCCCATCTCTGTTGACATTCGAATCATTGCCGCAACCAACCAGAATCTTTCCGAAGGGATTGCTAAAGGAGAGTTCAGAGAAGACCTTTATTATCGTTTAAATGTTGTTGAACTTCACATGCCCCCGCTTCGTGAACGCAAAAAAGACATTCCGCTGATTGCACGGCATTTTGTGGATATGTTTCAAAAAGAAAAAGGTCACTTTCAAATAGAGGTTTCCCCGGCAGCCATGGATATCATGACGAAATATGACTGGCCGGGAAATGTCAGAGAACTTCGAAACGCCATTGAACGGGCTGTTGTCATGGGCAACGGCAGGGAGATCCTGCCCGAGGATCTGCCGATTCTGAATACACAATCAAATATTGAAAGCATAGAATTCGGCCATACGCTTCAGGAAGCGGTTGATGATTTTAAAAAGAAATTCATCAAAGTAAACCTGGAGCATACCAACGGCAACCAGAGCAAAGCTGCTGCCGTAATGGGTATCCAGCGAACCTATCTTTCCCGCCTGATCTCAAAATACGATATGAAAAAATAATACATCTGATCAAATACGTTTTTTATTACCGTTCAGGTTATACTTTTTCATATAAATATGCACAAAAAGATACACTTGTGCCTGCGCTAAAAGTTATTATTTTCTATACAATTCTTTAAAAACCATTTTTTTTTTAAAGCCTTTCAAAGACGCATTTCCCCATCCTTATATTTTCAAATAATAGACCCTTAAAACTCTGATTTTAAGGATAATTATTTATCCTTAAACAAAGTATCGAGTCAAAACCACCGGCCCGTTTTTCGTGCTAATGCGGATATTACACATAAGAAATCTGATCAAAAAAACATAAAGCCCCATTATTGGCATTTCTCTTGCTTTATTTATTATCAAATCGAAACAGCCGTTCGATTAAACCTGAGCCGAAAAGGACCAAAAAAAATGACAGGAAATGCCTTTTACTTGAATTTGATAAAATTTGTGACAATGGCATTTGTCCTGGCTTTTACTGCTTATGCAGCGAACGCAAATGAAGTAATTATGGACCTTGAACCCTTTCCTGTATGCACCAGCTGTCTTGACGAAAATTCCGACAGCAATAACCCGACGATGATAACAGCTACCGAATCAGAGCGATCACTGCTTTCCGTTGATCTTCCCAGGATCAGCTTGGGGGGCAACGGAATGATTTCAGTGGCGGTATTAAATCCTGACCTTACCGATTTTGATTCTGTCCGATTTGCTATTGTAGAAGTTGCAGACCTGGAAATCGCAGCCGAATATCTGAGCTATTCTTTAAAAGACATTAACCAGGATGAAAAAACGGATATTGTATTTTATTTTTCTACCCGGGATTTAATGCCGTCACATCCTGTAACTGAAAAAAATGAGCATGATGCATGCCTGATCATTGATATCCTGAAAACAGATAACTCAATCAGCAACTACAGCCTTTGCGAACATGCTTTCTTCATCGAACAGGACAATATTTAAGACGAAAATGACAGACTGCTTACATAAAATTACGAAATCTTTTTTCACAGCAAAATCAGTACCCCAAAATTTTAATGGGTTATTTAATAAATTGTGCATAAGCCGCCGTCAAAAAGAGCATTCAAGCTTACCTTATCCCCTCTCCCTGATACGGGCCGTCTTCCGCTTGGAAAGGCCAATGTCTGTCCCCTTTTGGATTCAAACCCTGATCCTGCCTAAATGCTCTGAAAGAAAAATCACTTGACGGCGGGCTTTATGCATAATTTAAAACATAGACGCACCTAAAATTTTATTGGATTTTTCCCGTTAAACCATGTTCACCACATCTCTGAGCATTATTTCTGGTGCCGGGGTATTTTCTTGTTCAATATAAAATCACAATGATTTTTTCCATAAGCAATGGTGTTTTCCCAGCAATCCCCTCTGTCAAATGAAAAATCGGGAAATGCCTGAGGAAAAAATTCTTTATCCACATCACAAATCAGACTCGTCAATTCAGGCGTACCGGCTTCCAGGAAAAAATCATACACCACACACCGTTTTATAATGTAATGGCAGGTGGTTTCATTCAATGTGATGTATTCTCTGACATTAAATTTCGCTTCATCATTTTTAAACATGAAATCATTAAACGCCATTAAACGCGGCATGCCTGACAAATCTGCCAGATTCAGGGAATTGAAAAGTTTTCTCACTGCATTGCAACCAATGGGAACCAGCAGGCGTCTCATTACATCAAACGCTTTTTGTTTTCCAATTTTTTCCCCAAGTTTCAAGTACAATCCCGATGCCATGGCAAGGCGTTTGACATACGCAGCTTCCTGCCTGCAAACAGAGTCCGATGCCCATCGGGTTTGTCTGAATATTTTATTTTTTTCCAACAGCGACATGCCGACAAGCACCGGCAACGCAGCACCGACTTCAGATCTTAAAGTAGAGATAATGTGTATGATCATTGTCATCCTTTAAAAGATAAATCACGACATTAGTTTGTGTCATAATCGACATTATACTCATCAAAAACAGCCTTGATTGCCTGGTCTTTGTCTTTCCATAACTGATTAATCCAATTCTGGAATTCTTCCCGAAACGCCTCATCGTCTTCATAATTTTTCCCCAGAAAACCTTCGGGAATGTTTAAGGTTCTGATGCGTACGGCAACAGTGGGTATCGCGCCTTTAAGAAAATCCCAAAACGGCATGGGCGGCTCATTTTCCGGGTATACAATGGTTACATCAACTATTTTGGAGAGGTATTCGCCCATGCTGGAAAGAACAATTGCAATCCCGCCGGCTTTTGGCATCAAAAGATTCTGAAAAGGGGGATTCTGTTTTTCATGTTTCTGGTAATTGAAACGCGTGCCTTCTAAAAAATTCAGCACCGTGACCGGAGACTTTTTGAACTTAACGCAGTATTTCCGGGTGGTCTCCATGTCTTTTCCCTTGAGTTCCGGATGTTTTTTAAGAAACTGACGCGTATACCGCTTCATAAACGGATAATCCAGTCCCCACCAGGCCACCCCCAAAACAGGCACCCACATTAATTCTTTTTTTAAGAAAAACTTCAGAAAGGGAATTCGGCGATTAAAAATGTGCTGAAGCACAAATATATCCGTCCAGGAACGATGGTTGCTGACAACCAGATAAGAAGAATCCAGGCTAAATCCGTCAAGGCCTTGAACATCCCATTTAACACCCTTGGTAAACTTCTGAATGAAACTGTTCACATCAATCCATGCGGTTCCAAAAAACATAACCACTCGCGTCAGATGATGCCGTATCCATGCATTGGGAATAAAGACTTTTAATAGAATAAACGGAAACATAGCAGAAAATAAAATGATGGTATTGGTCACAAACAATAAAGCGGTAACCAGTCCCAGTAGTGGTGCGGGTAAAAAATTCAACATATTTGCTCTCCAGATTAATTAAAGCCCTTTGCGCAAGCTGATTCCAAAGACATGCTCATTCAGGTTAAGAATATGGATTTGGATAAAACTTCAGTTTTATAATATATTACTTTAACTATTTCAAGTTTGCCGATGCATCAATTTTCATCCATCGCCGATATCGTTTAAACTCATCTTCAAAATTGTCGCTCAAAATACCCTGGCCCCGGTGGGCTTCAATTTCTTTGGTTTCCCAGAATCGTACGGAATCGATTTCTTCTTGATTATAAGTTATCTGTCCATCAAATTGACACACATAGGTAAAAACCAGCTCCGACTCAAAATCATTGGAATGAATGTACTGATAGGCGAATTGAGGAGACATCGGACGGATTCCCAGCTCTTCTTCCATTTCGCGAAACATGGCTGTTTCGATGGATTCGCCGCAGTCGACATGCCCGCCGACAGACGTATCCCATCGGCCTGGCGCCACCCGCTTGTTTAAAGATCTTTTTTGCAGCAGCAGCCGGTTTTCTTTATCAAATACCATTACATGAACCACACGATGAAGCAGCTGATTATTTCCGTGCACGCATTTTCTCGGCGCTGCACCGACAACACGGCCTTGTGGGTCAACAACCTCAAGAATTTCCTTTTCACAAGCCAGCTGATGGCAGATATATTCTGCGGCAACATCCGCGCCATTCGGCTCATTCCTTGAAAGCTTCGGCAATGCCAGCAATTCAAGAAGCTGTTTCAGCCAGGCACCGCTGAAAAAATCCTTTTCATCAATCCGGATGCCTTCCATCTTCGATTGAATGTATGATTCAAAAACAGGTGATTCCCGAAAATTCGTACGGGGAATAAATCCGTAGGGCACCCCGGCATGATAAACTTCCGCCAGGGTGCTGTACCCGACTTTTCCGACCA
This sequence comes from Desulfococcaceae bacterium, assembly GCA_030145385.1. Taxonomy (GTDB): domain Bacteria; phylum Desulfobacterota; class Desulfobacteria; order Desulfobacterales; family Desulfosalsimonadaceae; genus SURF-3. The sequence continues at coordinate 39,711 of JAQYVU010000007.1, forward strand.
CCGCATCCGCAGCATTCACCAAATCGGGATGGTGAAATGCGGAGCTTTGCGAAAGAAAAATTATATTTTTATGATTTTCACCGCCAACCGTCAGATCCTTTGAAATTCCGGGAAGCACAAAATAAATATTTTCGTCAAAGTTGGCCAGCTGTTCTGTAAATGGCAGAAATTCGGCTATGCCGCCCATAGTAATTAATACCATTTTACCGAGATCATTAATTCCAAGTTTTTCACGAATGCGACGGGAATCGGTCACGGGCATCCGTGAAATCGGAGGCGTGCATAGCTGTCCGGGGCCGAATGCACATACCGGGTCTGCCTGGATTCGGTGACCTGCTTTGCTGAAAAAATATCCAAGCGTGTCGATATGTTTTTTAAACCGGATATCTGACGACAGATAGGCCTTATAGATCCAGTCCCATGTAAAATTTTCGATCAATATGGAAGAGATCCCTGCATGTTCTGCGACAGCGATTCCTAAGGGCGAAATATCACTAATGATCAACTGGCAATCTGACTGATAAACTTGATCCGCCAGTCCGGCCAGACGTTTTTCATCAAAGGGCAGAAAGTTTTCCAGGGCTTCTAATGTTTTATCCAGATTAAAATGCAGAGCAGAAGTTTGAACCAGTCCGATATCTGTGGACTCCGGATGCCAGGAAAAGGACATCAGCAGCGAATTTTTAAAAAACCATTCCGGCGTTAAGGTAAAAATTTCAAAATGAACAAACGGCCACCGGGCATATATGGCATTCATCACCGCCGATGCCCGGGCAGCATGTCCAAATCCATGGGAAGTAACAAAATATGCAATCGACAGTTTAGGGTTCATGATTTCAAATCCGCTCAATTCCATGCAAAGTAAGGCTGTTCAAAGTGAGCCACACGGGTATTTTTTCCGAAAATAGCAACCTCACGGAACTGGTAAATCATTGCCGCTGTAGGGGCAGCGATCCAGCTGTTTCCAACCGGCATTAGCAATATGGGATTCTTACTTTCATTATTTCCATGAAGGATGGGTGCATCTTTGCGCATGAACTCCCTGACGGGAATTCGGTGAATGGATTCCACTTCAGCAGGGCTGGGTGTTAAATTTGCTGCTGCGCCTCCCCAGATCACGACCGGTGAAATAACAAAACCCGAGCGGGTGGTAAAATCATCCAGCCGTCCGATCACACTTTCAAGATCCAGTTTTAAACCGACTTCTTCTGAAAGCTCCCTTAATGCTGCTTCCTCAGGCGTCTCGTCCTTATCCATACGGCCACCGGGAAAAGCCCATTGACCGGAATGTTTTTTTAGCCTGGACGCTCGTATCGTCAAAACAAGGGCGGCTTCACTGCGCCATTTTTCATAGCGTTCCAAGCCATATATGTCAGTGCCATGGGCAACCTCCACAACCGTAATAGCGACGGCAGCCCGCTCAATCCCGGCTCTTTCATGTTTTTGGATGTCGAATTTGTCCAGATTAACGGATATGTGCTGATAAAAGTCCTGATCGCAAATCAACTTGTCCGGATATGTCATTTTAAAAACTCTAATGTTGATAAGATATAAAAATACCGGGAACTTTACCCGGTTTTTTTAGAAGTTGAATCACCGCGATTCATAGAGATTTAATTAAACACCATTAACTGCCTGGCATAAAAGATAACGTTAAAAAAGGCAGCCACAAACCGCTGGCAACAAAGAAAATGGACGAATCAGGCCTGCTGCAATGATAAGCGATTAACGCCCTGTTCTTACCCAATACAATATACTGCTCAAAAGAAAATACAACCCGATGATTTCAAATACAACATAAACCAGATAATACCATAAATTTTCAATTCTGCGCGTGGGAATCAGCATTCCGATGCCCACGATTGCCAGAAAAAGTTATGAAATAAACGTATAATAATAGCCTTGAGCGACGAGGCCTGTGAGAAAAAACATGCTGATGTTCATATTGACCAGCAAGTTTGATTACACGCGACAATTGTCCCCAGTGGACAACCAAATGGTCAATATAGTTTTTTTTCGGCCCGGCTGTAAAGTATCCCCGGCATCAGGTTTCCTCTTTACCTTCAGAATTACATTGCTTTGCTGGCTGCCTGAAAACAATCATGAAGATTTTGCTCCACCAGATTGACCAGGTCCGGATCCAGACGGCCCTGTGCCGTAAACTCTTTTAGGATTTTCAATATTTCGTCCTGCGGCAGGGCTCCCCGATACGGCCGTTCCTGGGCAAGCGCCTGGAATACGTCAGCGACTGAAATGATGCGAGATTCAATACTCAAATCTTTTTTTTGCCGATGAAACGGATATCCGGTACCGTTTAATGCTTCATGATGATTTGCCGCCCATAAAGCGATATCCTCAATCCCGTCAATACGGTTCAAAATCACATAAGTTTCAAAACTGTGATGGCGCATATGCGCCAAGTCATCTAAATCCAGGCGATCCGGCTTTTCAAGGATTTCATCCGGAACTTTCAGCTTTCCGAGGTCATGCAGTAACCCGGCAATTTCAATTTTACTGCAGGTTTCTGCCGGCAGACCACTGAGACCGGCGAGATGTTTCGCCAGAAGCGCCACCCCCACAGAATGCTGAGCGGTATAAGGACTCTTGGCATCTACGATTTGAGCAAATACCACAGCCATTTTTTTCAAATCATTCATCGACATCTCAATCGGTTCCCGTTGTTTTTCCATGTCATGAAGGAAGCGGGACAGATGTCGGGGTTCTAGTGTTATCCAGAACGCTTCGGTTTCAGATACAGTCATGAAAACATCCACCAGTTCCGGGTTGAAAAGAGTTTTCCTGTATTGACTTATCTGATTTCGGATTTCATCTTTTACCTTGAGCAAATCAACATTCAAGTGCTTTGCGGCAAGTGAATCCGTCCGATCCAGCAAAAATGTCAGATTGGCGGATCGCTGATTTTCTTCCGTCAAATGATAGCGATTTATGTCCTCCCAATGCGTATGATGAAAATAAACCGCCTCTGCCATTTCTGACAAAGGCGGAAACTTTTTCAGACGTTTTGAACCGATTTCACAATGCTCTCCCGAGCCCTCCCAATCCATTTCTTTGATCAGGTTCTCGTGCACACGGGTTGAGGAAACCCCGCAATCATGCAGCAGGCCCAATTGAAACAGATCTTTTTGTGATTGATGGTCCAGCCCCATCTCTTTTGCGCATTCCCATGCCATATACCCCACCCGCTTCCCGTGCTGAACTTCATTGATGCCGACCAGATCCAGGGTATCTGAAAGCGCAAAAATCATTTGACCAAAATCTATTTTCATCAAATCCACCTCTTGTGCAGCAATCACAGATAAAAGACAGGCCTTGATTTAAAGTTTTGCTTATCCTCCCAGCATCCATTGAAACATTCCTTTTTCTTTTTCAATAGCTGCTTCCGGACAAATTTCAAGGCAGCAGTAACACCGTATACAAGTTTTGTAATCATATTCGGGAATATCATTTTTCCCCGCTGATTTACTGATCGCACCGGATGCACAGATTTTTTGGCACTGGTAACACAGCGTGCACTTTTCTTCTTTGGGCACCGGCCGATCCAGAAAGAGATTCTTAAAAGTCGGAGTGTTAAACGGCCATCGTAACATATTTGAAAAAATAGAAGATCCTGTTGCGGGTTCAAAATCATTGACTCTCAAAGCCTTAATACTATCTCCGATCACTCTGATTTCATCTGATGATGAAACACCATAATTACGTTGAAAACCGTTGACGACGGTCAAGGCCTTACTGATATCAAGACCGGCAATCATCGCCGCTACATAATCAACAGCAATGCCGTTTTCACCGGTTAAAACCGCGTTCAGCCACTTAGGCTTTCCCGAAGGTCCCGGCCCCTCACCTTCCTGCGCACATATTGCGTCCATAATATGAATAATCGGAATTTCGGGCGTCATTCCATAGGTCATGGCACCGTATAAATCGAGCAGAAATTCGGCAAAATCATCGTGGGCAGGCGCCCGCAGATGCATTTTTGATTTTTCGATCCCGGGAATGACCCCGAACAACATTTTAACAGCACCGGTAATATAAGTAATTCCATGGGTTTTAAATTTCGGCAAATTTAAAATAATATCCGCATCAAAATAGGCTTGGGAGATATCGATATACTTGAATTTTCTTGCCCCATCATACGCCAGCGCCCGGGTAATGGCCGGGTTGGCAACTTCAACAGCTTCGCTATCCACAACATATGCATATGCGGTTTTTTTAATAACCCGTTCAAGGGAGTGAATGGCCGGTGATTCCACCAGAACAGGCGTGCCGTTATTTTCTTTTACGATCTGAACCACCGCCCTGAAAAATTCGGAATGGGTAATAATTGCCTTTTCGTTTTTGGCAGGCATCAGCAGATTCGGCTTTACCACAACCCGAGCCCTATTAAATCGTTTTACATCAAAACCGATATTTGAAAAACTGGTGTAGATTTTATCTTTCAGATGATCAAGCTGATAATTACTGCATTGAACCAAAGAAACCTCAGGCATAGTTTCTGCTCCATTTGAACCAATTTAAGAATTATTATGGTTAAATTTTATCACCAAATATTCACATATAAGTCGATACATTCTTTACCCGATATTAAATGAAATGGTATCAATTTCTGTGCTGTAAGCCACAAAATCATTCCAAATCCGGACTGATTGCAAATTCTTCACGGCATATGATATTTCCGGTTGAAGAAATAACATCAACCCGCCATATGCCGGTCCATTCCTTAACAATCCGTTTTGAAGACCATGTCCGCCAGGATCTTGCGTTAACCGCTAAATCCACAATTGCCATCTGTGTATCATTGTAATACCAGACATGAGAAATAGCTGTATGCTCCTCGGTACTCGACAGCTTGGTATAGCAATACACCCGTTCTACAGAATCCGAAAAATGCGTATCAATACCCACAGGATTTCGTTGCTCAATTCCCCTGCAAAAAACCATATCATGGACGGTAACAGGCGTAACTTCCTGCGCCGAGGATAATAATGGCAAACATAAAATGAATATAATAATAACAATTTTTTTAAAAATCATATGGCCTCCAACAATTATTGTATTTTTTACCAGACATGATGCGAAAGGTGATATCCCATATAAAACCAATAACTTTGATTAATTGATAATTTAAGTGATGTCATTACTAACCTATCAGGATTTTATAACTAAGGAAACAACAAATTCCTTTACAAATTACACATATTCCGGCTCCAGAGCCAATATGAGAAAAAAAGCGTAAGCCGGGTCAAAAAACATTTAATTGCCGTTGACATAATGATCATTGTTCAATAACCTGATCAAAGTTCAAAAATACATTCTATTGAAATATTTTTCCCTTTTACCCCTCATTAAACAAGGAGAAATCTATGTATGATTTTCTGCTGACCCCAGAAGAACAGGAATTAAAACAGGAAGCACGCACGTTTACCCGTGAGGAAATCTCCAGTGATTTTTTAAGAAAAATGGATAAGGATGAAATCACCTACCCCCTTGAATTTGTAGAAAAACTGGCCGCTAAAAACCTGAGGGGAATCCGTTTTCCCAAAAAATACGGGGGACGTGAAATGAGCTGGGCTGCCGAAGTCGCGGCTGCCGAAGAAATCGGATGCCTGGGTATGGCGCTGGGATGCGCGTTTGTCATGCCGTCAATCGTCGGCGAAGCCCTTAATGTCTTTGGCACGGAAGAACAAAAAGAAAAATATTTAAAACCTTACATCCAAGGAAAACTGGTGGCTGCCGAAGCTTTGACCGAGCCCCGGGGGGGATCCGATTTTTTCGGCGCCATGACCAAAGCGGAACTTTCCGGGGATCATTTTATTTTAAACGGTATGAAACGGTTTGTAGTCGGGGCCGAAGGTGCTGATTTTTTTCTGGTCTACTGCCGGACAAACTTTGATGAAAATGCTCACAAATACAGCCGCATCAGTCTCTTAATCGTTGACAAGGGACCCGGTGTTGAAACCGAATACATGTACGGATTGATGGGATGCCGCGGCGGCGGCACCGGCCGCCTGGTCTTCAGGGATGTCAAAGTGCCCAAGGAAAACCTGGTGGGAGAACTGCATGGAGGCGCGTTATGCTTTCACCAGATGATGATCCCCGAACGACTGACATCCGCAGCCGGCTGCCTGGGAACCTGGGGCGCACTGGATCTCGCAGTTCGTTATTCCAACCGGCGCCGGGCATTTGGCAAGGAAATCCGTAAATACCAGGCCGTCAGCTTCAAGGTGGCTGATTCCATTACCCAGCTGGACGCTGCCCGGGCACTGACGTATATGGCCGCCCGCGCGGTCGACAATAATTATGTCAATGTCCGCCGCCTGGTCAGTGAAGCGAAGCGGTTTGCCACCGAAGCCGCATGGGATGTCGTCAATAATGCCATGCAGGTCATGGGCGGCATCGGGTATACGGATGTATATCCCATCGAGCGGGCCCTTCGGGATGTACGCCTGGGCATGATATGGACGGGCACCACCCAGATCATGAACCTCATGATTCAGCATGAATACTATAACGAAGTCCTTGGCCAATCTTATGACCGCCGGATCATGGAAGATGATGCCGGCAACCCGGACATTACCGAACGATGCTTTACCGATGAAGACATGATGGATGTTTTTGAAGGAAAAATAAAAAATACCTGAATTTGACGATGAACTTTCATGGCCCCGTAAAAAGCAGCACGATGGCTAAGTTAAAAGTTTCATATACAAGGCGTAGTGGTTTTCAGGCTCGAAATTATACATGCAGTATCTTGAGTGTCTGAAAAACCGCTACAACGAAGTAGATGGGACTTTTTACGACGCCATCAACTTTGACGCGTCAATTTTATGCTGAATACTTAAAAATTACCCAGATAATCCGCAGAGAACCCAGAGAAAACGGAGAACACAGAAAAAAATTTTCTCTGTCTTCTCCGTGTTCTCTGGGTTGAAAATGTTTATTGCATTTCCCTGTCCCAATAATTTTCCAAATTTATTTACCCTTGATTATGCAGGGCCATCAGAGATATAAAACCCCTTTTTAATATATCCACACAGGAGAATTTTTTTGGTTAAAATTAAAATAAAAGACTTAAAACAGATCGAACGGGACTCCCGGCGCAAAATCATCCTTCATGCTGCGCTGGATCTTTTTGCAATAAAAGATTTCAGGAGCGTCACGGTCAGGGAAATTGCCAGACATGCCGGCGTCAGTATCGGTACTATTTATAACTATTACCCGAACCTCATGGAATTATTCCTGGATGTATTTTTAAACAGCACCGAAGAAATCACGCACATGCTGGACAACATGAGCAAAAAAACGCCTCCCACCCTGGAACAGCTTTGTGAGTTCTATATTACCTATTTAAATGACAATATGACCTTTTATCAGATGATGAGTCATTTTATGCTGGGCGGAGAACTGTCACACGATGCCAGCCAAAAGCTGGATGAAAAAATGAAAGAGCTGATGAACCGAATGGAGACCACCCTTCTTGCAACAGGCCTTCAAACAGATTCCCGGCTTACCGCCCATGCCCTGTTTTCCGCCTTAAACGGCATAATGATCAGCTATGCCCGTTATCCCGGGAAAAGCGATGACGACATACGCCGGCATACGCTCCGCCTGGCAAAAATTATTGCCGGTATTTTCACAACAAGTTCCCAATAGGAACAGAAAAGATCCTAATGAATATTTTTCTCTCATCGTTTGAATTCACCGCCTTACTGGTTTTTAAAATGGGATCGGTGATGTTTATCAGCTTATTTGGCGTTGAAGTCCTGATGCAGCTGGGGCTCATGAAGCATCTCCGACCCGTAGGCAAACCGGTCGCAAAGCTTGCCAACCTTCCTTCCGAAAGTGCGATAACTTTCCTGGCAGGCATCGGTTCCATGATTGCCGCTCACACGATGGCAGCGCAGTTTCACGAGGACGGGAAACTCACCGACCGGGAACTGATCGTAACCGGCGTACTCAACACCGTACCGTTTCATTTTAAGGAAACACTGACATTCCAGCTGCCCATTGTTCTGCCTCTGCTGGGTGTTGAACTATGCCTGATCTATATCGCGGCTTTCTGGATGGCCGGGCTCATCAAGCTCACCTTTGTGATCGGATACGGACGGTTAGAAATCCAAAGGCGTCATGGTCTTGACGATGCGTTTGATTTGATGGAATGCGATCCCGCTGATCCGGACTGTATTCAGCGGTCATTCTTACAAATTCTGGCAGATGCCTGGAATACACGCAAAAAGATGTTTTCCCGCATGATTACGCTGCTGGCGGCAGTCACCATGATTGTTCAGCTCTTGATGCATTCCGGCATGATGCAGGCATTTGAAAGACTGATTCTGCCCATGACAACCCTTTTCAACCTTCCGCCAGCCGTAGTTGCTCCGGTCAGCGCCTATATTTTAAGTCCGACTGTCGGAATTACTTACATGTCCAGTCTTTTGGGAGAACATCTGGTCACGCCATTTCAGGCCATTGTCGCTCTCCTGGCCGCTGGCGTTCTCATGATTCCCGTAACGCGACTCAGACGGACCCTCCCCCGCTACATGGCGATTTTCGGGCTAAAGAACGGTTCCTTCATCTGCGGCCTGACAACAGCCCTCAGCATGTCTTCCCGAATCGTTATTTTGGCCTGGGTGCTGTTTTTCTTTAGGGCATAAAAAATCAAATTGGAAATCAAGGCATGATAAAAATAAATTCCCGGCATGTTGAAGATATCAAAAAATGGTTTTCCCTCTATGTAAAAAATTTTAAACAAAGTGATAATGAACTCACAGAAAACGCCATTCTTAAAGAAAATCATACGATACGGGTTTGCAGCGAAATTTTACGTATCGGCAGCGCACTTGATTTAAACACGGATGAATTGCATTTGGCCGAAATAACCGCTCTTTTGCATGACGTCGGACGTTTTGAACAATATGCCCGTTATAAAACCTTTGTCGATGGAAAATCAGAAAACCATGCCCTGCTGGGAGTTAAAACAATAGAAAAATACAAGGTTTTAAAGGGGTTGAATGAACCAACAAAAGATCTCATTCTCAGAATCGTCAAATACCATAACCGCGCCACACTGCCAGAAAAAGAAAATAAAACCTGCCTGTTTTTTTCAAAACTGCTGCGCGATGCGGATAAACTGGATATATGGAGAGTGGTAACCGATTACTATGTTCAGAAAAACAGTCGAAGAAATAACGCGCTTGAACTGGATCTTCCGGATACCCGGGGATTTTCCGATCAAATTTATAAGGAGTTAATGAATCAACAAATCGTCGACATCAGGCACATAAAAAACCTGAATGATTTTAAACTGCTTCAGGTCGGCTGGATTTTTGATATTAATTTTCCTGCAACCCTGAATGCTGTCCAATCACGGCATTATCTGGAGATGATTCAAGCGGTTCTGCCGGAATCTGAAAAAATTCAAAATATTTTCAATATGATCCAATCATATCTGCATGAAAAGATGAATCCAAATAATGCAGAAATGGAATGAACCTGACAGACACCTGAAAACAATCGGTATCTGCCAGATTAATATTACCCTGTTCATTTAACTTCGGTTACTAACCGCTCGAATTTGAATAAGATTTACGCAGCTCTTTTTTATTGATTTTTCCCACACTGGTTTTTGCAATCGCATCAACCAGCTCAATACATACATTTGGAAAGATTAAACTCAAATCAAAACCTGATCGAACCCGCACATAGATCGAACACGATTTCCAACAGGCGAAAGGTTTGACATGTTTTTACGTGCCTGATATTGGTTTTGCCTATTATAAATTTTAACAATTGGACCAACGAAATAATTAACGAACACATATCATGCGAAAAAAAGAAAACCCTCTGGATGCCGGCTTTGCTTACCGGGGACCGGGCCCGCCATTTCATGCGCGAAAATCTGCTCGAAGTGAAAACTGCGGCACTGGCATCAAACAATAAATATTCGGGATAATAGTGATCCGGATTCGGAAGGCCCGGTTTTGGTTTGCCCCCGAAAGGACAAATCTTTCGATAATTGATGGAGCAGAGAATTCAGATTCCAAAAATCAGGAGTCAGAAAAAATTGGATATCGCTTTGCTCCGATATATTTTATATTTTTTGCCTGAGCCGAAGGCGAATACCTTTTTCGAAATTCTGCATTCTGACTCCTGGATTCTTTGCCAGTAATTCCCATAAAAAAAGATAAGGTTCAAAGAGGAAAAAATGATTTCAATTTTAGCAATGTATTCCGCGGTCGGTGCAGTGGCCGGCATCCTGGCAGGCCTGCTGGGTATCGGCGGCGGACTGGTCATCGTCCCGATGCTGGTCTTTTGTCTGACCCGCCAGGGAATTCCCGATCATGCCATTATGCACCTGGCTTTGGGCACGTCCATGGCCAGTATTATGTTTACGGCGGTGTCAAGTTTCTACTCTCACCACAGGCGCGGGGCCGTCAAATGGATTGTTGTGCGTCGCATTGTTTTAGGTATTTTTACGGGCACGTTTCTCGGAACCTGTGTGGCGGCAGAACTTTCCACACCGATTCTGAAAGGATTTTTTGTGATTTTTCTGTATTACGTGGCCACCCAGATGCTGACCGGCAAAAAACCAAAGCCCGGACGCCAGCTTCCCGAACGGACCGGCATGTTCGGCGTGGGCAATGTGATCGGGCTGGTGTCCAGCCTGGTGGGCATCGGCGGCGGCACCCTCTCCGTCCCGTTTATGGTGTGGTGCAATGTCCCCCTGCATCAGGCCATCGGAACCTCAGCGGCCATCGGTTTTCCCATCGCGGTTGCCGGGACTGTCGGATATATTTACAACGGCCTGTCCGCCGCAAACCTGCCCGCAAACTCAATTGGCTATGTTTACCTGCCGGCGCTGGCCGGGCTGATTATCACCAGTGTCCTGACCGCGCCAATAGGGGTTCGACTGGCCCACAGCCTGCCGGTGGATAAACTCAAGCGGTTTTTCTCAGTTTTGCTGCTGGTGGTGGCCACGAGGATGCTTGTCAGTATTTTTTAAAAAAAAATGACATCTCTTTTAAAAATAAGGACCTGAAAATCAAAAGGCACATTGCAGGTATTTGGCCGCAAGCGCAATAGTTCCCAACAGCCTTTTAAAACAGGCTATCGAGAACGAAACGGAAAGAGCAGCCCATACCTGAGGTTCTCATAAAATGTCCTTATGCCCGACTGTCCCCAAAGACGGTCTGAAAAGTTCTTATGAACCACATAGATGGCATCGTCAAAGTCCCAGAAAACGATGGTTTTGTCGTGCGGCTTAAGCGTGAGCAGACTATCTATGTTGCGAAGATTTGCAACATGGAGCATCAGATAATCCGCCTGGGTGTCGGCGATCTCCCGGTACAGCCTTTCCGTGAGAGAATCGAAATGCAGATAAGTTGAAGCAGTCAGCCAGAATATCTGACCTGTCCGGATTTCCGGATAAGTCCGGCCGATGTATCGGATCACGTCGTCGGAAATGGAGCTGATCATAACGTCATCCTCACGATTGAGGGCCTTGACATCGGCAATAATATGATCAGCAAGCCGCTCATCTTCGTCAGGATCACCCTGCGACTTGATCTCGATATTTATTTTCTTATCTTTGACCACATCCATAACCGCCTCATATGAAGCAATCTCGCCTTCGGTCACATCTGATAAAGTCGCAAAGGATGTCTTGCCGATGGCTCGCAAGCTGCCAAATATTCTCAATAACCGTTTGTCATGAAACACAACAATCTTCCCATCCCCTGAATATTGGACATCGAACTCGACAAAAGCGTATTCCGGATTATTGTTTGCCGCCTTGAGTGCGGCAAGCGTATTCTCTGTGTAGTGTCTTGAGTCTCCTCGATGGGCTCCGGCTGTGCATCGATATCCGGTGTACTGATCATTTTCACTGCTGATTTCACTTTTAAGGATTTCGCCCAGACATCTCGTAGATGGCGACAGTGAACAGGCACTGAGCACAATACAAGATAAAAGCAATAAAGTCAGATAAATACAACTTGCCAGAGCCCTAAAAATGCAAAGTTCATTATTTTTATTAAATTGGACTCCGGATTCAGAGCCAAAACTGTCTGAATGCCGAGTTGATAATATGTTGTCCGGGTCTTTTTTCATGCTAAGAATGATATCTCTGCTCCATAATCATTTACATACGGGACCGATGTTTTTTTGCCATAAAAGGTTACTGTCTTATACTGTATAATTAAAGCATTGTGCAAATTTAAAAGGATATGGAATACTGTGTTTCGTGGCAGGAAAGTTGGATTTTTTTCACCCCTATCCCCCAAACATTGTCTTTAATCTCAGATCCTATTTCATGATACTATTCTCTTATCAAAGGCTGGTGCTTCTGAAAAATTTCGCATTACTGTCGGTCTCAAAAACTATGGCGCACTTTTATTTAGTGAGAGATAGAAAGAATATTGATTTTAGTATACCGAGATTTGGATATGATTCTCCAAATAAAAATTATATCGCAGAGGCGTCCCAAAAGAATAAGGTTTGGATATCGGAAACAGAATAGACGGGACCTTTTTGGGAAAAAGGATTCACCATCGTAATTAAAGGAATTTTAAGACATTACAAAAATGAACCAGTGGGAACGAATCCGTTAATCTTGCCCATTAAAATTGCTCACCGGTCCTGTTGCCAATATTGGCGCTGCATCTATTGCTTTAGCGCCCATCATCACAACCATTCGTTGAAGTGAACTTAAAACCATATGCTGCTCCCAATTGTGCAATTTTTCAAATTGATTTAAAAATGTTTCCTGAAGAGGGGGAGGTGCCTCATCAAGTAAATTTTTACAAGTTTCGGTAGCTCTGATAAGAACACGTCGTTTATCCTTTTCGCTACGTCTTCTGGTAATAAACCCTCTTTTTTCAAGACGATTCAAAACGCCTGTTACCGTTGCCTGTCCCAGGCTTATTGTTTTAGCCAATTCTCCGACTGAAATTTCTTTGTGCTCCGATAGTTCTTGCAAGATAACAAGTTGAGGGCCGGTAATACCATATTTTTTATTGAGGGACTTGGAATGCAGGTCAACGGCCTGCATAATTCTTCGAAGTGAAATCAATACCTCATTTGATAGCGGCTGTCCCCTGGTTTTGTTGTTCATTTATTTGTATCCTTAATACATTTCATTAAAAAAAGATCATATCAGTAAATCTTTCGCCGCCCCACATTGGAACCGATTACAGAAAATGTATTTTCAGCAATAAAAAGGGCTGCCGGATCAATTGTAAACACAATTTCTTCCAGTCTTTTCAGCTGAATATTATTAATGACTGTTAAAACAATCTGTTTCGGCGCTCCGGAATAGCCGCCAACGCCGCTTAACAGCGTTGACCCCATTTTAAACTGCTGATTGATCATGTCCGATATCTCTTTGGGTTTGTCCGAAATAACCAGCACTACTTTTCTCTGGTCGAACATGGACAGCGCATACTCCATTGCAAAAGAAGTGCAGAAAAGCATGATCACGGAGGCAATCACAAGATCATTATTAAAAAACAAAAAACTGAATGCATACAAGACCGCGTTAAATAAAAAATAAAATTTGCCAAGGCCGATATTGAATTTCTGGTATAACAGGACCCCCATAACATCCAGCCCGCCGTTTGAACCCAGCGATCGCAACACGATGCCAGCCCCCAGCCCTGAAAGTGCTCCGCAGGTGACTGCTGCGTACAGCTGGTTGTGAATCTGAAAATCCACATCAAGTACCGTATAAATAGCGATAAAAAATAGCATCGCGTAAAGCGAGTAAAACAGAAACCGTTTGCCGATAAACTTCCAGGCAATGATGAACAACGGAATATTGAATAAAAGGAACCACATACTGATGCGGCTCAGTCCGCTGGCAAAATAAACCAGGGATGCCATCCCGAAAATTCCGCCGGGAATAAAGGCTTGTTGAAACGCAATTCCCTTTAACGCCAAGGCGATAATAACCGAGCCGGCAGTAATCAGAAAGATGTTCCAGGGAATCGAATAGGTGATTCGGGGGTCTATCATTTATGATGCTTCTTTGGTTTGATTTTTAAAAATCAGTCTTTAGGGACGTGGAAATAAATAATTGTCCCAGATGGCGAAGGATTTTGGTTCGTATTCAAGGCGCGATGAAGCGAGCATATCGGGATATTTGAGCTTTGTCGCAACAAAGAATACGGACCAAAAGACATGTAAGATGGGATAATTATTTTTTTCCACGTCCCTTATGGTTCTCAACTAGTTTTTCGTGAAGAACACAGATGGCTTTTTCAAAGTCATCTTCTTCAATGACTAATTGAATGTCAATATCACGCATGCATTTATGCACAGCCAGCACTTTGATATTTACCGCATCCAGCGCGTTGACGGCTTTGGGCAACGCCCCGGAATCGGTCATGTTGCTGCCGATAGCGGAAATCAGCGCCACTTTTTTCAGCATGATATCCGCAGCCGGGAACGACTCCCGGATTGAATCTGCGAGCTTTTTGATTGTGGTCAGGGGTTCGGCCACATAATGGGTCAGGGTATTGGCATTGGTGTCCTTCGCCAGGTACCTGATTTTAAATTTTGCAAAATGTTTCAGCATCTCCAGATCATGATTAAACCGGCCGACCATATCCTGGTCCCAGCATTCAATGGCCGTCACTTTTTTTCTGCCGGCAATAATTTCAACTTTGGGAGTTTCATTTTTATAATCGGTCTGGATGAGAGTGCCGGGGTGTTGAGGTTCAAATGCATTTTTAATGCGCAAAGGGATACCGCTTTTCCGCATGCCCTTGGCGGCCTGGGGATGAATCGCTTCCATACCCAGATCAGAAAGCTGATCGGCCACATCGTAGTTGGTTTGGCCGATGGTTTCCACCTTATCGGCGCCGATCAGCTTCGGATCACCACTGCTGAGATGAAATTCTTTGTGAATAACCCCCTCCATGGCTTCCGTGAGCACCGCAATCTTGCTGAACGTGATTTCGCTGTAACCCCGATCATAGGTATCCATAATCCCTTCATTACAATGGGTATAACCGGTGACAATCGGCAGCTCACTGCTGAGATTGATATCTTGAAAATGATTTTGGATTTTATCGTCAAACGAAACACATTCCGTCTCCATCCAGCCGCTCAAATCTACAAAACGGGCATTGACACCGAGCTTTGCCAGAATCTGAAAAGTGTTATGGGCACTGTGGGCTTCTCCTACGGCGCTGAGCATTTCCCGGACAGTCATCAAATGCTCGTCCAACTGAAAATGGCCGTATGAACAAAGGCGGGTCAAGTCCAGCAGACAGCTTCGCACCCCCTCGATCCGCTCTTTTACAAACCGATCCGCAATGGACAGATCCAGCCCCAGCGGTTCAAGCTTCGCATTGATCCGGCACATCGCATCCCCCACCCGGGTAATGGCATCTCCCCATGTCCAGGATGAATCACTGTCTGAGAACAGGGCATAAACGCCTGCTTTGCTTGATTTTTTATGCTCCAGCAACATATCCGTCACGCCCCCGT
Organism: Desulfococcaceae bacterium; assembly: GCA_030145385.1. GTDB lineage: Bacteria > Desulfobacterota > Desulfobacteria > Desulfobacterales > Desulfosalsimonadaceae > SURF-3. Next base: position 55,218 of record JAQYVU010000007.1, read on the forward strand.
AGGCGGATACAACAATAATGCGGTTGTAAAGTTCTTCTTTTTTTCGGTTTCCGATTAAAATATTATCCAGCACATCTTTGAATTGAATCATGGATGTGCCGCCGATTTTTTCTACAGTATGGTTTCCCATTTTTTCCTCTCTTAAAGGGGATAAACCCCATCTTCATCATGGACTTCTTTGCCGGTCAGGGGCGGGTTAAACACACAGATCATCCGCATGTCCGAGAAAGCCCGCAGGTAATGCTTCTCATGTCCGTTTAACGCATACATGGTGCCGTCCTTGATTTTAAAGATTTCCCCGGTTTCAATGACTTCCAGTTCGCCTTCACCTGCCACACAATAAACCGCCTCCAGATGGTTTTTATACCAAATGAGCGTTGTGGTTCCGGCAAATATCGTGGTGTCATGGAAAGAAAACCCCATACCGTCTTTTCTCAAAAGCATTCTCCGACTCGCCCATGTCCCGGTTTCCGCGGATATATCATTTTCAGATCCGATAATGTCTTCCAGCATTCTTACGATCATTACATTTCTCCTGTCAGTCTTTCCTTTTTTTCTTCAAGGAGTTCGCTGATGGATTGTTCAACAATTGAAATGCCCTTTAAAAGGGTTTCTTCATCAATGATCAGCGGCGGCAGAAACTTGACGACCTGATCATCCGCTCCGGCCAGTTCGATGATCAATCCATTTTCAAAACATCTTTCCGAAATCTGTGAACTAAATCCCATTTCCGCAATTTCAAGGCCGAAAATCATGCCGCGGCCACGAACCGTTGCATTGAGTTCCGGAAATTTTTCAGCAATCGCTTCAATTTCTTTTCTCATTATTTCGGATTTGTACTTCACCGCATTGCTCAAATCCATGTCATCCCAGTAGTGAAGCGCTTCATAGGAAGCCACAAACGCCAGGTTATTGCCCCGGAAGGTTCCGGTATGCTCACCCGGCTTCCACTGGTCCAGGTCTGACCGGAAAAGAAGCAATGCCAGGGGCAGGCCCGCGCCGATGGCCTTAGAAAGAGTTACCATGTCAGGCTTGATGCCGGATTCTTCGAAACTGAAAAAATCACCGGTACGTCCGTTGCCCACCTGGATATCATCAATAATGAGCAAAATATCAAATTCGTTGCACACCTGCGCCACTTCACGGAGCCATTCGGGACTGGCAATATTGACCCCGCCTTCCGCCTGAATGGTTTCTACAATTACGGCAGCCGGCAGATCCAGTCCGCTGCTGTTATCGGACAGCAATTTTCGAAATAAATCCATGGTGCTGACATCCGGGCCCAGATAACTGTCATACGGCATAAAGCTGACATTGGATCGACTGATATACGCTTCATCCCGGTAAAAGTTATTGCCGGTAATGGAAAGGGACCCCATTGTAAGCCCATGGAATGCATTGGTGAACGCAACGATGTTTGACCGCCCCTTGATCATCCGAGCCAGCTTGATCGCTGTTTCCACCGAGTTGGTTCCTGTCGGGCCGGTAAACTGGACCTTGTAATCAAGATTCCGGGGCTGCAGGATAGTGTCATTGAATTTGGTTAAAAACTTCTTTTTAGCCGTTGTGGCCATATCCAGGGTGTGGTGGGGTCCTTTACTTTTAATATATTCCACCAGGGCACTGTTGATGCGTTCGTTGTTATGCCCGTAATTGAGCGTACCGGCCCCTGCAAAAAAATCGATATAATCCCTGCCGGATTCATCTGTCATTATGGCGCCTTCTGATGATTCAAATATGACCGGAAAGGACCGGACATATCCCCTGACGCGTGATTCTATCTGTTCAAAAATTCTCATGGATTCCTTCCTAATTATTATAAAGTTAAACTGAATTCCTGGCCGATATGAAAAAGAATTTCCGGTTCATGGACATTTTCTCCAAAATGGGCAGCTGAAAAAAATTCTTTTTCAAACTCAAAAGACGCCTTTAGCTCTCTGGCCACTGCAGTAAACAGTTTAATGGACGCCTGATTGGAAGGGGTAATGGTTGCTTCCAAATGTTTAATATTTAATATTTTCATATTTTTATACAGAGAAACCAGCATTTGAACGCCTAAGCCCTTTCCTCGGTGTTTTTCATCAACCGCCACCTGCCAGACAAAAATAGTATCCGGCGAGTCCGGCGGGATATAAGCAGTGACAAATCCCACAACTTCTCCTTCGTGTTCAGCCACGATACATGTTTTCGCAAAATGACGGCACATGATAAGATATTGATATGCTGAATTTAAATCCAGTGTTTTGGATGATTTTGCAATTTCCCAAAAATATTTTCCATCATTGGTTTTCGGATTTCGAAAGATTATACTGTTTGGCCGTTGACTGTTTTGCGTTTTCAAAACTTATCCTCTGTTTTCAATATTTATTATTATCTTAATTACTATTTGTTGTATTATTCTGCGCATATCGTATTTCATTTAATATCTTTTTACCGCCGGCTTCTAAAATTCTTTTTCCAAGGTTCTTTCCGATTTCAGTTGCAATTTTTTTTTCTCCGATCAAAATTTTTTTCAACATTATATTGCCGTTGAGGCTCACTATGCCTGCCGTCAGCCGAACCATTCCTCCGATACTTTCACCAAGTGCAAATACAGGTATACTGCATCCGCCCTCCAGTTCCCTGAGGAAGGCACGTTCTGCTATCAGAGCAGATTCTGTCGGTGCGTGATTAACGCATTGTCTTATCTGCGTCTTAAGAGTTGAATCAATAGACGTGTATGCCTCAATTGCGATGCTCCCTTGTCCCGCGGGCGGAACAAATTCGGTTTCAGGAAATCTATATACAATCAGATTGTCGTAATTCATTCGTTTCACACCGGCATATGCAAGTATCAGGGCATCACACGCTCCGGACTTCATTTTGTTAATACGAGTCTGGAGATTACCTCTCATGTTCACAGTTTTGATGTGCGGATAAAAATGTTTGAGCATGGCCACTCTTCTGACGGAAGAAGTTCCGATACATATCCGCGCCTCCTTGCTTTCAGGAGACAATAGAGTGTCAAAACTCACAAGTACATCATTGACTTTTTCACGTTTGGTAAACGCTATCAGGCTAAATCCGTCAGGCAGCGATGACGGCATATCCTTTGCACTGTGAACAGCGATATCGACTTCTCCATTTATCAACATGGTTTCAATTTCTTCGGTAAAAACACCCTTACTACCGATTTTGGCAATTGGTGTATTTAAAATCTTATCACCAAGGGTATCTATCGTTACAATTTCAGTTGCCAAACCCTTTTGATTGAGCATTGCAGCAACAGCTTCAGACTGCCAGAGAGCCAGCTTACTTTTTCGTGATCCGATTTTTATTTTATTATTATTTATCGTTTTGATAGATCAAGCCTCTCTATATCGTTATTAAATTAACGGTAAGCACATTTGAAAATACTAATCAAAAATTAGCCTGCGATTAACAAATAATGCTTTGAACACAATTGATATATGCAATTTAAATTTTAAATTTACATTGTATTCAAAGTAATTGTCAAGGAAAATAAATACCATCAAAGTAACCTTTGAGCGAATTAAAATGCTAAAACGGGTATTTATAATATTTGGATTTTTATTTACCAATATTATTTATATTGTATACGTATTATTTATATCCATTGTATAAAATATAAATAGCAACAAAATTTCAATGATAAAAACGAGTTTTAAAAGCACGCAGAAAGCAAAATTTTACTTCTTGTTAATTGGGGAACTGCTGACAATACGCGGAGGACCAAACGTAATTCAGTTTACAGGGCACTTAAGGCATGAGCGACAGCGCTGGGCAATAAAATAAAAGCATATGATATAGCGTGGCAATTAAATTTGCGGATTGAAACTTTATCGGTAATAAAGAAAATTTTTTAATTTGACATTTGGCTTGAATTAATGAGGCAAAAAATATGGATAAATACAGTACAGAAAGGCAGCGTGCCAAGACGAACATTTTAGTTTAGCCCACGAATTAAAATATCCTGAAACAGGAATCGGAAAAAAGCATTCTTCAGAATATTGCGTCAAAAAAATCCAGATTACTTGTTACAATGTGCACTGCCAAAACCATACTCACCAGGGCAGCGTTCAATAGCTATGCCTGTTCTTTAGCCCGAAAGGCTATATCAAAATCTTGTGGTTTGATCTTTTAAGAAAAACCCCTGATATCCAGAAAAATATCAGTTTTTTCATTGTGGGCTGGAGTCGTGATACACCTGTACGATCTTGAATCCTGAGTGTTCCAAAAAATCAACAAACCTGTCCAATTTTTCAGTAATTGAATTGGGACTTTGTGTCTATTTATCTTCTCATTGAAGACACAAATCCATTTAATGACCGATGCACCAATACATCCTTAAGTCGTTTGACCGGTATTTGACACAATACGAACATCTCGTTGCGGAAAGGGTATCGTAATTCCGGCGTCTTTTAACTTTTTATATATTTCTAAGTTTACCGAATAAAGCGTATTAAAATAATCTTTTGTCGGAACCCAGTAGCGCATGCCGATATTGATCGCTGAATCTGCGTATTCCTCAATCCCGACCTGGGCGGACGGGTCTGTCGGAATTTTGGAAAAAGAAGCCAGAATGTCACGGATAATGGCAATTGCCTTTTCCGGATCATCATCATAGGAGATACCAATAGACGCTTCCACAACTTTATTTTCAAATGAGTTGGTCAGCACTTCCCCCACGATCTGCTTGTTCGGAATGGTGATTTTTTCACCGTCTTCTGTTGAAAGAATGGTCGTTGAAAGCGTCACTTCTTCCACAACGCCGCTGATTCCGAGAATTGAAATCGTATTACCGACTACAAACGGCCGGGTCATGATTATCACCAGCCCTGCCCCGTAATTGGACAGCGGCCCCTGCAATGCAAAACTGGCCCCAAAAGCCATGGCCCCCAACGCCGCGATGAGAGGGGCCACTGAAATCCCGAATTTTCCCAAAGCCATAATAATGACAAAACATAAAACAACTATCTTGACAAGCCGTGCCAGAAAGATGGTCAGGGTGACATCCATCCCTTTTTTTTCGCACAACCGGATCACAAGTCTTGACAGCCAGCCGGCAATATAAATCCCGATTCCGAGTATGATCAGGGCCCCGACAATCTGAAAACTGTAACGCACACAAAAATCTATTATAATCGTCACTACTTTCTGCACCTGGGTAATCTCTTCCATCAGTCACCTCCTGTATATAATATTTTAAACCGTGTAAAAATGATCCAAATATGCCGTCAACAACGAAGATCGGGAAATTTTTCCTTTTCAAGTCCGGGCAGCGTTAACAGCTCTTCACTGTACCGGTATCACCACGGACCACTGAGAATCACAGGCGATTGCAACAATATCAGCCGGCGAAACATTTGATGCTGCAACAACTTTTTTAGCGGCTGTTTTGGCCAGATCCCACCTTTGCCCGGCATCCTGCTCAGCGCCACCATCCGGCAGCAGAAAGGTTGAGATACGTTCATCCGCAAAGGCGATGATTCTCCCGGAAACAGAAACAAGCGCCACCTTAATCGCTCCGCTGCCCAGATCGATGGCCAGGTCATATGGCCGTGCTTGAGTACGGCTGCTCGTATCACTATTGGCATGCGACATCTTAAGAATCCGTATGAAAGCATCATAGAAGCGGACTGTCTCTTTTAACGTTTTCAAAAATTATAGCATTTAAATGATTAAAAGAAAATTAAATGAATGCAATAAATATCCCTATAGGCTATTGATTGCATTTTGACACCCGTTCCAATTGCTTGACACCCTGACAGATTTCTGCCAATTTTTTTTTAATGTATTTAGATTTTATAATGTAGGACAACCGGCGAAGGAATGTTAATCAAACGATAAAATCCCCTGGAGGCGAACATGTTAAAAACAAAAATAACGGATCTGCTCGGCATTAAATACCCGATAGTCGGCGGGGCAATGATGTGGATATCAAAGGATGAATTTGTTGCCGCCATGAGTGAAGCCGGCGGGCTCGGTATCATGGCATCGGCAAACTATAAGTCTAAAGAGTCTTTTGCTGAAGCCATTGATAAAATGAAATCGCTGACAGACAAGCCCTATGGCGTTAATATTAATCTCTTTCCCGCCATGACACAGATCGACAATAACGACTATATAGATGTGATGGCAGACAACGGACTTAAAATCGTCGAAACATCCGGTCACCATGCACCGGAGGAACTGGTCGCCCGTTTCAAAGATCTGGGGATGACCTGGATTCATAAATGCGTGGGCGTACGATACGCCAAAAAAGTGGAAGCCATGGGTGCGGATGTCGTGACGGTGGTGGGTTATGAAAACGGCGGAGCCACCGGCAGGCTCGATATCGGCACGATGGTCCTGGTGCCTGTGGTTGTTGATGCGGTAAATGTTCCGGTCATCGGCGGCGGCGGTATTTCCGACGGCCGGGGACTGGCAGCGGTATTATCACTGGGCGCGGAAGCCGCCATTATGGGCACCCGCCTGCTGGTCACCAGAGAAGCAACCATCCATGACAATATAAAAACCGCCCTTCTCAATTCATCCGAGTTGGATACCATGCTGATTATGCGGTCTTTAAACGCCACTCACCGGGTTTTAAACAATGATGCGGCCAATAAATGCGTGGAACTGGAAAATAAAAAAGCGGAGTTTCTGGAAATATACGAAGTCATCAAAGGTGAAAACGCCAAACTGATGTATGACAAAGGCATTGTGGGCCAGGGCATTCTCTCCTGCGGCCAGGGCATCGGCCTGACCCGCGACATTCCCACGCTCAAGGAGCTGTTTGACCGGATCGCAAATGAAGCGGAAAACACGTTGTTAAGATTTTCAAATTAATTTTTAAACAGCGGCGCAATGTGACGTTATAAAGCTTCAAAATAACTTCATAATTGACGTTGGAGTCAATTGTCGGTCGGGATTCCATTTTCAACAGATGAAATCTGTTCATTGCCGGGTAAGAAACCCGGCCTGTTTTGTAACAGTTATTTGCTGTTACAGTGGTGAATCGTCACCATGAAAAACTTTTTACGGGATCATCACTATTTCCCGGTAAATACGGGATTACGTTTTTCTAAAAACGCAGCTTGGCCTTCCTGCAGATCATCGCTGTTAAAGGCTTCAGCAATAAACGCCTGAGCATCATTTAAATATTCAGAAGCGATCAGTGACGATTTTCCGATCATGTTTAAAATCTTTTTCGTTCCTTTTAATGAAAGCGGCGCATTATTTGATATTTCCTCCGCCATGGCGGATACGGTTTTAGAAAGCTCGTTAGCCGGAACCAGATAATTGACAAGCCCCATTTCCTTAATTTCTTTGCCGGTGTAAGTATGAGCGGTAAAAAATATTTCACGGGTTTTTGCTATTCCAATGACTTCGATAAACTGGCTTAATCCTTCCGGATGATACACAAGACCCAATTTTGCCGGGGGCATGCCTGCTTTGATATGATCCGCACCAATGCGGATATCACAACAGACGGCAAGATTCAGCCCGGCACCGAAACAATGGCCGTTGACCATGGCGATCACCGGAAAAGGAAAATTCTTTATACTGTCCAGTGCCAGCTCAAGGGGATTGCGTTTCTGCAAAAGTTCCGCTGCTTCGGGAGAAAGTTCTGTCGGGATGGCGGAAATATCGTATCCGGTTGAAAACGCTTTTTCCGAATTGCCGGTAATAACGACGACCCGAACCAGATCATTTTTCGCCCATTTTTTCAGGGTCAAATGCATATCTATCAATAGTTCAGGGGTCAAAGAATTGCCCTTTTCAGGCCGGTTGAATTTAAGCGTTCCCACGTTATTTGTTATCTCTTTGATCAACACTTCACGTTCCATAATCGATCCTGTATTTTTGATATTTCAAACGGATTCTATGCTATTTCTCTTTCCATTCAGGACTTCGTTTCTCCAGAAACGCGCTGATCCCTTCGTTGGCATCTTCGGTTGCGCACAGACGGGCAAACGCTTCGTTCATATGTTCGAAGGCTTTATAATAATCCAGATCCGCTGCCACATAAAACGCCTTTTTGGCGATCTGCAGCGCCTGAGGACTCTTTTGCGCCAGAATTGCCGCCCATTTACGGGTTTGGGTATCTAAATCCGATTCCGGTATAACGCGATTGATCAGCCCCATGCTTAATGCTTCACTGGCCGGGATCAAATCACCGAAAAGCAGTAATTCAAGGGCCCTCTTTCTGCCCACGGACCGGGTAACGGGAATCACCGGGCCAATGCAGTTTAGTCCGACATTGATCGCAGTCAGACCCAGGCGGGCCTTTTCACCGGCCGTTGCAAGGTCGGCGGCTGCCACCAGACCGGCGCCGTTTGCCGCGGCAACGCCATGCACCTGGGCAATCACCGGCTTTTTTATCCGGCTGATCGTCACCAGCGGGTTCTGCATGCACTCTATCCAGTCCCGGTATTCCATGACACTCTTATTGGCAAAATCTGTTATATCGATACCCGCGCAAAATGCCTTGCCCGCGCCTTTCAGGATAATCACCCGCGCCTGATTTTCGGCGTCAAGGTCCTGAAACGCCTGATCGAGTTCCCTGGCCAGCGGAACATTGAACGTGTTGAGGCTGCCCGGACGATTCAGCGTTATTTCAGCGACAAAATCATCTCCAATTTCAACGATAATATTTTCGTATTTCATGGCATCCTCCTGAAATATTAAATATTGAGTCCAAAACAGGGTTATTTTAAAATATTTTGTCTTTTATTCCAAGTCAAAAGCCTGGCCTGACCCTATTGTATTCTCATCAACAATAAATTATTATTATTGAATGTTTATTATTTGTATGGATATTTTCTTTTAAGAATGAGTAAATGTGCGTTTTCCCGGTCGTTTGAAAATCGAAAATATTCTCTACTTTTCTTTGGCGGGCAAAGCAAAGTAGCAAAAGAAACCCGCCCTGCAGCATGTTCCCTCGATCCGCAGGTTTCCATGGCGGGATCAAAAACTCGATCAATCTTTGGCCCGGAAAGTTTATTTTATTTCTTGTTCACCTTTTTGCCTCTCAAAGACTTCAGCTTTGCCGCCGCTCAGACAGTTTGCTCCCTTGTCCCATGGAAACCAGCTTCTCTCGGCTATGCTGCAATGGGATTCCTCCGGCGTTCAAACTGTGGCACAAATGCTGTGAAATAAAAGTGGCATTTTGCAAGGTTGTTGAATTCCCCCTTTTGCTCCTCCGGAACACTGGCAACCAGTTGCCCGTGCCACCCCAAGACTTTTTGCCCACTCATTTTGCAATTTGCTAACAAAGTCTCTGATCAATACTCTTTGCTATGTATGGATACAAAATAAATGATGAAATACTTTGTCGGAGTGCTTGCGCCACTTGAGATCCGTTGGTTTTCAAACGCGCTCTGCGCGGATAAATGGCAAGGAAACTATTTATTTCGTCAAACCCAAACCCGGTACGGCAACATAAGAATAATGATAAAAATTGTTCGCCGAAAGGGTTTGCCCATTGCGATGCAGCCCTGAACCGAGGTTTGTGTGGAACAAGGGAGACACTGTTTGAGCTGCGTTTACTCCGACAGTGGATTAACAAAAATGATTTGACCGAAGCTTTGGGAAAAGCCCTATCGAGGGCTATTGCCGTCAGCTCTAAAAATTATGAGACCTCCGTTATTCTGTTGAAACTAATTTGAGTCCCACTATTCCGGATACAATGAGAAGCAAACAGACAACCCTGAGGATGTCTCGTGATTCACTAAATAGGATCATACCCAATATTGCTACTCCAACCGCACCAACGCCAGTCCATACGGCGTATGCTGTGCCTACTGGAATAGTCTTCATAGCCAATGATAATAACCAAACACTAATGACCATACCTGAGACGGTCAGTAATGATGGAATAAGCTTTGTAAATCCAAAAGTATATTTTAATCCAATGGCCCATCCGCATTCAAACAAGCCAGCAATTATCAAATAAACCCATGACATGTTTCTACTCCCTGACCTGATTTTGTTGCCTCATCTCGCGGTAGGAACGCCGGTTACCCGGCACCCCCCGCACAGACCCGGACGTTCGGTTTTCCCGCATCCGATTCCTCGGTTGTACTCGCTTTCGCGCAAATCATTAGCATTATGTAAATACCCGATGTCGTTTGGTCGATAGTGGGAGATTGGGTTTAGCAATCCCGAGTCGCTCGATGGCCAATTAATTGCCTTCCAGGCAAAGCTTTTTCGCTTTCCACCTCGTCGGTTTAGCCATTTGAATGCACTTTCAATCGCCCAACTGTAAAAACGCCATAATGACCTTAAGTTGCCGACCACACTGTAATAATTGTAATGTCCGCGCAGCCGTCGATTCAACTCCGTTATGAATTTAATCCCCTTTAAAGTAGAAATATGGTAATATCACGCAGTATCTCAGGCATTTGTTTTAATGCCTGTAAATATGTTTTCAATTTATCTTTCATCTGATGTCTAACTATGCGTAACCGACGCGAGGAGCTTAGTGACAAGCGTTCGGTTTACGCATTTGTTAGTCGAGATATATTATTTGTTGTATTTCTTCCTACGTGAGCCTTCATTTCAACCATCACTTAAAGACAATAAGTAACGCAAACGGCGTTTCAATTGGTTTTTTTTCGATACCGCAGTGACTATTTCTCCTCAATCGAAATCTTGAACTCAACAGTTCCCAACCCTCCCAGTTCGAGACCAGGATCTGTGCATCTAAATCCAGCCATAAAAGCGGTTATATCACCCTTTTGGTACATGCGATCTAACAACGATGTACTCTTTTCATAAAGTGGCTGAATCGCCCCCAGGCACAAGGGCGCCGTACTCTCCTGTGCGTTGATCTCTACAGCTCTATCCAACACATACTTCTGCCCAACTTGTAGCCCGGCATAACAATACTTGGAGCTGACCACTTCGGCGACCAATCGATATTTATCGACCGCTTCCGTTGCGTTTAAAATAGTCTTTTCCATTTCGGGAGTCACTTTTGCCATATCCTCCTCTGTCATACTGAGAATCTCGACCGCGATTGCCTTGAGCCCTTCGTCTTTGATCATGTCACGCCTCCTGTTACGGTTTGTTTATGACGACGTTTTATCTAATATATTACGACTAACATTAGTTATTCAACAGACCGGCTTCTTTTTGTCCAGAAACCGAATATTTTGATAAATTTTGGTAATATTACCAAAAAAGCACCAAATTATCAAAAACATAATAATTTAATGTATATCAAATTGTTATTCCGATTTTGGTTTTTTGCTAAAAAATGAACATAGTTCAAATTGGTCGTTTTTTGTTCCAATTAATGCACTTCAAGAGAGAAACCATTGAATTTTACTTTTCAATTAACAGCACGAGATTGCATACCATATATTGTGCTTGAGATTTGTTAAAGTACAACCAAATTAGATGATAATGATTTTTATAAATTCAAGAATGGAGATAAAACCGACAGTATTCCAGATTTTTTTTGATGCGTGGACTATCGATAAAAACAGACAACATTCCCGCAACGGCCGCCAGTGCACATTGTGATAAACTTTACGGGATTTTTAAAAATCAAACATCCCACATATCGTGGTTGAATTTCCATAATATTCTCGAATCGCAGGTTGAAAATTATCTGACATTTGTTGGCCTGATCACAACTTTATTGATTTCCGCTACCCCAAGATATGGAAAAATTGCCTTATTGAATAAACCGGCATTAGCACTGAATTCGGTTGGTATGTTGCACAGATGGCCAGAATTTTACGGCGAGCACAAGCTATTGCAAGATGCAATGAGGAGGAGAGTTTTGATGGTGAGCACTATCTTTGTCTCACCAAAGTTTTATTTCTTGACATAATCGGAGATTGATTCAACCCGATCTATAGCGCAAAAGTCTTGTTTCAACACAACGTATTGATATTAATTATCATATAGGTAAATATTAAACATTATTATCCAGGTGATTCCCTATGTTCAATGCATGCCCTGCCTAAAAACAATATGACATTGACGAACCGCGCAATCCGAATACGACGCCTAACTTCCAATGCACGTAGATCATTTTGAAGACCTGGAGATGGCTTAGGATAATCGCTACCAAAGTCAGTATGGATTTTTCAGACCTTATGTCCGGGACATGATTTACCGGTATCTGAACTGCGGGGCCCTGCACCTAAAATTTGCCCGGGTGAGATGCCTTGATTGCGGCCATGAGTATCTTTTGCCGTTTTTCCTGCAAGCGCCGTCATTTCTGCCCCTCCTGCCACCAGAAAAAAGTCATCGAGTTCGGTGAATGGATGTGCGAGGAGGTCTTGAAACATTTGCCACATCGTCAATGGGAGTACTCCATCCCCAAACAGCTTCGCGTATTTAATTGGTCTCTGAAATCAACAGCCTCTATGGGCGTGGATATCTACTATGACCATCGCCTGCTGCTTGCCGAGCTTTCCCTGTGTGCTTGGAAAGTCTTATCCACATATCTGAAAACCAGTGTGAGATAAGATGACACGATTCCCGGCGGCGTAATCGCGGCCCAGATCTTCGGCGATTTTCAGAATTTTAATCCCCATCTGCACATTATCGCAACCGATGGCTGTTTTTATGAAAACGGCCTGTCGGCGTGCAACGCACGGACAGGCCTTTTCATCAAGGGGCCGCAACCCGTTGCAAGGGAGTTGGAGGATTCATTTCGCCGGGAGGTCTTTGCCTGCTCAAAAAAGAGGGAATGATCACCGATCTTGTCATCGATAATATGATGTGCCAGCATCACAGCAGCTTCAACGTCTATTGCGACAAGACCCTCTGGCCAGACAATGAAGAGGGACTGGAAAATCTGGCCCGATAAATTATCCAGCGTCATTTTCATCCGAGCGGATGACTTATATCCCGGCCTCTGAAACAAAAACCGGGACGGCCAGAGTCATTTATCATTCCAAGAATGAACACAGCTTTTGCATTCCTGCCCGAAAGCCATCGCACAATTTTTTCAGAAGAATACAAAAACCGAACGGCAAAATTCAGTACAAAGAAAACTATCGCTTTTCAGGACAGAAACATTGATATGATTTAAAGCTGAGAGAGTTTTCAGTTCTAATGAAATGAGGATAATGGCAGAAAAAGATAATCAATTCCATTTAAAACCGCTTTTAGGGCCGTGGAAAAAATAAAATATCCCAAATAGCGAAGGATTTTGCTTCCACATTCAAGGCGCGATGAAGCAAACATATCGAGATGCGTATGTTGCATCGCAACAAAGAAGGCGAAGCAATCGACCCGCAAGATCGCGGCATTTATATTTTTCACAGCCCTTATACCCGCCAAAAGATGAACCAAAGGTCTCAAACGCCCCCTTCCGTTAACGTAAGTTTTTTGATTGTTAATAACTTAATCTGGTGCAACAAGAATTTGCATTAATTGCAAGGATGGCAAGTACTGAAAGGATTGCACACTGGCTTTAATGCTTTTTTTGACTCCGAAAATTTCAAAATTGCGCCACCATTGGAGAAAGATTACAGACTAATATTCATATTTTTTGATGGTTAACTTAACTCGCCCCTTTTCGTTCCCTGCACGTTCCGTGTTCGCCCAAATATTACATATTTGTAATGATGCAAGTGCAAACTTACAATTCTGTATTTTATTTTCAAATCCCACAATGTGGCAGCTAAAGTATAATACGGAAAATAACCCAATGGATTTTAAGATTATTGTAAAAAAGAGATCACATCGATGGGTTTATGGCATGCAAAATGCATGTTGCTTAATACGTAGCGCTTGCATGGCGCATCACCGAGAAAAAATAACCCATACCCCAAAAAAGCAACCCATATCCTGGACAAGGATATGGGATGAAGAGGAAAGGATTTAAAAATGAAAAGGAAAGAATGTAAGATAAAAAGACGTTGTACTCACTTTTGGCTGTGGATGCTTCTTGCGGCAATGATATTCTCACCGGCTTCCGCCCTTTGCGGATCTGTGGAGTCAAATGACCCGATCAAAATCACCCTGCACGACTGGAGCGGTCAGCTGATCACCAGCCATCTGATGGGAGATATTCTGGAATCCATGGGGTATCGTATCAAATATGTCACTGCCGATTATATTGCCCAGTTCGCCGGACTAGAATCCGGAGATCTGCACCTGGCGATGGAAATCTGGGAAACCACCGGCAAGCAGGCGATGCTCAAATCCCTGGCAACCGGAAAGACGGAAGACCTCGGCGAAACCGGTTTGTTTGCCAAGGAAGAGTGGTGGTATCCGGCTTACATGAAGGAACAGTGCCCGGATCTCCCGGACTGGAAAGCACTCAACAAATATGTCAAGGTTTTTGCGGCACCCGAAACCGCCCCCAAAGGGCGCTACCTCTGCGCACCGGTGACATGGGGCGGCTTCGACGAGGAGCGGGTCAAGGCGCTCGGCCTTGATTACGAAGTGGTCCATGCCGGCACAGACGCGGCACTGTTTGCCGAACTCACCTCCGCCTACCAGCGAAAAGCCCCGATCCTCCTGTGGGTTTACACGCCGCATTGGGTCCCCATCAAATATAAAGGCGAATGGATCCAGTTTCCGAAATATACCGATGAATGCTACGAGGATCCGACCTGGGGCGGCAATCCCGAAATGACTCATGACTGCGGCAAACCGGAAGGATGGATCAAAAAAGTTGCCTGGGCCGGCCTCAAAGATAAATGGCCCGGAGCCTACAAAGCGATCAAGGCGTTCCATATCGAAAATAAAGAGATGGGAGAAATGATCGCCAGAATCGATCTGGACGGAGAAAAACTGGAAGATGTCGTTGCGGACTATTTGAAAACACACGAAGCTGTCTGGAAGGAATGGATCAAATAATCATGATCGCTCCCAAAACAGAAAAATTGACCCCTGGCACCGTGAAGCTGGCCTGTCGCAATGTATGGAAGCTCTTCGGGAAACATCCGGAGCGCTTCCTGGCCGCTCACGACAATCGCCCGACCTACGAGCAAATCCGGGAAGCCTACTATATCGGGGCTACCCGGGATGTATCTCTGGAAATCTATGAAGGAGAGATTTTTGTCATCATGGGATTATCCGGATCCGGGAAATCCACGCTGGTACGGAACATGACGCGGTTGATCGAACCCACTGCCGGTGAGATTATCTTCGACGGCATGGACCTTCTCAAAGCCGATGAGAAAACCCTCATCGACATCCGCCGGAAAAAAATGGGCATGGTATTCCAGAATTTCGGCCTCCTGCCCCACCGCAATGTTCTTGACAATGTGGCCTTTCCGTTAGAGGTCCAGGGCATGGCACGATTTGCCCGTGAAGAAGAGGCCGAGCAGATGATTGAACTGGTGGGTCTCAAAGGCCGGGAATATTATTTCCCCAGGGAACTCTCCGGCGGAGAGCAGCAGCGGGTCGGCATTGCCAGGTCGCTGGCGGTCGCCCCGGAGGTCTGGTTCCTGGACGAACCCTTTTCGGCCTTAGATCCCCTGATCCGCGCGGAGATGCAGGATGAATTCTTAAGGCTTCAAAAAGTTCTCCACAAAACCATCGTTTTCATCACCCATGATTTCGACGAGGCCATCCGGCTGGCGGACCGTATCGCCATCATGAAAAATGGAGAAATCGTCCAGGTCGGTACCCCGGAAACCCTGCTCCTGCATCCGGCCGACGCATACGTTTCAGAATTCACACAAAAGGTTCCCCGGGCAAAGGTCGTGTCGGCCGCCTCCGTCATGACGCCTTTAGACAGCGCTTCACCCATTCCGCCAACCGTCTCCCCGGTCGCTGCAGACACGAAAATCGATGCACTCATCGGTCGATTCATCAATCAGCAGGAGCCCATACCTGTGGTCGACGCGTCGGAACGGATTATCGGAGAGATCAGCATGCAAAATGCGCTCAGGGTCTTTATCGGAGAGGAGGCTGCAACCCATGGGTGCTAATGAGATATGCTCATTTGCCGGATTTTACAAAACCCCACCGGTCCCCTTTGCGCCCATAAGCTGCCCCGCAGCAGAACCGGACGCGGAATCGATAGAGGAGATGGTGGAGATGGAACCGGTGGACCGGAGCGCCCCCCTGATACGGGCCTGGCGCCGAATCTGGTCAGAGTTGAAATCGGCCCCCGTCACCCGTTGGATCTGGGTGGCGGTACTCATGACCTGGGTGACGACCCGTTTCATTGATCCGCCCTGGATGGCGGTCTACCCGGAAGACTGGGTACTGCCCTTCAAAGACCTGTTGAATCGTCTCATGGACTGGCTGATCAACGATCTCAGTTTCGGGGTTTTCACATTCAAAGAAATGACCCGATCTGTGGCCTGGCTGCTCGAATGGCCCATGACATGGGCACTGGGGATCTTTGCCACCGGCGTCGATATTGCGACGGGCGGTGGCCAGATGCTGCATATCCCCCACCTGCCCTGGATTGCTGTCGTGGGCGTGGCTGCCATCCTCGGGCATGCCGGCAAAGGGTGGAACCTTGCCCTTCTGGCCGGATCGGCGTTTCTCTATCTGGCCGTGTTCGGTCAATGGGAAAGCGCCATGATGACCCTGGCCGCCATATTGATTTCCGTTGCCATCGGAGCCCTGGTCGGGCTGGCCATCGGCATCGTTACCGCCGGGAGCCGCCGGATCGAGGCATGGGTCCTGCCATTGCTGGATCTCATGCAGACGGTGCCGGTGTTCGCCTACCTGATCCCGATTCTCTTTTTGTTCGGCTTCGGGCCGGTTTCCGCCATGATTGCCACCATCATCTATGCCACCCCCCCCATGGTCCGCTGTACCATGCTGGGGTTGCGTGCAACACCCCCCGAAATTATTGAATCCGGACAGATGATCGGCTGCACCCGCCGCCAGCTCCTGTGGAAAGTCAAAATACCGGCAGCCATGTCGGAATTGATGGTCGGCCTGAATCAGGTCATCATGCTCTCCCTGAACATGGTCATCATCGCCTCCATGATCGGTGCCGGCGGCCTGGGGTACGATGTTCTCGCAGCCCTTCGACGCCTGAAGATCGGTGCCGGACTGGAGTCTGGGATCGCCATCGTCGTCATGGCCATTGCGCTGGATCGCCTCAGCCAGGCCTTCGCATGCAAAGCACCTGTCAATCTGCGTGACGCGACGTTTCTCAAACGTCACGCCCATTCCCTTCTGGCCGTCGCCGTTATCCTGGGCGGCTATGCGCTGGGAATGATATTCCCGGTGCTGATGAACTACCCCGAGACCTGGGAGGTGACCACCGGCCCCTTCTGGGACGGAATGATCAAATTTATCAACATCAACTGTTATGATCAGCTCGAATGGATCCGCAGCGGTCTTCTACTGACACTGCTCATGCCGTTCAAACGATTTTTAATCGGACTGCCCTGGCTGGGGGTGATCATGGCGCTGGGGCTTGTTGCCTATCGGTTGAAGGGGTTTAAGCTTGCGGGCCTGGTGGTGGCGCTGGCCGGATTTATCGCGGTCACCGGGTTCTGGGAAAAAGCCATGATTACCGTTTACCTGTGCGGCATCGGCGTTATGCTTTCCACTGTCATTGGTCTGATTATCGGCGTCTGGGCCGCCAAGAGCAATTCCATGTCGCGCGTGATAAATATCATTTTAGACACCCTCCAGACGCTGCCGTCCTTTGTCTATCTCATGCCGGTGGTGATGCTGTTTCGCGTGGGCGATGTATCGGCCCTAATCGCCATCGTTGCTTATGCCGTGGTTCCCGCCATTCGCTATACCGTGCACGGCATATTGAACGTCCCCGCAACCGTGCGGGAAGCAGCCGTTGTTTCGGGGTGCACCCCATATCAAACTTTCTGGAAGGTCGAGTTGCCGCTGGCCCTTCCGGATATCATGCTGGGCATCAACCAG
Source organism: Desulfococcaceae bacterium (assembly GCA_030145385.1). Classification (GTDB taxonomy): domain Bacteria; phylum Desulfobacterota; class Desulfobacteria; order Desulfobacterales; family Desulfosalsimonadaceae; genus SURF-3. The sequence continues at coordinate 73,035 of JAQYVU010000007.1, forward strand.
ACAGTCATGCTGGCCCTTTCGATGGTCGTCATTACCGCCCTGGTCGGCACCCGGGATTTGGGCCAGGAGGTCTACATCGCCCTGACACGGGCGGATAACGGGCTGGGATTGACCGCCGGACTGGGCGTTGCATTCATCGCGACCATTACCGACCGGCTGATTCAGGCATGGACCGAATCGCGACGATCGCACCTGGGAGCCGCATGACCGGCCCCGTCCAGACGCCAGGCATATCCGCGTGTTCGAGCGACGGGCGGGTTTTCCGCCCGTCGGCGCGCTCGGTCACCCTGCTTGGATTTGATTTCGGATCGACGACCAGCAGCGCTGTGGCCGCCCGTTTGCGGGTCGGCAGGCATCGATTTTCCGGTGAGGTCTCCCTCGAACGGCCCAAAATCATCTACCGGTCGAAAACCGTTTTTACGCCCTTCACCGGTGACGATCTGGACCTTCCCGCCTTGCGTCGCATTATCCGGGGATGGATGACCGACGGGCGACTTGAAATTGACGACATATTCTCCGGGGGTGCCATTGTCACGGGCCTGGCAGCCACCCGGCGCAACGCCGACAAGCTGACGGCCCTGGTACATGAGTATGCGGGAGAATCACTGATTGCAACGGCTGATGATCCGGCCCTGGAATCCTGGCTGGCATTTATGGGCAGCTGCTATGGCATGTCCCGGAGCCGCCCCCGGCGACCGGTGCTTAACCTGGATATCGGGGGAGGGACCACCAATGCGGCCCTGGGATTAAACGGGGATATTCTGTCCACCGGATGCGCGTTTATCGGGGCCCGCCACTTTCGCTTTTCGCCGGGAACCTACCGGCTGACAGGCATTTCTTCCTTTGGAGAAAGACTCCTGCGTCAACTGGATATAGATATCACACCGGGAGATATTGTGGCGGCCGATGCACGGGATCGTCTCCTGGAGTTGATGATCCGGTATCTTGAAGAGATTGCCACCGGGCAGCGGGACCTGGCAGAAGACTCCCGATTCGCGTTTATCGAGCAGTTGCCCCTGAACGTTCCCGAAACAGCTCATGATCCGATGATAACATTCTCCGGCGGTGTCGGCGCCCTTGTCTACAGGGCAGCCCTGGGTGAACCGATGCCCGGGATTACCGCATTCGGGGATCTGGGAATCGACCTGGCCCGGCGGATCGCCTCCTCTCCGATTCTCTCCAAAAACCTCTTGAGCTGCATGCCCGAGAGCAGGGGACATGCCACCGTTTACGGACTGGCGCTGCATCACACGGAAATTTCGGGCACAACGCTGTTTCTCCCGGCCCCCCAGTTGCTGCCGCTAAAGGATTTGCCGGTGGTGGCCCGGCTGAAAATTGACGACAAAGAGAGCAGAATTTCCCATGGGCTGAAGATGGTCCGAAAGTGTCAGACCGGCGGCGCCATTCAGGTGAACGGCACACCCGGCCGCTCTGAAAGCCGTCAGGCAGTTGAGTGCTTTCGGCGGTTTGGCCGGCTGCTGGGTGCGCTGATGAAGGAAGCGGACTGGCCTGAGGATCGCCCGGTGGTACTGCTCATGAACAGCAATTGCGGAAAAACCGTGGGCAACTATGCCACCGGCTGGAAACAATACGCCCTGCCCCTTCTGGTCTTAGACGAGATCCCCGATCGGGACACCCAGTTTGTAACCATTGGCAGGAAAAAGGGTGCATTGGTGCCGGTCTCTTTTTTCGGGATGCATCATGCGGCGTCCCGTTCAAACATCAGAATCACCAACACGCAGGACACGTGTTGAAAAACATATAGAAAAAAAAGGATTTATTTTGAAACCACTGACCCCCATTGCAGATATCCGGATACCTGCACCGCAACCCGACATGGACTACACCACCCGTATCATGGGCAGGACCTTTACTTTTCACGGCCTCAAGCGCCTCCTGGGAGCTGCGGACTACGGCAAAGCCGGAGACCGTTCCGCCGGACTCTCGGCCGCCAGTGAAACCGAACGCGAGGCAGCCCGCTCCCTGATGTCGTCTCTGACGCTGGAGCATTTATTCGACCATCCCCTGACCGACGAGGAGGGTCGAACGGATTCCGTCATGCGGGTTAACTATGCCATCGACGCGACCGCATTTGATGAAATTCGACGCATGACCTTAGGGACGCTCAAAGACCACCTGATGCGGCAGCCGGGCGATGTCATCAAGCGGATCGGCAGTGGATTGACCGGCCCCATGGCGGCCGCGCTGACCAAACTCATGGATGTCCATGAGCTGATCCTGCTGTCAAAAAAAATTGAAACGCCGACCCGGGCCCGCACCCGGATCGGGCAGCAGGGCACCCTTTGCTCAAGGCTTCAGCCGAATCATCCGACCGATCACCTGGACGGACTGACCCTGCTGACCTATACAGGACTGTCCCTGGGAACCGGAGACTGCCTCATCGGCGTCAATCCGGCCGAGGATACGGTTCAGAACATTTCAGCCATACTGGGGCAGCTCGATGCCATCCGCCGTGAAACGGGCGCGCCGACCCAGATCTGTGTACTGGGCCACATCAAGACGCAGATCAGCTGCCTGGAACAGGGGGCACCTGTCGAGATTCTGTTCCAGAGCCTTGCCGGTACCGATCGCACCCTGGTTGAGGAATTCGACGTTACCGTCGATTATCTTGACTTTGCCTACGACACGATGGACCGGATCGGGCCGCTTCGCGGGCAGGCAGACCAGATGATGTATTTCGAAACCGGCCAGGGCAGCGAGGTCAGCTACGGCAAGCATAACAATATCGACATGGCGACCTGTGAGGCTTTGTGTTACGGGCTTGCCCGACGTTACGATCCGTTTATGGTCAACAATGTCACCGGGTTCATCGGTCCGGAAACCCACAATGACAACATGGAGATGATCCTGTCCAACCTTCAGGACCATTTCATGGGGAAATTGATGGGACTGCCCATGGGCATGGCGCCCTGCTATACGCTTCACTCCGGAATTACGGTCGAGGGGCAGCAGATCGCAACGGAACTTTTGACAGCCGCCGGGGCCAATTATTACATGGATGTCTATCTGAATAGCGATCGAATGCTGGCCTATTTCGATACCAGCGGCCATGATGACCAGACACTCAGGGAAATTTACGGCCGCAGCCCGGCTCCCGAATATGCCGAATGGGCCGTCTCCAAAGGGATCTTTGCCCGCTCGCCGGCGGGTGGTTTTTGCCGCGGCCCGCATTGGGGCGATCCGTCCATCTTCTGTTCTTCCGAAATGGAATTCCAGTCTCTTTCGGAGTCGCTGCCGGCTGCCTACGGCTTTGAAAATGCCGGCCCCCGTCCGGCCAATGACGTCTCCCGAACGTCACGATTTAACCAGGCGGCAGCACGCAACGCCATATACAGCGATCTCGATCCTGAACAACTCAAAATCCATGACCTTGAACCGGATCGTTTCAAATGGGTCGCCACCCTGGCGGACAGTCGGAAAGTCCATCTGAACAATCCGGAGCGGGGAACCCGTCTGTCCGCGCAAAGTGCGGCGGACCTGAAAACCGATTGCTCCAAAGACGTTCAGATCGTCATTTCCGACGGTCTCAGCGCTGATGCCATTCACCACAACATACCGCAGCTGCTTCCCGTTCTTTTAGACGGGCTGGAGAGCCGCGATCTTCGCGTCGGAAAAATAATCGTTGCCCCTTTCGGCAGAGTAAAGCTGGTCGAAAGCATCGCACAGGAAGTCAATCCGCGACTGGTGATTATGCTGATAGGCGAACGGCCGGGCGGTGACGCCCAGGCATCCAAGAGCATGTCCGCCTATATTATGTTTCCCGGTGAAACGAAAAATGACGCATCACTTCCGGAAGAATCCGGTGTGCAGGCGGACGCATACGAATATACCGTTATATCGAATATCTATAACCGGGGCATCCCTCCGCTGGAGGCCGGAAGCCTTATTGCCGAAAAAGCCCTTGAGATTCTCAAACATCAAGCGGCCGGAAACAGGCTGGAGGAAATTTTGAAATCGGCTGCCGGATGATGATCTTCGGGCGTGGTGGTTGCTTGCCAGGAAATCTCCGGCGACGGTTCCAGCGCGAATTCTATCTGGTCCAATCAGGATCATCCTCTTCTGGTGGAGGATGGGCTTTTTTTACCCCCTTGGTTTTTGCAATCATGCCGGAGATCGGACAGTCAGAAAGCCGATCGGGTCGATACTGGCGAAGCATAGAGGCATTTATGTCAAGATGTGGCAGATAATCCCAATTGCATGAATCCTGCAAAGGGTCTGCCTTTAGTGAATCCTTATAAATCCTTTTCGGACCAATTCATAGTTTGAATTTTATGAATATTTATTCCAAAAATAGCCGTTATCCGGTCTTAAACCCTACATTAAAATTGAAATAATAATGACCTAAGATTGTTTCAAAATGACAGTATTTCAGAAAATCTCGAAGGTGCGTAATATCGATAAAAACAGACAACATTCCCGCAACGGCCGCCAGTGCACATTGTGATAAACTTTACGGGATTTTTAAAAATCAAACATCCCACATATCGTGGTTGAATTTCCATAATATTCTCGAATCGCAGGTTGAAAACGCCCTGTCTTTTTCTGTGTGATCACAACTTTTAGATATTTCCGTTACCCCAAGATGTTGTGTAATCTGCAAATTTAATAAAACAGACAGCGGTGCCTACAGTTATCGATAGTCTACGCTTTTTGCAACTTTTGCAATACTGTTGGAACTCGTTGGATTCTTTACCGTGGATCAGAATTTCTGGTATGTCCGGAATCATGATCCGCCGGTCAAAATAAATGAGCAAGTCCGCGAGTTGACGTATGACGATTCATATGCTCAATCCTCATTTGAAGATTTCCGGGCGCAATAAATTGTGAACCGGCAGAGGACTGGTGCCGCCAAAATCGGTGAAAATGGCACGGGATTTCAGAATTTTTCAGGCATCATCTATTGATCCGACATAACCGACCGCTCCTCCTAAAGCCACTCCCGAACACGCCACAACATAAAATACCTGTTAAAACTTGACATACAAGACGATTTTTGAGATATATCAAGTCGTAAAAAACTTTTCATGGTGTCGCGTCACCACTGTATCAGAAAATAAATCATCCATCATTTCAACTGATTGGAGAGATGACTTATTTGGAAGCAATATCTTATTCCTTATTTCTTTTATTCCTAAAAATTAGGCCGGATCATGTTCATCTTTTAGTTGAAACAGATCCGAAATAATAACTGGTCCGAAATCATTGTTATCTAAATGGCATGATTTGAAATCGGTTTTGCGATTGTTGAATAAATGACGATTCAGTGACCTATAGAAATTAAAACAAATGATTGATAATGGGAATAGAAATAGAACATGACAACATTATTTGAACCCGGCACAATCGGAAAGATGGATATTAAAAATCGATTTGTCAGGTCAGCAACCGCCGAACTCCTTGCAACAGAAGACGGTCGCGTGACAGATAAATATCTCAAGGCTTATAGACAGCTGGCAAGAGGTGGTGTTGGGCTTATCATTACCGGAAATTTCTATTTGAATCCTATCGGTCAGGCGCTGCCGAGAAGTATCGTTATGCATCGAGATGAAATTGTGGATGATCTCAGAAAAGTTGTGAAAACCGTTCATGAGCACGGCGCTAAAATCGTTGCCCAGATTAATCACGCGGGTCGACAATGTTATCCCAATTTCATTGCTCAAAAACCGATTGCACCATCAGCGGTTCGCGATATGATGTCGCTTGTCAAACCCAGACAGATGTCTCTAAATGAAATCGAAGAAACCATAACTGCTTATGGAGACGCTGCACGACGGGTAAAGGAAGCCGGATTTGATGGTGTGCAGATCCATGCTGCACATGGATATATGATTAATCAATTCCTCTCTTGTCACACAAACCGCCGGAAAGACGAATGGGGAGGTTCTTTGGATAATCGAATGCGTTTTCTGATAAGGGTGTATGAATTAATCCGCGAAACCGTAGGCCCGGATTATCCGGTTCTGATTAAACTAAATGGAGAAGACTGCTTTCCAAATGGGGTAACCATTGATCAGTCATTGGCAGTGTGTGAAAAACTGGATGAACTGGGAATAGATGCCATTGAAGTGAGCGGTGGTATTGGCGAAACCGGATTTTCCACTATCCGAGGAGACATCCCCAGAGATCTACTGATAAAAAACCGGAATATTGCTGAAAAATTACTCATCCGGTTTTTGATCGAAAAAAAAATGCGAAAAAATGCGGAATTTAGTGAGGCCTATTTTCTACCTTTTGCGACAGCTGTCAAGAAAAAGGTCAATGTACCGGTTATCTCTGTCGGTGGCATTCGCCGCAGAGAAACAATAGAAAATATACTTAAAAACAAGGATGCGGATTTTATTTCTTTATCCCGTCCCTTTATTCGTCAACCTAACCTGGTCAACCAATTTGAAAAAGGAGAAAAAGATCCCATTACCTGTGATAGCTGTAACCGGTGCACGTTTGAGATGATTATTCATCATAAGCCAATGCGATGCTATAATAAAGGCAAGCCTTAACAGATTGGATGTAAAAAGTTCTATTGTTTTAAAAAAAAATGACCGTAAAACACGACATTTCGGAATGCTGGCTATAATCCATAATAGGTAGAGAAAAACAATGAAAAAAAAATTATTATTAATAAATCCGGCTCAAAGCAAAAAACCAAATCTGGCCAATCTGATCACAATTCCATCATCAAGTTTAGGGTACCTGGCTGCACTGACGCCTCCCGATTGGGATATAAAAATTAATGATGAAAATATTGAGGATTTAACTTTTGAGGAGGCTGATCTTGTCGCTATAACTACCTACACCTGTAATGCGCCCAGAGCATATGAAGTATCTAAGATTTACAGGCGAAAAGGAATAAAAACAGTTATTGGCGGCGTGCATGTCTCAATGCTGCCAGATGAAGCCGCACAGTATGTTGATACGGTTGTTATAGGTGAGGCAGAATCAATATGGGGAACTGTATTAAAGGATTTTGAGAAAAATGAAATGAAAAAGCGGTACACGTCAGAACTTATTTCTCTGGAAAATCAAGTTCTCCCCAGAACGGATCTCTACTCCTGGAAATATAAATTGTTTACAGTGGAAACTTCCAGAGGCTGCCCCAATGATTGTGAGTTCTGTACTGTAGGGTTATTTAATGGGCACAAGTACAGACAAAGACCTGTTGAAGATGTATTGGATGAACTGGAAAACCTACCCCGCAAGTTTTTCATGTTTTCAGATAACAATATTCTTGGTCATGGAAAAAAGGCAGAAGAAAGAGCGATTCGTTTGTTTAAAGGCATGGTTGACAGAGGAATAAAAAAACGATGGGGATGTTACGTTGGAATTGATTTTGTAAACAATCCGGAAGTTTTAAAATGGGCTAAAAAAGCCGGCTGCTCAAGCTGTTTCATCGGTTTTGAATCCCTCAACGAAGAATCACTTAAAGAAATCCAGAAAACCAGAAATTTAAAAATGGGTGTGGATCATTATAAAGAGGTTGTACAAAAAATTCATGACAACGGCATTGGACTTATAATTGGATCATTTGTTATGGGTAATGATAATGATTATCCGGATATTTTTCAGAGAACAACGGATTTTATTTTAGAGTCAAAGATAGATACGGCACAACTCTCAATTCTAAACCCTTTTCCGGGTACAAGACTATTTGAAAGACTTGAGAAGGAAGGAAGACTGTTATACACAAATTATCCTCACGATTGGCAGTATTTGGATTTCACAAAAGTTTTATATAAACCGAAGAACATGACACCTGATCAGCTGCGTGAAGGCGTTGCCCAGGTTTACAAAGACACTTCATCAAGATTAACATCGCTGAAAAGAGCAATTACGTCATACAAAGATACGAAAGATCTGTTGGGAGCAATTATTGCCTACTTTGGTAATCGCTCTTCCGGTGACCTGTGGCGTAAAGTATCTGATGCCGTTGAGTTAGAAAATTAGAGTCTATACCTGTATGATATTTAAAAAAATGTTTTTGATATTCGTATTTTCCCCTTTTGCCTGTGTATATCACACCGCCAGATATTTTTTTGGTAAAAACAGGATGAATGATTTTTTTTATAAAAAAATTGTTACGATGAGTACAAATTCGTTGTCATCTCATATCCCCACTTACCAAAAAGATGAAAAATTCTCTGCTTTTAGCGCTAAAATGAAAGAGACTGTATCGAAAATTCCATTTGAAAAATCAGAAATAGCGATTGATGCGCCGGATATGGTAAAGTTTAAGGTGACGGTTTGTCAATTTGTTGAGGTTGCCAAACTGTTAGGTATGCGTAAGCTTGCGAAGGCTTTCTGCGATGTTGATATCGTTTATTGTCAAAAATACCAGCCCAATATTATATTTGAACGTAAATTTACACTTGAAAAAGGCGATCCATTTTGTGATCACACGTATAAAAAAAGGCATAAAAAAAACGGTATCAAAAATTACATCGCCTAAGTTTCAACGTTAATGTTGATGATCTCGTAAAAAGTCCGATTTAGACGGCAAAGTACAAAAGCTCCACCAAATCTTATAAAATTGGCGAGGCGCGCAAATCCTGAGCAATGATTAGTAGTTAGCCTACCTTGAAGCAGCGAGGGATGCAGCGCAACAAAGAATTTGGACTTTTTACAAAGCCGTCAATGTTTTGCTATTTTTTTAACCCGTTGGTATCCCGGAATCTCTCCTTTGATCCCGCACTTGCCAATGGTACGGACTTTTTCAAGCGCAATTCTCACGCCGTTTGGAATACTTCTTCCCGGCTCTGAAACGCACCCGCCAGCCAGATAAACATCATGCCCCAGACAAATGCCCAGTGCAAGGCTTCCCGTATCAACAGGATTGCCGTTTTTCATAACAGATACGTTTTTTCCGTCAAAGCGATAGTCGGAGACAACTACCCCGTCAGCCAGGAATGTATTTTTTCCGCATAAGCTGGTAAATAAAAATTTGGTTGAGGAAACAGCGCCCGGGTACATGACGGATGAAAACGCTCCGGCCATGGAGTCAATGGCACATCCTTCACCCAGTACGGAAAATTCTAAAGTGCAATTGCTACCGATACTTGTACCGGCCCCGATTTTTGACATCCTTATGACGGAACCGGCGCCTATGACAACATTGTCACCGATCGTGCTTCCTTCAATATAAGCAGTAGGATGAATATCACAATTACGGCCGATCTTATTTGTCTTGTTGAGTATCTTCCATTTATTAACCGAGCGCGCTCTTAAGGCCAGAATTAAAAGTTTAAGCGGAGAAGCCTTTCTAAGACGTGCGAGGGCCGAAAACAAAACAAATATATTGGCTACCCATAGATTTGCCCAGTGATCAATTTGAATAATGATGGAATCTGTATATGGAAAAAGAAATTCTTTCGTGTCAGTGACGTGTTCCGGCAAGGGGGTGACTTCTGAAAACTGGTCCGGGTCTATAATAAGCGGTTCCGGTTCCCCTCTTCGTTCTTTAGCGGGCATGTATTGAAGGCCATATTCAACTCTGTCAGCAAATGTTTTTATATCCTGGGTGGGGAGTATGCTTCGAAGCGTAAAAAGACCCGGCTTAACAGCGCAAATAGTTGAACGTTTGAGTTTTCTTGATTCTTTAATAAATTGCTGCATGAGCTCAGGGGAAAAAAAGAGGCTGTCTTCAAAAAAGATATGTTCGTCCGGAATGTCAATCTGTCCCGAATAAGGTTCAGGCTGGAGTTGGATACCCAGTTTAAGCAGAATTTCTTTCTGGGTATCAGCAAGAGAGCGGTTATTGATGAGGCAGTCCAGTGGATGATCACCGAACGGCTCGATTGTTTTGTTGCTTTTGATCCTGTAAGCTTTCATGTGAGTCTGCCCCTGCCCCTTTCTTTTCTTTTAAAAATAAGACTCCAATGTACCACGACGCCTGACGTCAAGCGTCGCGCAATGGAAAGTCCCCCCGTATGGGCTGAAATTAAGAAAGTTACAGGGAATGGGTTCAAATCCCCAATCTTTCAATGCTTTGATCATTGAAACCTGAGAGGCTTCACAAATCATACGTTTCTCGTCAAGCATTAACCCATTCATATTGATCCACATGCTGGTCATTGCAGTATATTCATTAAATATGCCACCAAGCGTTCCGCCTTTTACGATATCCGGTTCCGGTGATACCAGTAAATCCCAGGATTTAAGAACAGACGGCAGGTTTTTTGTGTCTAAATAGTAAGGATTTATTATTGCCTTTCCCGGCGCAAGCGGCACGAAAGTGGTGTCAATATGCAACGCCTTCGGGTCGCGGCTTAGCAGAACATGAACATTATAATCATCTCCCAAATGGCGTCGGACCCATTCAATACCGGCATCATTGGTTGCATTGCTTTTAGTAACAAAAATATCCTTGCCGCATCGGGCAAAATCAGCCGCATCGAATACAATTTCCGACTCATTTATAATAAATCCATCTTCCTCACTCCGTTCTCCCTCAGGATTCGCATAATCATAATTGTACAAAGCATCACGCAAAGGTGGTTTTGGCGGCGATGTCCATTTCGCTCCCTGATCAAAATACTCTTTAAACAACGAATAGTATGCATGCCTTTCAAAATATCGGTTTCTCCATGACATGGGTGCTTCTATAATTTCATTACCAATGGCCAGGAAACAATCCCTGGGACAAGACGTCGTATGACCTTTAGAAGACCAGAAAGGCGTCTTATATTTTTTACCATGATCAATAACCTCCGGTCTTCTGACCGTTACGCCTTCGGCTTCAAGGATATGAATAAATTCATCCAGCTCCTTCTGAGCCGGTTCAGCAAAATA
>JAQYVU010000093.1 GCA_030145385.1 Desulfococcaceae bacterium
TAAAATAATCATTAAATGATTTAAAAATAAAACCAATGCGGAACGCCAAATTTTTATTCCGTTATTTTATCTAATTTATTAATTTAATGGGAGTTCAGGGGGCAAGTCAAGAGCGGATTGATGAACTGTCAGTATAGGTGAGTGCTTCCCGTGATTTTGATGGAGAAAAGCAACAGGTCAGGATTTAACACCCTATATCATATGAAGCGCGGCCGCCTCTTTGCTTGCATTTCCGTCCTGATCATAAATAATGATTTCATAGTCCTTATAAAAAATAAAATCCGTGTACTTTGAAGAAAATTCGCCGGAGATCCAGGGATAATTAAACGCACAGATCAAATGGGCAGTGTCAAAATCCGTTGTTTTATTTTTCAATTAAAAATAAGCGTCGGACAATAAAGAATTTGCCTTCTATCACATTGTGACAGGTCGTTGTCGGCCAAAATATGATGATAATATATTTCTGAAAAATTTTGCACAGTGTATTCCAAGGTAAAAGCTGGCTTTATTGTCTTGTCTTATTTGTTCCAATTCAGTTGTATTCCCTTTCAGACTTAGACCTTGACAATTTTTTTGATTAGGATTTAATTGTTTTTACTGATTCTCCAAAGAGGGGAAAAGTGGCATTTTCATATCATTGGAAATAAGTGATGATTGAAATGTTCAGCCACATACATATAGATACAGCTATCGAGACAAATGACTTCCGCCTGTTTTTTGTCGCATGCGCACAATAAAGGTTAATAGAGAATGACGCCGATTATATCGATTGTAGGATATTCTGATGCAGGAAAAACAACCCTTGTGGAAAAGCTGGTGCCCGCGTTGAAAAGAAAAGGTTACCGCGTGGGCACCATCAAGCATTCAGAGCATGAATCAAATTTTGATACAAAGGGAAAGGACAGCTGGCGGCATTTCGCGTCCGGCGCTGATGCCGTTGTGGTGTCCTCCGCTGATAAAACCGTTACGATTAGAAAACAGGAGAACAGGCCCGGTAACAGCCATAGTCAATTGTCTTTTCTGGAAAAGTATTTATCGGATATGGATGTAATCATCGCCGAGGGTTACAAAAATGCCGGATTCCCTAAAATCGAGGTCTTCCGGTCGCAGGCGCATGCGACTACACCGGTCTGTATAAATGATAACACTTTGGTTGCCATAGTGACGGATGTTGACTTGGATGTCAAAGCCCCGGTCTTTGGCCTGGAAGAAGCAGAACGCCTGGCTGAGTTTATTGCACAAACGTTTTTATCGTCTTAATTTGTTTTGAAATAATCCAGTTGGTAAACTGATCGTATAAAATTTGTTTTAAATGGTCAGGCCCCAAAATAATATCCTGAATGCCGGTTTCTGCGCCCGGCTTTTTTAGTGCGCCAGTTGTAATTGAGAAATATTAGCCTATCACTTTTTTCGGGGTGCTGCGTTAAATGCTCAAAAAGCTGAAATCCTCTTCATTGATTATTACCCTTTTAATCCTTTGCGCCGGCATTTATGCCAGCAGCAGCAAGGCGGTTTTTCCGTTTTTAGATATCATTGAACTAAAAACCATTGATTTAAGATTTGAGGCCAGGGGAGAAAAGGTTCCCGGATCTTCCGTGGTGCTTGCCGTGATTGATGAAAAGAGTCTGAAAGCTGAGGGAAAGTGGATATGGCCCCGGAAAAAAATTGCAGAACTTGTCACCAGGCTTTCGGATGCCGGCGCCCGGGTGATTGCTTTTGATATCGTATTCAGCGAAGCGGATAACAAAGGCGTTGCTGTATTGCAGGACGTTCATCAGGCCGTTGGCCGGTTAAATATCGATCAACCTGATTTTAAGAATTATTTGAACCGGTTGATATCGGAGTCGGATAATGACCGGCTGCTGGCAGACGCAATCTCAAACTCCAAAGCCGATATTGTGCTGGGTAATTTTTTCCATATGGAGGCTCAGGAAATGATCCATATGGATGAAAACATGATTGCCGCCCAGGCGGCCAATATTCAGAGCGCCGCTTGCCAGAGTGTTCAATATTCTTCTGAAAAAGCCTTTGTGAATGACCTGTTTATGGAAGTCAGTGCCCCGGAAGCAAATATTTCCGTGATTGCCGGATCAACCCCTTATAGCGGACATTTTAATATGCGGCCCGACAAGGACGGGGTGATCCGGTGGATTCCCGGAGTTTTCAAATTCAGGGATCAGCTGTATGCCCACCTGTCGTTAAAGGCTCTGGCCGCCTACACCAACAATCCTTTGGACGTTTTTGTGGAAGATGTGGGGGTCGACCGGATTCAAATCGGAGACTTGCAGGTCCCCACAGATGAATTGGGGCGGATCATGGTCAACTATCGCGGGGGCTCAAAGCGATTTCCCCATATCTCAGTGACCGATATTTTAAATGACCGGGTGGATCCCCGGGAGCTCAAAGACAAACTGGTGATCGTCGGTGTAACTGCCATCGGGGTTTATGATTTACGGGTAACGCCTTTTGATACGAATTTCCCTGGTGTTGAAATCAATGCGAACCTGATTGACAGTATCCTGTCCCGGGATTTTTTATACCAGCCCGCGCTGGTGGAAATTTATGGTATCATTGCCATGCTTATTTTAGGGGGATTTTTAGGGTGGCTGCTTCCGAAAATTAAAGTCATTCCCGGTGCGGTCAGCGCTTTGGGGCTGATGGTCGGTTATTTTTTTCTGTGTTTATACTTATTTGCTGCACAAGGGATCGTGTTAAATATCGTATATCCGGTCATTGTTACACTTTTTATTTATATCAGTATTTCGGCCTACCGGTATTTTGTTGAAGAGGGGCAGAAACGGTTTATCAAAAGTGCGTTTTCAACGTACCTGGCACCTGCGGTTGTAAATCAGCTGATTGAATCTCCTGAAAGACTTGTTTTAGGCGGTGAGGAAAGGCAGATTACCGCATTTTTTTCTGATGTCGCCGGTTTTACGAGTATCTCAGAAAAGCTTTCCCCTCATGAACTGGTGGAACTGCTCAACGAATTTTTAACCGAAATGTCGGATATCATCCTTGCGCACAATGGGTTGGTGGATAAATATGAAGGGGATGCTATCATTGCCATGTTCGGTGCGCCCAATGATCTTGAAAATCATGCACAAGTTGCCTGTGCGGCAAGTATTGACATGCAGGAGCGTCTTTTGGTGCTTCGAAAAAAATGGGAAACGGAAAAAAAACTGATCATCCGTATGCGGGTCGGGCTGTCCAGCGGCCCGGCAGTTGTGGGTAACATGGGGTCAAAAGACCGTATGGATTATACCATGATGGGGGATACGGTCAACACGGCCGCCCGCCTGGAGGGAGTGAATAAAGTTTACGGCACATATACCATGATCAGCGAAACCACCTATGAAGGTGCAGAAGAAAGCATCGTTGCCAGGGAGTTGGATGCAATTAATGTGATGGGAAAAGCAATACCGGTGAAGATTTACGAGTTGATCGGCTACAAAGACGAAGTCAGCGAAACAATGATGCAGACTATTCTTTTTTATGAAAAAGGGCTCTCTGCTTATCGGCACTGCCGGTGGAGTTCGGCGGTTGATTATTTTAAACAGGCCCTGGAGATGACACCGGATGATCCGCCCAGCCGGGTGATGATTGGACGGTGCCAGGAGTATCAAGCCAATCCGCCGGATGCCTGCTGGAACGGGGCTTATATTATGCGGACAAAATAGGACATGTCTTTGGCGGTGATTCTTTTTAAAGTTTAAAAAATCGCTTTCGGACTCTGTTGATCTTCAATAATCGTCTCAAACCTACCGAACTGAGAAGTCCCTGCATTTTTTATTTAAATGTTGAAAACCTGGTCCTTTGGGCCAGGTCAGAGATATTGGCTCTGCCCTGAGCGCTGATTCGGTTAAATCCTTAATCGTAATCTTTCTCTTAATCATAATCTTTTGGGCGAAAGTCTTTCATCAAAAGACGGATTAAGATTATGATGATGATTAGGATTATGAAAATAGAGTATTGGTATCATCAATTTAGTAGACCATGCCCTTTGGGCTTAACCCAATGCCTGGCCCTCTGGGTCAGGATTTTTACTGGCAATTAATTCTCAAGGAACAATAAAAAACCGCTAATCATATCAATTGAGGATATGATTAGCGGGTTATAAAATTTGCATCGGAAATTTGAGTTTAAATTCCTGCCTTTAATCTTATTTCCTCGGCCTTATTTGTTTTCTCCCAGGTAAATTCGTCTCCGTTTCTTCCGAAATGACCATATGCGGCAGTCTTTTTGTAAATGGGGCGCAGAAGGTCCAGGTATTCAATAATCACGGCCGGTCTTAGGTCAAATACGTCCTTGACGATTTCAATTGCTTTGGCTTCGGCAATGTTGCCGGTACCCAGAAAATCCACCATAATAGAAACCGGTTCGGCAACGCCGATGGCATAGGCAATCTGGATTTCACATTTCTTGGACAGGCCGGCGGCCACCAGGTTTTTGGCAATATGGCGTCCCATATAAGAAGCGCTTCGATCTACCTTGGAGGGATCTTTTCCGGAAAAACAGCCGCCGCCGTGACTTCCCTGGCCGCCGTAAGTATCAACAATAATTTTTCGTCCGGTCAGGCCGCAGTCACCCATGGGACCGCCGATGACGAATTTTCCGGTGGGGTTTATAAAGTATCGGGTATCCCCGTCCACCATGTCTTTGGGAATGACTTTTTTGATCACTTCTTCAATGACTGCTTCCCGGACTTCATCATGGGTCGCATCTTCTTTGTGCTGAGTGGAAACGACCACCGTATCAACCCGCTTTGGAGTGCCGTTGTCGTATTCAATAGTTACCTGGGACTTGCCGTCCGGTCGCAGAAAATCAATGGATCCGTTTTTTCTGACAGTGGCCAGTCTTTTGGTCAGTTGATGGGCAAATGTAATGGGCATGGGCATGAGTTCCGGCGTTTCATCTGATGCAAAACCGAACATCAGTCCCTGGTCTCCGGCACCCTGATCCTTGTAAAGGCCTTCACCGATATTAACGCCCTGGGCAATGTCTGCTGACTGTTGATCGATGCTTGTCAGAACCGAACAGGTCTGCCAGTCAAATCCCATTCGCGAAGAGCTGTATCCGATTTCGCGGATGGTTTCGCGGACAACACTCGGAATATCCACATAACAGTCCGTGGTGATTTCTCCGGCAACAAACGCAAGGCCGGTGGTTACGAGGGTTTCGCACGCCACTCGGCATTTTTTATCCTGTTCCATAATAGCGTCTAAAACAGCATCGGAAATGGCATCCGCCACTTTGTCCGGATGCCCTTCGGTAACGGATTCGGAAGTAAAAAGCAGGTTTTTTTGAGTCATACATCGCTCCTTTGATTATCATGGTTTATGCTATGACAAAGTCGTGAAAAGTATTGTTTATAGTCTTGTCACCAAAACCTTATTATATATTATGTAAATTCAGTTAAATTAAAATCCGGCATTATTTGTCCGGATTTAAAATCATATTGTCAATCAATCGGGTTGTCCCGACCTTTACGGCCATCGCCATTACCACCGGCCGGTCTATTATTGTAACATCATCAAGTGTGTCGGGATCACATATTTTGATATAGTCGATTTCCGTGCCCGGGTGAGAAGAAATAAAGTCTGCTGCATTGCCTATCAGAACGGCCGCACTGGTTTCTTCGCTTTTCAGGGTGTTTTGCGCTTTTTCCAGAGATGCGAACAGGGAAAGAGCCGTGATTCGCTGATCTGAAGTAAGTTTGGAATTTCTTGAACTCCTGGCCAGGCCGTCTGTTTCCCGAACAGTCGGGTGTCCGATGATCCGGATATTAAAATTCAGATCTTTTACCATGCGTCGAATAATAGCCAGCTGCTGAAAATCCTTTTCGCCAAAAACAGCAATATCCGGATTCACCACATTAAAAAGTTTTGCAACGATGGTCATCACGCCCTGAAAGTGTCCCGCTCGGGAAAGACCGCAAAGATGGTTCGGGAGTTTCTCCTGGTTAATAAATGTATCAAACCCCTGGGGGTAAAAATCAGCCTTGGTCGGTGTGAAGACAACATCCGCCCCGATATCTTCGGCCAGCTTAAAATCCCTGTCAAGGTCGCTGGGGTAGGAGTCAAAGTCTTCCCCGGGCCCGAATTGGGTGGGATTGACAAAAATACTGATAACCAGCTTGTCTGCCTGACGCTTGCCTTCTTTCATCAATGAGAGATGGCCTTCATGCAGAAATCCCATCGTCGGAACAAAGGAAATGGAGTTCCCCTTCCTGCGATGGCGGGCCGACCAGTTTGTCATTTCTGTTAATGACCGGATAATTTCGATAGCAGGCACTTTGTACTCCGTAAGAATCAAAATCTATTTGTCTGATGGTGTCCCTTATTATGGTGTCCGTTTTAAAGGAACCGTTTTAAGGGGTTAGGGACCGCATCACCTGACCGGAAATCGCCTTTGGAAAATAGTACGTTGATTTTCGCGGCATGATCAGGCCCTGTTCAGCAATCCGGGTCACCTGTTCATTGGTGGTCGGGTTTAAAATAAAGGCCATGTCATGGGTTCCGGTGGCGGCAGCGGTAATCGCGTCGATTTCTTTGCTGGTAAAATTGATCAGGTCATGGTCGTCTAACATTTCATCGTTAAAACCAAGAAGTTTGCCAAAAATAAGCCGGGTCAGGACAATTACATCCAGTTCTTTTAACGGTGCCTCGATTTCATTGCCAAAGACGTTGTCCATCACTCCCGGTTTCAGCTTAAGGACGTAAAATTCTTGTCGGTCTTTGATGAAAACACCGAATTTATGATCGCCGGGAGCAGCTGCCATTGCCTGATCCAGTTGCTGCTGTGTCGCGGCCAGGCCTGACGGATCAAAAGAAATTTTTTCAATATCAAAAAAGGTTTCCGCTTTTTGCAGAAAACTGTTTTGTTCTGATGTTGAAACAGTAGTTAACAGGCGGTGGGTGGGGAGTATAACCAGGCCGGGATCCTGGATGGAACACAGGTACATCATGGTATAATTGGCCGGGTGATCAGAGGTAAACTCAGGATTGTTTTCCATCAGCCATTTTCTATAATTCAAGGCAGTTTCATATCGGTGGTGCCCGTCTGCGATAAACAGTTTTTTTGATGCAAATGCATCGGACACTTTTTGATGAATCGATGGATCACTGATACGCCATAACTGGTGCCGGTGTCCGGCATCGTCTTTAAAATCAAAAACAGGTGATATATTTTCAACAGCGTTTTTTAACAATCCGAGAATATTTGTCTGGTCGGAAAATATTGAAAATATCTGGCTGAAATTGGCCTGGCAGGCCTTGATCAGTTCTAAGCGTTCGGTCTTGACCTTGGAAAATGTTGTTTCATGGGGAAGCACAACACCCTTGTCAAAGGGCTCCAGTCTAACCCGGGAGATCAGGCCAAAGCGGGTCACCGGTTTATCTGCAACATTAAATTCCACGGCGGTAAGATATAATGCCGGATCAGAATCCTCGGCCAGAATGCCGTCTTTAAGCCAGTTTTGAAAATATGCTGCAGCCCGGGTGTGAGGGTTGTTCTGGTTTGTATCGGTTGGCTCTGGTTTGCCTTTATCCAGGCGGACCGCACTGTTCGGATGGCGCTCATAAAAAGCATCCCGTTCTTTGTCAGAAATCACATCATATGGCGGTGTCACGACATCTGATATGTTTTTAATTTTTTCAGTATTGTAAAGTACGCCTCGAAATGGAACGATTTCTGCCATTTATCTGTATCCTTATGGGAAAATTAAATTATTTTTTCTTTTCGGAATCCATATTTTTACATTATTAATAAACATTGAAAACTAAACGGAATTGTATGATTTGTCAACTGTATTATAACAGGATAAGTCTTTGTGTTTCTCTGTTGTATTGCTATGGGAAACTGATTGTTTTTTGGCAGACAGTTTATAATATTTTAAAAGCTATCTGATTTTCAAACGTATCGTTTCATAAAGTGAAAACAGAGCGATCGTTCGTTTTATATTGACAAATATCGGTTCCGTGAGTAGGTAATTATAGTAAATAGAGCGTTTGTTCGTTTTTTTTGTCCAGATCAAGTGCTGCAATTTGAGTTTTGTTTTAAAACAGAGAAAACAGTATTCTTCATCATCCGGTGATATAGGCAAAGGAGTAATAAAATGAACGTTATTGATATTAAACAGGTTTTGATTATCGGTTCCGGTAACATGGGACAGCAGATCGGGTTTCAGATCGCTGTGAGTGGTTATAATGTGATATTATATGATATCTCACAAAACTGTCTTGATAAAGCCATGGACAGAATAGCAAAGCTTGCAAAAACGTATATTGCCGCCGGTCGGTTAAATGATCAAAGTGCTGCAGACGCCTTAAAGCGGATCCGAGCAACTGTTGATGCGGAAGATGCAGGCAAAAGTGTGGATTTTGTGAGTGAATCCGTGCCAGAGGATCCGGATCTGAAGGGCAGGGTGTTTGCACAGTTTAATAAAATCTGCCCGGTGCATACCATATTTACGACGAATACGTCTTCCCTGATTCCCTCGATGTTTGCACAGGCCACCGGCCGACCGGGCCGGTTTGCCGCGTTTCACTTTCATGATGTCCGGTTTAACAATATTGTGGACATCATGCCCCATCAGGGGACATCACCGGAAACTGTGGAATTGATCAAAGCCTTTGCCGAACGCATCGGTCAGGTGGCGATTGTATTGCACAAAGAAAATTTCGGGTATGTGTTTAACGCCATGCTCATGGAACTGCTCAAATCCGCCCAGAGCCTTGCGGCCAATGAAGTTGCGTCTGTAGAAGATGTCGACCGGGCGTGGATGGGAGTGATGCATACCATGGTCGGGCCGTTCGGCATCATGGACAGTATCGGTCTGGATACGGTTTGGAAGGTGAGCGACTATTGGGCCAATATATTGAAGGATCCTCAAGCCATTGCCAATGCTGCTTTTTTGAAAAAATACGTTGACGAAGGAAATGTCGGCGTTAAAACAGGAAAGGGATTTTATTCCTATCCTGATCCGGCATTTGGAAAGCCGGGATTTATAGAAGGTGAAACATTATAGAGGAGCACAGCATGTCAAAACCAGTTGTTGCCATTGTTCGATATGAAAAACCCCTGGAGTCCGTCAGAAAGGCGGTGGAATTATCCAACGGGTTGCAGAACATGCCGGCCAATGCCCGAGTTTTTATCAAGCCCAACATTGTTTTCTGGACCAAAGCCACCCTGTTTCCCAAATGGGGAGTGATTACCACATCCCGCGTAATTGAAGACATGGTGATTGTTTTAAAGGAACATGGCATAACGGATATCACCATTGGCGAGGGAATCGTGGCCGCGCCCAAGGATACTCAAACACCGGCCCATGCTTTTAATTATCTGGGATATGAAACTTTAAAGCAGCGGTACGGTGTTAAATATATCAATGTAATGGAGCGTTCGTTTGAAAAAGTGGATCTCGAAGATGATATTTCCTTAAATTTTAATGCGGATATCATCAATAGTGATTTTGTAGTGGATCTGCCGGCCATGAAATCCCATAATCAGACAGTCGTAAGCCTGGGCATTAAAAATCTGAAAGGCACCATTGATATTCCTTCCCGGAAAAAATGCCACAGTGCGGATCCGGAAAAAGACCTGAATTATTATGTTTCCAAACTAGCCGACAAGATGCCCCCCATTTTTACCCTAATCGATGGTATTTATACTCTGGAACGGGGTCCGGCATTTGACGGCAAGATCCGACGCAGTGACCTGCTGGTGGCCTCGGCGGACATTCTTTCCGCTGACATGGTGGGCGCCAATGTGCTGGGACATTCGGTGGAAAATGTCCCTCATCTGGTCCATGCGGCAAACAGCCGGAAGCGCCCCATGGATTTATCTGATATTGAGGTGAAGGGCGAAAAAATCGAAGATGTGGCCTCCTATCATGCGTATGATTTTCCTTACAGTGATGAAGCAGAGGGAACAATGCCGGTTCCCCTGGCCAAACAGGGCATAAAAGGGCTCTATTATCGGAAATACGATCTGAGTATGTGCACCTATTGTTCGGGGTTAAACGGCCTGGTCCTGTCTGCCATTCGATATGCCTGGAAAGGCGAACCCTGGGGCGGAGTGGAAGTTCTGACCGGTAAACAGATGCAGCCCGCGCCTGGAATGAAAAAGACCATTCTTTTGGGAAAATGTATGAGCAAGCTGCACAAGGACAACCCGGATATTAAAGAGGCAATCCCTGTCAAGGGATGTCCGCCGGATCCGAAAGACATTATTAAGGCACTGCATCAGGCTGGTATTGATGCGGACCCGGGACTGTTTGACCAGGTGGATATGCTGCCCGGCTTTTTCATGGCCCGGTATCAGGACAAGCCGGAATTTGATGAGGCTTTTTTTCAGGTGAAGTAGGGAATGTGTAATATTAAAATTGTTTTTTTTTGTTTTTTTTTCAAGCCGTTTGGTAATTTCCCAAACGGCTTGATTTTCAGTCCGGTCAATCAGATTTTATCTAAATCTAAGCCAATTTAGGTAACATAAAATCTGCCACATCCTTCCAGCTTTCTTCGAGCATCATGTCATGGGCCATGTCGTCAAAGATGACGGCTTCCGTACCATAGGCTTTTGCGGTTGACTTGATTTCCTTGACGGAAAAGATCGTGTCATTTTCAGCTCCCAGGACCATCACCGGTGTTGTGACTTTTTTGGGTGACGGCAACCTGAAAATCAGCATATCCCAAAATCCGAGATATGATTCATCCTGCATGCGCAGGAAATATTCATTGAGTTTGGCCTCAGGAATATTTTCTGAAAAAAATGCTTTTTGGGTACGTTTTTTTGTGCCCACCAGCGGCCATAAACTCCAGGTCAGGTTGGTTGTAATAAACGGTATGGGCAGTCGCCCGGCCATGCGCAGGGTTGTCTGCCATACTCCGTGTCTGGGTACCGGGGCCAGCAGGAAGGATTGGGGGATGTCGTGATCCGTTTCTAAATATTTTTGTACAATGAGCCCGCCCATGGAGTGACCAATAATGACCGGTTTTTTGCCATACTCGTTAAATATTGAATCAACAACGCTTTTTACATTTTCAACATAATCATCTAACCGGGTCGTTTTAAGACTTTTGTTGTTATCACTTTTCCCGTGTCCGCAAAGGCTGGGTGCATAGCAGTCAAAGCCCTTTTCAGGAAAGTAATCAAGAAAGTTTTTCCAGCACCAGGCCCCGTGCCATGCACCGTGAACAAATAATAATGGGTTAAAATCAGATTTTTTGACTGCTTTTTTGATTATAACTTCTAAATTAAATGACAAGATGGGCTCCTTTGTGCATGGGTAATCATTTAAAAGATCAATTGATACCACCGGGCATTACATTCGGGATAAGGAAGGCAGAAGGCAGAAGTTATTAACAGGTTTATTCCTGAAAGTCTTCTACCTTCAGCCTGTCTATCTGATCTTTGATGTTCTACTTCTCGCTTGCAGATACTTTGTTCATTTTGTCACCCTGCGCGATGGCATCCACCACATCTGCTCCCTTGACGACTTTTCCGAACACCGTGTGTTTCCCGTTTAAATGGGGCTGGGGGGAATGGGTGATAAAAAACTGGCTGCCGTTGGTGCCGGGTCCGGCATTGGCCATGGAGATGACACATCTTTCATGAGTCAGTGGATTTCCGGCGAACTCATCCTCAAACCGGTAGCCGGGGCCGCCGCTACCAATGCCCGTGGGATCGCCGCCCTGGATCATGAAGTTGCTGATGACCCGATGAAAGGAGAGCCCGTCATAATAACCTTCTTTGGCCAGAAAAACAAAGTTGTTGACGGTTTTAGGGGCATGTTCCGGATAAAGTTCCAGTTCGATCTCCCCTTTGGTGGTGTCCATGACGATCTTGTATGTTTTTGCCGGATCAATCTGCATTTCCGGCGGGGTTTTCCATTGTTGTGCTGACATAATAATTCCTCCGTTAATAGTTAATAATAATGTTGGCTTCGTAAAAAGTCCAAATTCTGTGTTGCGCTTCATTCTTCGTTTCTTCATGGTACGCTAAGTACAAATCATCTCTCAGGATTTGCGCGCCTTGCCAATTTTATGAGATTGGTGGAACTTTTTTCTTTGCCACCAGGGTCTGATTCTTTACGAGTTTGTCAATAATTAATATGTTTTTTGGGTAGATATTGATCGGGTTCTTCCGGTTTTCAAGCCAGGTTTAAGCGTGTTGGGTCGGTTTTTTCCTGAATTGTGCGATTTGTCTGGAAATAGCAACCAGCTCACCGCTTTCATCCCAGATTTCGCCGTCTTCTTCTAAAATTCCGTTATTGATAAAATGGGTGCGAAAGATGCATTTGAGCCATTGGCTTGCAGGAATGTTTCGAATATTGACTGAAAATTCAATGGTCGGTACCCAGGCAAGCATCCCATTGCTTGTGAAAACAGGGGGCGGAAACGCATCCGCCGCTAAAAGCACTGAAAGTGCATCAAACGGGCGATCATTCTGAAATTTAATCCAGCCTTTGTGTTCGGAAATATCGATCAAAGATCCGGTAAGCCATCCCGCGCACCCGGGGTCCAGGCGCACGTCCATGTTTTCGTAAACAGTGTATTCGCCCATGGGCGGAATTTGCAAGCAGTCTTCTTTCGACGCCAGATCCGGCGGCAGTTTTTCATATCGTTTTTCCGCCTGAGCATCCGCCTGATCATTCGGGGCATCTGAAAAGGTGCCCAGGGCCCGAATCCTTTCCTCACCGTCCTGGACCAGTTTTGCCTCCCATCGGTCAATATGATTGGTCCGGCCGATATTTTCAAGAGCCAAATCGGCTGGGCCGGGAATCGTTTTTGACAGGTAGGTTGCGGTACAGATGGTAACGGCGTTTTTGTTGCTTTTCTGCTGCATAGCATTGGCCAGGATTGCCAGAAGATATCCGCCGTTGGGGTTCCCGTTAATCGACCAGTTTCGGCTTATCTCTGTTTTAAAATGGCTCGGCGATTCTTTTGTGAGCAAAATATCCCGATCAAATAAATGCATATTTTCCACTTTTACTCCGGCTTTTTGAAATTTTACAGTTTATGCAGCTGCATTTTTAAGTTCCCTGATCATGATACTTTCAATATTTTGTCTTTGTGCTTCAAACTCGGATTCTGTGTTGGGTGTTTGAATTTTGATCATTTTATCATACCTTAATGTAACTCTGGCAAACGGTTTGGGAATAAAAAATTTGTCCCAGCTGTTGAAATACCAGGCGCGGTCCGCAGAAAGATAAAAAGGAACGATCACCGCATCTGCTGCCAGGGCGATACTGATGGCGCCGGCTTTGACTTTTCCGATAGGTCCCCGGGGTCCGTCCAGAATATGGGCGGCCAGGCCGGTTTCTTTTAGATGGCTGATGACTTCCGCCATGGCGCTTTTCCCCCCTTTTGATGAACTGCCCCTGGCAGGCCGCCATCCGGTTCGGCTGGCCACGCCGGCAATCAGGTCGCCGTCCGCACTTCTGCTGATCATCAGGCCGGGAGCGTATTCCTTATAGTTTTTAAAGTAACGGATTGCTGAAAAAAACTGCTGATGCCATACGCACAGCAATACCCGCCCGCCTTTCTTTAAATAGGTCATCCATTCTTCTTCATTTTCCACCGTTAAACGAAATGTTGAAGCGTACATGCGGATAAACCGGTATACAAATCCTTGAAACCAGCTTGAACTTATTGTTTTTTTTGATATTTTACTCATTTTAACCTTTCTATTTGAATTGATATTTGTATAGGATTTATTAGAGGAAATTTCAAACAAAAAAATGTTTTCGGATTAACTTTTGGATCGCGATAAATCAATTGTTGTTGCGCACGGATCGGTTTGAATATTGACTTTGTTTAAAATCCAGGCCCCTATGATGAACAAGATAAGGACGCTTAATACGCCCCACCGGGAATGGCCGGACCAGAACCCTACCATCCCCATGAGAAATGGTCCTGTTATTGCCGCAAATTTCCCGAAAACATTGTAAAATCCGAAAAATTCCGCGCTTTTCTCACGGGGAATCAGTTTGCCGTAAAAGCTTCGGCTGAGCGCCTGGATACCGCCCATGGATGATCCAACGAGAAAGGCGATGCCCCAGAACGCAAGTATTTTGGCAGATTCATCAACAATGGCGGGGAGAAAAAATGCCGCCAGGGTGATTACACAATAGATTGAGATGCCGGCCAGCAGCATGGTTTTGGCGGAAAAAATTGTCGCCAGTCTTCCGTAAAGAAGCGCAAAGGGGAATGCAATCACCTGGATGAATAAAATTACCGCAATTAGCAGTGTAACACCGAACCCCAAATCCCTGCCATAGGCGGTTGACATGCTGATGATCGTGCCCACACCGTCAATATAGAAAAAATAAGCAATAAGAAATAAAAACGCCTGCCGGTATTTTCGGATTTCCTTAAATGTCAGCCACAGGCGGCTAAAGCTGTCAGAAACCGCGGTGGCGGAAGGGAGGATAAAATAACGTTGTGTAACATTTTTGATCATCGGAATGGAAAAAACAAGCCACCAGCCGGCAACCAACAGAAAGCTGATTTTTGTCTGAAAAACCGGCAGGGAAACACCGGATTTGTCTGCAGCTGACATGATCATTGCAATGATCACCAGAAACGGCACCACACTGCCGATATACCCCCAGGCATACCCGTTGGCGGAAATCCCGTCCATCCGTTCCTTTGGGGTGATATCCACGATAAAAGCGTCATAAAAAACATTGGCTCCAGCCCATCCCACCCGGGCAAAGACAAACAGACACAGACAGAGCAACCACTGGCCTTCATTGACCATGGTCAGTAGCAGCGTAAATACCAGTCCGATGCCCAGAAAAATGGTAAAGAATTTAATTTTAAAATTTTTATAATCAGCAAACGTTCCCAGCAAAGGAGCAAGGATAGCTAAAAGTAAAGAGGCCGTTGAGTTGGCAAATCCCCATTGTGCGGTTGACAAAGCATCCGCAATGCC
Organism: Desulfococcaceae bacterium; assembly: GCA_030145385.1. Classification (GTDB taxonomy): domain Bacteria; phylum Desulfobacterota; class Desulfobacteria; order Desulfobacterales; family Desulfosalsimonadaceae; genus SURF-3. Next base: position 14,935 of record JAQYVU010000093.1, read on the forward strand.
TTTGGCTGCAAAATCCTTGAAAAAAATGGGCATGATGGCCGTCACCATCACCAGGACAAATGCGGAGTTGCCCACATCATATAAAATCCAGCTGATCTCTTCTTTGGTAAGTTTAAGTCCTTTTTTCAAGACGGTTTCCTTTGTGATGAAATCCCGGCTTTGGGCAGCAGTACAAAGACCAGAAACGCCTGGATGGACAAACCGATGATAACCATTACAAGTCCGGATAAATAAGCCGCCCGGTAAGCCAGCGCCTGGCTGACTCCCATGTGGAATAAAAGGTCGACAATCGGCCCGGCAATCAGGGTGCCGGCCACTCCCCAGGACAAAAACAGGGTGGCATTGAACAGGCCAAATAAAAACCCCCGCCGTTCAGGGGGAATTAATACAGAGACAAAGGCATAGGATGCCGCCAGAATAATAACATCCGCCATGCCGCGAAAACAGCTGGCAACATAAATCCATTTCAGGTCGTTGGTGAAAGCATAGATCAGCAGATAGGCAATTGCGATCAAGGCACCTAAGCAAACAGACTGTCCGTTTCCAATCCACCTGCCAAGCTGTCCGGCCAGTAACCCGAAGCAGATAATGGCGACAGACTCGGTATTGAAGATATAACTCAGTACCCGGCTGGAAACATTAAAACCGGTATCTAAAAACAGGTACTGGGATTGGATGATCATGACCCCGTTGCGGCCGAAATTGATAAATACCATGGCTGTTAAAAATATCCAGAACATCCTTATGGATGTTGCCTGGCAGACTGCATCACATTCGGTTTCAACTGCGTCGCCGGGGCGTATGCCGCCCTCCGGGAGGTATAAAACCGGTATCATGGAAATCAGCATTACAGCAGCGGGGATAAAAAACAGGGTGCCGGAATAAAACCCCCACCCCTCATACATGGCTCCCAGGCCGTCATAAAGCAGCCCCCCGACCCAGATGCCGATCAGCCGGCCCACGCCGCCGATGCTTGTCAGGTATCCCAATATGGTGTTGCGCTTTTGTTCCGGATAAAGATCTGATATCAGAGCGCTCCATCCGATGTTGCTCATGGACCAGAAAATTTCAACAATTGTTAATCCTATGATAATCACATAGCCTGAACTGCCGGGGCTTGGCGCAAGAATATGAGCGCCCCAAATCAGAACCGTTCCGACAGCACCGCACCCTTCACCCCATAAAATCAGCGTTCTTCGCAGCTGCCGCCGGTCAGACAACCTTCCCCAAATTAACGTCTGGGAAAGGATATTGAAAATCATGGGCAATGTGGCAAACAGCGTGGTTTCAGTGACGGAGAGCCCAAGAAAATACCGAAGGTAAATTGACAGAAATGCGTAAAATAACCCCCGCCGGAACATGGCCAGCGCCTGAAATGAACTGATGCCCCAGAAGATTTTTGCTGAAGGGAGTATGGATAAATCGTTTTGCATTTAATCGGTTTTTGGCTGTTTAAATATAAAAACGAATGAGCCTGAAGAAGTCCGTTATGTATCAGAAACTATAATATGATTATGATAGTTGAGGGATAATTACAAAGGTTTAATGCTTTTTTTTATGATCAATCATCAGCACCCGGCAATATGGCTTGCCTCTGCGAGGGGTATGAACAGCGGGAGAAGGGGAGAACAAAAAATAAAAAAATTAATGAATAACCCTTATATGGCGTTTAATATGTCGCATATGATCGACGCATTGTAACTGTTGGTCTAAATCAATGCAGTTGGCTCTGAAATATCTGGCCTGGCCCTTTTGTCGCGGATCAATATTGGTATAATAATAAAAAAAAATTGACTGATTGCCGGATTCTATCATTTTGCCCAGCAGGCCGGTGAGTTTTTTGGCCGTAGAATAGTACTCTTCAATATCAACTGTTTTTGAGATGATATATTGGATTATTTTTTTTATTTCACGGTACTCAGCCGGATGCTCGATGATTGCTTTTTCGGAAACAGTTAAGGCTTCCATTCGTTTTCTGGTCAGCTCTTCAATGGTGGGAATCATGATATCACTCATTGCAAACCTCCCGTTACAGGTTGTTGAAAGGCGTCATGACGCGTGGTCCAAATAAAATTCGGACAAGGAAAAATTCGACGAAAAATCGGAGTTTATGTCTATAAATGAGCATTTTGAGTTGAATTTTAACGCTGTATTGTCAGGCGCAATAGTTTTCCCACACCCTGTTAAATCAATGGTCGAAAAAAAAATAGTGATACATTGCGGGCTGTTTTTATAAGAATGAATATCCCTGCAGCCCGCAATGTAATCAGTTATTTATGGTGTGGTTTCCCAAAATTTCTATTTTACATCATAGCGGTTTCCGGATGAAACACATTGACTTCTTTAAGGTCATCTCCCAGGTATTCACGTTCATTGGGGCCTAGGATGCCTAAAGAAAGACAGATAATGGTCCAGAGGTGTACAACCGGGTAATTTCCACCGTAATGTTCACTTAATTCATGGATTTGCGCATGACAGTTGTGGCAGCCGGCAATGCAGTAATCAGCACCGGTTGCTTTAATCTGTTCATCTTTTAAACGGCCGTATTCCAGGCGTTCTTCTTTATAACCGGATTGGAGAAAACCGCCGCCGCCGCCACAGCAATAATTGTTGGAACGGTTCGGGGTCATATCGATAAAATTTTCTTCACCAACAACTGATTTAACGATAAATCTCAGATCTTCCGCAATGGGATCGCCATAACTTTTTCTCACAATCTGGCAGGGATCCTGGACGGTAAATTTTATTTTCAGATCCTTGTTCCAGTCGGAGTTTACTTTTAATTTTCCTTCCCGAATCCATTTGGCGTAGTATTCGTAAATATTTTTGACTTCAAATTTGTGGTCAATATCGAATTTTTGCAGTCCGGCCCGGACTGCGAATGTGACGTGCCCTCATTCGGTATTGAGAAACGTTTTACACCCCAGTTCGTGAGCCTTATCCGTTGATGTCTGAACAAGATGTTTCCAGCTTTCATCTTCTGCAAGAAACATGCAGTAGTTCTCTCCTCCCCATCCTTTGGAGCCATACGTCCAGTCCGCGCCGACAAGATGGAGGATTTTCCATAATGGTATCATTTCGTCCGGTTCTGTGACCGGCTCGCGCGAGTTTTGGTTAAGGAAAAATTCAGCCCCTTGTTTATCAATGGGCGCCTGCATATCCTTGAACTCCGGTTGGGCTTCCTGATATTCTTCAAGCACATCTTCCACCACAAATTGAAAATCATCCGGGGATGTCCCCATGGCACTGCCGCTGTCATTTTTCAGCGCCATATCACAGGACCCCAAAATACCTTTGGGACGTTTATCTCGTGGCCATGTATCGCGTGCGTTGTAGACCAGCTGGGGAATGTTTATTTTCATCGGGCACACATGGACACAGCGCTGGCACATGCTGCACATCCATACCCAAGGTGTGCTGGTCAGTTCGTCATCCATTCCTAAAGCTGCCATTCGAAGGAATTTGCGAGGGTCCATGTTTTCAAGCCCTGTGGCAGGACACCCTGAAGAGCAGGCGCCGCAGGTAAGACACAGATTAAGATTTCCGCCTTCAGGAAGAATTTCTTTCACCTTATCCATGAAGGTGCTTTTCTTTTTTCCTCCGAGTTTAATTGGTTTTTCGGTCATATTAATGAATCCTCCATCATAAATGAAAATTTTGAATATATTTAATTTTTTACTGTCCGTTATTATTTATTAGTGAGCATATGTCCGAAAAAAGTTAAAGGATCTGTGGCGGCTTGTCAAGGACTTTTCAAGCATTTGCTCTATATTCTATTGTCAAAAGATGCACTTTTTTAAAAATAAGACAAACCGGCGGTGGCCCCGGAAAAACAATAGACCGGTAACTGAAAAATTGAGCGGATCATATTGAATCCGGGAGCTGTCTGTAATGCATGGAAAATAGTTTGGTAAGGCATGTATTTTGGTTCACAATTAAACCCTTTTTCTTAACCGCTAAAGCGTATATGATGAAATTTTCTATATGGTTAAGCGATGATAGAAGTATTGGCATGCTGCCCCTTTATTGATTGCAGATTCAGAAAAGATATGATACCTGCTGATTTTTGAAACATGTTCCAGTTTTCTTAAAGAGCGATTTTTAGATGTTGTTATTTATGGAAACAATATTATTTAAAATAATTTCAGGCCTTTTTTATCTGGTAGGTTTGATTTCCCGCAAAACAGCAGTGAAAATAGCGGCCTTTTTGGGCAGCTTATGGTTTGTTTTGGATAAAAGACACCGGGCCGTTGCTTTGCAAAACCTGATCCATGTGTTCGGCACTGAAAAAAATGCCGCAGAAATCCGAAAGCTGGCCCGCCGGATTTTTTGTAATCTGGTTCTCATTGTATTTGAAATCGGGTGGTTGTGTCGTTTAAAGGAAAAAGATTTTTCAAGGTATTTTCATATTAATGGATTGCATTACCTGATCAACGCCCATAAAAAGGGAAAGGGTGTTCTGGTGTTGACCGGGCATATGGGAAACTGGGAATTGATGTCTCTGGCGGCTAAAATGCTCGGTTATCCCATGGATGCGATATATCGTCCGCTGGATTTTAAACCCCTGGATCTTTTTTTTATGAATTTAAGGGGTCGTTACGGTACGAAACTGTATACCAAAAAAAATGCCATGCGCCCGATATTGCGGGGATTAAAAAAAGGAGAATTGATCGGTATTCTCCTGGATCAGAATGCCAATTTACAGTCCGGTGTTTTTGTAGATTTTTTTAAACGAAAAGCATGTACCAACAAAGGACTGGCGATCATAGCCCTGGCTACGGATGCGCCGGTTGTGCCGCTGTTTCTTTTAAGGGCGGAAGATAGATACAGGGTCGAGATCGGGCCGGAAGTGCCGCTTATTCGAACCGGTGACAAGCAAAAAGATATCGAAGCCAATACCCGGCAGTATAACCGGGTGATCGAAGACGTGATTCG
>JAQYVU010000094.1 GCA_030145385.1 Desulfococcaceae bacterium
GAAAGTCTTTCATCAAAAGACGGATTAAGATTATGATGATGATTAGGATTATGAAAATTGAGTATTGGTATCATCAATTTAGTAGACCATGCCCTTTGGGCTTAACCCAATGCCTGGCCCTCTGGGTCAGGATTTTTATTTTTTTGTGAAACTTTTTTTTAAAAAAGGCGTTTAATTAAATAAGCCGGAAAAAATCTATCTGAAATGGAAAGGAGGCGGGTGATGAAAAAAATAATTGTTACATTGCTGATCATGGCATTTGGATTGTCCCTTACGGCTCAGCCGGCTTTGGCAGGATCAAAACAGCGCTACCGGTGGCAGGGAGTTGCCATCGGAGTGGGTGCGGCCATACTCGGACATTCAGTATATAACAGTCGCAACGAAAGTCCATCCTGTAAAAAGGTGGCTGTTTACAACCATCCATGTCCGCCCCCGCACCGTTATGGATATTGGGAAATACGGAAAGTCTGGGTTGAGCCAAAATTCTAAATTGAACGTATAAAAAAGTCAATTCAAGCACTGAAATTTGCACACCATGCCTTAAATATAACTACTTGCATGATTTTCTGAATGACTGGTGATGGATAATTTTAAAAAATTCATGATTTTCAAATTCAAGGTATTTTTTTAAGTCTCTGCTGGAAAACCTGAGCAGCCGTTTCAAGCCTGAAAGCGTGGGCTCGGCAACTTCTTCGAATTGACGGGCAATTTTCAAAGTCCCTGCTTCAAGCCCGCTTAACGGGAAGATTTTATCGATGATTCCGTATTCAAGGGCTGCTGCTGCGGTATACTCTTTTTTAAAGGCCAGCAGTTCCAGGGATTTCCCTTCCCCCATCAGCCGGGAGAGAAAATAAGCCCCTCCGCCGATGGGTAAAACCCCCACATCAAGAAATGAGTTTTTGAAAACGGTATTATCCGCAGCAATCCGGTAATCACACGCCAGGCTGGTATTTAAAAACAAAGGGATCACATTTCCGGAAGTGGCATGAATAATAATTTTATTCATTTCAGATATTTTTAAAACCAGGGAAGCATAAAAATTAAATAAGCGGTGCAGGTCTAAATTGTTTTGCCGGGCCTTGATGGTTTGAAAAAAATTGATATATTCCGCGTGCCCGGATTCTTCCAGAAAAGATCGGAAAACAATGACCTTGATAAAATCACATGCTGAAATTTTGTCCAGATAAGAAAGCAGCGCATCTCGGTTGGCCAGATTTGTTGCCTGAATAAACAGGTTTTTTTGAAAATATATCCAGAGAATTCCATCTAAAAATTTTGCTGAAAAAAAATCAAAATCTATTTCAAATGAATTTTTATTTATCATTATATGATCTCCTTTTAATTCGTAAATGTTTGAACCAGGATGAGAATGTGTAAATTCTGTCAATTTAAACATTGCATTTAGTATGCCATGAAAATTTATTACTTTTGTATTGTAATAAATTGATTTTATATATAAAAAATAAATATTGTTTTTGATAATCGGTAATTAGTTCGTTTGAGATGATTGTTTTATTTACAGGGTGTAAATTTTATCAGCAGGAATCATATGTTAATAAGGAGAGATTATGAAAACTCGAATCACAGAGCTTTTTGGAATCAAATACCCGATCCAGTGCGGCGGTATGCTCTGGATTGCCAAACCGGAACTGGCTGCTGCCATCAGCAATACCGGGGCTATGGGCAACCTGACCTCCGGAAATTATAATTCTGCTGATGAGTTTCGGGATGCCGTCGACCAGACCCGGAAGCTCACGGATCAACCGTTTATCGTGAATATTACCACCATGCCCTCCATTCGTTTACCCATAGAGCTGCTCCAGGATTTCTTCCGGGTTTGTTGTGAAAAAAAAGTCACGGCCATTGAAATTGCCGGTGCACCGGTGGATACGTTTCTGGGAAAAGAATTTATTCCCATGGCCAAAGACTCGGATGTCAAGGTGCTTCATAAGGTCGGGACCGTCAAACATGCCGTGCATGCCGAAAAAGTCGGGTATGATGCCATTACCATGGCCGGTTTTGAGGAAGGCGGATTTCCCCATAAAGATAATGTCTCGACCATGGTGCTGGTGCCGAAGGTCCGGGAAGCCGTCAATATTCCGGTGATGGCAGCCGGCGGTATGGCGGACGGCAAAAGCATGGCGGCCGCTCTGGCCCTGGGGGCAGACGGCATCATGATGGCCACGCGGTTTCTGGCGACAAAAGAAAGCGGTATTCATCCCAATATTTACAAAGTGCTGGTGGAGAAAACCGAGGCTGACACATCCCTTCAGCTTCAGACGCTCCTGGCCGGATTCGGGCTCCAGGTTCGGGCGCTTCGCAACGACATTATGGAGCGGGTGGCAAAAGTCGAAGAAGAAGGCGGTGATCTGGGCGAACTTCTGCCCCTGATTTCCGGAGAGCGGGCAAAAAAGGTCTGGAAAGAGGGAAATGCCGAAGAAGCCATGCTGACCATCGGTCAGTCGGTGGGGCGGATATCCGACATTCCGACCGTCGCGGAACTGATCTCCCGCATGGTCAAAGAGGCGGAAGAATCGCTTAAAAACAGTATAAAGGCGTTTGGCGAATAAAGCTGATTTATGGTTGATATAAATAAAAATCCATTCCCGGTTCCGGAACCCGGATCGGCCTGAGCGTTCCTTTAAATGGCATGCCATTATCTGCTCTTAAAAATTAAAGAGCGTTTCAATCACTTGATGAAAGTAAAATGAAACGCTCTTTTTCAGTTTGCAAATTCACGAAAACCAGAAATTTTTTTCAAGTTCAAGGCGGGCGAGAATTTTAACCGGAGGAATACAAAATGTATTTTGAGGATTAAAATTTGAGCCCAACGCAGAAATTGGGAAAATTAGCGGTTTTCGATCGGAAGCCAGTTAGATCCAGCGTAGTACCCCCGCAAACAAAATCAGCATTGCCGCATTAATTGTAAACAGGCTGCCGATCCACCGGATCTGGGTTTTGGGCTGCCAGTCAAAGGCCAGGTTGGCGGCCAGGAAAAACGGAATATACACGGTCGCAAAGACAGTAAGCGATCCCCACCAGGGGTATACCCAGTGAAAAGCCGGTGTGGTGGCCAGCCATATTTCAAAGATAGAGAAAAACGCGGCATTGCCCAGGGCAAATAAAATGCGGTTATTGATACCCATAATTTTCAGCTTTGGGTCTTCGGGCAGAATTTTGGTGAAAATCAGACCGGCAACGGAAAACATAAAGGATAATTCCGCACCTACGCCGATGAGTAACAAAAAACAGGTGCCGTCAGGAACGGTCCACAGAGCATGACCGGAAAAATGCTGGATCAGGGCGTTTAAAATTTCATAAAACCAGTGCACCATATACAGGGAAAGCCCTGCGGCAATCCCTTTCCAATTCTTATTAGCGACTTCATTAAAGTAAATGTAGACAACAAAAGCCAGTAACGGGATAAAATACCATTCAAATGTTGCCGGGTTTCTTAAGATGCCAAGTGCCTGCTGGGTCAGTTCCGGTTGGTTCAGTTCCATGAATTCCTCCTAAAATCTGATTATGGTTACCTCACATTCAGCTCAACGCGCGCAGCTTTGAATTCTTTCTTGTTATCCGGTGAAAGGTTGTCTGGTTTTTTCAGAAAAATCCGCTCCGCTGTAACGCTTTCGCCTTGCAATAGATATTTTTTTACCAGCTGTGCTCTTTCAAGCGCCAGCAGCTGCATTTCGGCGTCTGTGACAGAGATTGTCTGCCGGATCAGCGATTCCATTTCTTCAATGGTCAGACTGGGATCTTTTAATGGTTTAACGGTTTTCTGCTTTTCCGGGTCGGACAGGATCTCTTCAGCATATACCTGCCTGATGAATTTCTGATATTCTTCAGGACTCAACACCATCTCATCGATGGTTGCAATGTTTGTGGGTGAATCCTTTTTTAGTTTCAGGGCCTTAACTTTTCGGGCAAGCATCAGCTCGATCAGGGCAGTCCGGTCGGCTTCCATGTCAACATAGCCGGAAATATCCATTTTTAATACCGGGCGTTCAAACATCAGTTTCTGAATGGCATCCAGTTTTTCTGTTCCGGCATCATCAAGTGTCGCCGTGGCCGGTTTAAACTCGATGTAACGGAGTTCTTCGCCCCCGCCGACCACCGAACTGACCAGGTCAAAGGGGGAGGTCGCCGCTTTGACAAGCAGGTTTTGTAATGCATTTAACAAAGGCTTGCCGAATCCGAAGTCCGGATCATCGGTTCTTCCGGATATCGGAAGATCCACACTGATCTGTCCGTTCCGGTCTTTGAGCAGGGAGATCGCCATGCCCACCGGCAGGTTGAGGGCATCTTTGCTGTCAACTTTCTGGCCCAGCGTAAACTGGTCCAGCAATACCCGGTTATGCGCGCTTATCACCTTTTTATCAATTTTATATTCGACATCAGAAGTGAATTTGCCTTTTGCAATCGCCCGGCCGATATATTTTCCCGTATAAGGCGACAGGGGGCTGAGTTCCAGATTTGACAGGCTGTATGTCACATCAAGAAACAAGTCTTCTTTGAGGGGGTTGATGGAGCCTTGCATTTTTATGGGCGCATATTCATCAATTTTACCTTCCAGCTTCAGGTCAGCAGATTTAAAACCTTCAGACGTTAACCCGGTCACCCTCACTTCCGACAGGTTTAAACGGGTGGAAAAATTCGGTTCGATCTTTTTATCGATAAACCGAAAGTCGAAATTATCTAATAGAACTTCGCCGATTTTAACGGGTATAACTTTTTTAGATGCCTGTTTGTCAGCAGTTTTCGGTTCAGTTTCCGGCGTTGCTTTTTGTTCATCATCTGCATCTTTTTGGGGTTTGATAAAAATCTTTTCCATATTCGATGCCCCGTCATTAAAAATAATAAACTGGTTTTTAAAGTCTTTGAGCAGAATCTTATCAGTATTTATTTTTAACGGATTCGTGGATACATCGATTCCGTCAACAGAAAACGTGCTCCAGGAAATAAACGCTTCTTTTTGCGCCGGGTCTATGGAATTAAATCCATTGATGGCCGCTTTTCCCGTTATGCTTGCTGCGATTTCACCTTCTGGAGTGGTCTGGACTGCGGCATGTCCCGAGGTTGTGAATTTGCCGTCCTTGATTACCAGTAAAACGTTTTCAGGGATATACGGCTGGCCCCAGGCAAGTTTTAAGTCCGCAAGACTGAAATCGCTTTCAACCAGAAGCGGTGTGATGCCCACTCGGCCTGTTGTCGAGATGCCGGCTTCCTGGTTGACCAGGGCATGAATGTCATATGCAGCGGTTTTATCCGGTGCATTGGAAAATTCGGATAACTTGATCACAAGGTCATCGACAGACATTTCAACCGGAGCGGCATCCGGTTTTTTTGCTGCTGGGGCTGTCGCAGAATAGTCTGTAAACAGAATCCGGCCGGAATCGAGCAGAAACTCCGTAATATCAAGTATGAACGGCTTGTCCGGTGTGTTGTCTGCAGGCGTTGGTTCTGTTGGCGTGGTTTCGGTATCTTCTGTTTTGTCGGATGGTTTCGGGCCTAAGGCCGTCAGGTTAATGATGCCGTCATGGTCCCGGGACACGGATAACTCGGGCGATTGAATTTTAACAGATGCCAGCGTCAGCTGGCTTTCCATTGGACGGGAAGGAGCCACATCAATTTGCAGACCTGGCAGGGCCAGGATCTTGTTGCCGTTTTTTTCTATAATTTCAAGATCGGCAAGCCCGATAGTGCCGGCAACGGTTACTTCGGGCTGATCGTTTGTCTGCAGAAATGAAATCCGGGCGTCAATGTTCAGGATGCCGTTGCTGATATCAAAACCGACCATATTTTTCGGCACATAGGCAAAATAATATGGGATTTCAAGACCTGACAGAGAGAGTTTGACGATGGTTTCGATGGTGTTATGAAACGGTTTGGTGTCGACATCAATGGAGATCGTGGCGTGATTAAATTTACTTTCAAGCACGGGTTCCGAATAGGTATCAATATGCTTTTCAAAGTTGGAAATATTCGGTAAGCTAAAGTTAATCGGTGATATTGTATGCTTTTTTTGAACCGGTTCATCCCAGAACGAGATATTGCCATCAATAACGGCAATATTTGAAATGGAAAACTGAAACGGTTTTTTATCCGCTTCCTGGTCTTCTGGTTTTGGTTCCTGTTTTTGTTTCGGTTTTTTTTCAGGGATCAGGTCGGAAAAGTTAAATTCGGTTTCAGATAGCCGGGCAAGGTGGATATCCGGTTTTTCAAGTCGTATTTCCTTGGCCACCAGTCCCAGTTTAAATAATGACATGGTTTGAATGTTGACAAACAGTTTGTCAAAGGAGACAAACGGGTCGGTCGAGTTTTTATCTTTAATATCAAGTCCTTCTATATCGGCCGTCAGCGCAAAGGGATTGAAGCGGATATTTTTAATGCTGACCGGCCGGTTCAGCGCTTCGGACAACTTGCCGGGCAGTATTGATTCCAGTATCAGAGGGACGGCAATAAAGCCGATTAAAGAGTAGATGACAAGGATAACAACGGCAATGATGGCGATCTTTTTTTTTCGACGCATAATAAAAACCTGGAAGGGTTAAAGGTTGCAGGTTAAACTGATTTGTATAGTGGTTTCCAAGTACTGAAATTACTCAGTAGGTAAATTATTGTCAAGAAATTGGTGTTTTTATGATTTATTATGAAGGCAACGTAGTATGCCCCAAAAATTAATCGACACCCACGCCCATTTGTGTGATCCGGTATTTGATGCAGACCGTTCTTTGGTCATTGAGCGGGCCCGAAATGTCGGTGTAGATAAAATAGTTATTGTCAGTGAAAATATGGCTGATGCCCGGCGTAACCTGGCGCTTGCCCGAATCCATCCGGAACTTTTCCCGGCCGCCGGTCTGTATCCCACGCACCTGGATGTGACGGCTGCAGACGAGATGGTCGCGTTTATTAAAAAAGAACACACCCGACTGGTCGCCATCGGCGAGGTGGGCCTCGATTTTTGGGCCGTCCGGGAGCCGGAAGAAAAAGAAATCCAGAAGCAGATTTTTTGTAGGTTTATCGATTTATCCTTGAAGCTGGATTTGCCGCTGAACGTTCATTCAAGATCTGCCGGACGGCATGCGGTCGCCTTTTTACTGGAAAAGGGAGCTAAACGGTTGCAGATGCATGCTTTTGACGGCAAATTCGGTGCGGCCATGCCCGCAGTGGAAGCCGGTTTCTTTTTTTCAATTCCCCCATCCATTGTCCGGTCCCGTCAGAAGCAGAAACTGGTAAAGCAATTGCCTTTGTCATGTCTGCTCGTTGAAACCGACAGCCCGGTCCTGGGACCAAATACCGGCACGCGAAATGAACCGGTCAATGCCGTCGTGAGTCTGGAAATGATCGCACAGATCAAGAGCCTGCAACCGCAGGCGGTGGCGGAAGCGGTTTTGGAAAACACCCGGCAGCTTTATGGAAAAGATCTGTTTTGATGAATCTCCGGCATCCGGTATTTTCAGGTTGACACGGGGGCGTTTTTGTGTAAGATATTAATAACAAAAGCAAATACTTAAGTTGTGCCACCGCGCATTGCGCTGAACAAGATCATACCGCAAGTTGATAACGGTTCAATGCTGCCTTGTTTAACCGCCTGTTAAAAGCGCTCGCAATAATCTGAGCGATATGAAGGAGGGTTTTCATGGATTTTCTGTTTTTGTCACGGCTTCAGTTTGCCGTTGCCACGATGTTTCATTTCATTTTTGTCCCCTTAACGCTCGGGCTCTCTTTTCTGATTGCAATAATGGAAACACGTTATGTGATGACCCGGGATGAAATCTACCTGAAAATGACCCGGTTCTGGGGCAAAATGTTTCTGATTAATTTTGCCCTGGGCGTAGTGACCGGGTTGACCCTGGAATTCCAGTTTGGCACCAACTGGGGGGAATTTTCCATGTTTGTGGGAAATATTTTCGGTCCGATTCTGGCCTTTGAAACCACGTCTGCCTTTTTTCTGGAATCCGTATTTCTGGGGATATGGATTTTCGGATGGAACAAGGTCTCCAAAGGGTTCCATGCGGCGTGCATGTGGGTGGTGTTTGCGGCATCAACCATGTCCGCGTACTGGATTATTGTGGCAAATGCATGGATGCAGCATCCGGTCGGGTATGTGATGGAAAACGGAAAAGCCGTGTTACATGACTTGTCCGCGGTATTGTTCCAGGAGTTTGCGATTCTCCAGGTGATGCATGTCTTGTCCGGTGCATACGTTTTATCCGCATTTTTTGTCATGTCGATCAGCGCCTGGCATTTGCTCAAAAAACAGCATGTGGAATTTTTTACCCGCTCTTTTTCAATGGCGCTGGTATTGGGTTTCGTCTTTTCCATTTTTACAGTGGTTGAAGGCGATTTTCACGGCGCGGATGTGGCGGAAAAACAACCGGTAAAACTGGCAGCCATGGAATCGTTCTGGGAAACGTCCACCCATGCACCGGTATATCTGTTTGCCTTGCCGGATGAAGAAAATGAACGAAATATCATTGAAATCGGTGCCATTCCCGGACTCTTAAGTTTTCTTGCATTTAAGGATGTGAACGCGGAAGTTAAAGGGTTAAAGGAATTTCCGCGGCAAGACCGTCCGAATGTATTAATCACGTCGTTTGCGTTTAAAGGCATGGTCGGGTTAGGTACTCTATTCATATTTTTAACCGGCTGGGGGATGATTCGGCGAAAAAAACTTTCTGAAAGTCCATTGTTTTTAAAGATCATGCTGTGGTCCATGCCGTTGCCCTACATTGCCAACGAATTGGGCTGGATTTTGACCGAAGTCGGCCGACAGCCCTGGGTTGTATATGGGCTGTTAAGGACATCCGATGCCGGGTCCGCTGTATCGAGTCCCCAGGTTCTGGCTTCTCTGGCAGGATTTGTTTTGGTTTACGGGCTGCTGGGAGCCATTGCGTTTTACCTGATGGCAAAGCATGCTTTGAAAGGTCCGGCATAACAGAAGTGAATCCAATTTTTGCGAAATTTATTGGCAAAGATGAAAGGAGTCTGAGATGACGATTCAGGCAGTCTGGTTTTATATATGGGGTTTTTTATGGGTCATGTATTTTATGACAGATGGATTTGTGCTGGGTATCGGCGTCCTCTATCCGTTTATCGGAAAAAGTGATAAAGAGCGTCGGGTCATCTTAAACAGCATCGGGCCGGTTTGGGATGGCAACGAAGTATGGCTGATCACCGCCGGTGCGATAACCTTTGGTGCATTTCCTGTCGTCTATGCGGTGATGTTCACTTCTTTGTATACGCCGCTGATGCTGATTCTTTTCAGCCTGATCATCCGGGGAGTGTCTTTTGAGTTCAGGAGCAAGGTGGAATTCAAGTCCTGGCGAAAGGTCTGGGACGGGAGTATCTTTTTCAGCAGTTTTTTCGCTGCATTTCTTTTGGGCGTTGCGTTTGCAAATATTTTCCAGGGCGTTATGCTGGATGATGATTATTTGTATCGGGGCACTTTTATGGACCTTGTCAATCCCTATGGCGTTGCCGGCGGGATTCTTTTTGTTCTGCTGTTTGTTCAGCACGGGTTGTCCTGGCTTTGTATCAAAACCGAAGGCTGGCTGCTGGTCCGTTGTGAACGGCTGGCTGCAAAAATCTGGTTCGTGCTGACGGCCTGCATTGTTATTTTTCTTGGATTAACATGGGCGTTTACGGATCTTTACAATAACTATGTGCAAATGCCGGTTCTGGTGATATTTCCCGCGATGTGCGTATGCGGGCTGGTATTCAATTTTGTTTCGCTGAAAAGCAAAAGAGCCTTCAGGGCATGGGGCGCGTCTGCGCTGGTGATTGCCGGGGCCGCATGTTTCGGTCTTGCCGGCCTTTTTCCCCGTCTTTTCCCATCCAGCATAAATGAGAGTTTCAGTCTCACAGTGTATAATTCCGCTTCAGAACCCAAAAGTCTGGGGATTATGCTGATTGTCATCAGTATCTTTGTGCCTCTGGTATTGATCTATCAGGGGTATGCATACCGCCTTTTCAGCAGCAAAGTAACGGAAAAAGAAATTGACACGGAAGAAGCCTACTAGGCCGTATTTCTCATAAGGTTAAAGCGTTTCGATAATTTTCTTTTGAAACCCGGTGAGCACCTGGTTAAAGTCAAATGTATCCGGTGTCAGGATAATTGAAAAAAGTGCCATGCCTTCAAGAAATGCGACGGTTGCGGCGCTGGTTTTCCAGGCGGCGGCCGGATCGTTGGTCGCCGTATTCAGCATTTCAGACAAGGCGCTGATCCATTCCTGGTAAGCCTGCTGGAGGATGGTTCTGATATCTGCATTATATGCGGCGATTGCCCAGATTTCGATAAAGACTTTGGACAGTTTTTTATTCAGGGTGATTCTGGTGTTCATAAACCCGAAAAAATCTTCAACCAGTTTTTTGCCCCCGATATTTTGGGTCTGTTGGGAAATCATCCAGTCGTTGAACAAAGATTTGTAGTGATCAATCACATATTCAATATACTGTGTTAGTATGTCTTCCTTGTTTTTAAAATAATAGTGCAGCAGGCCGTGATTGACGCCGGCGACCCGGGCAATGTCTTTTATGGATGTCTTGTCAAACGGCTTTTCATGAAGGCATTGATTCAATGCTTCCAGTATCTGAATTTTCTTTTCTTCCGGGTTCTTTTTGCGCGGCATTACAGTTGTCCTCTCATGCCCTGGGTTGGGCGATTGTCAATTTCACCGCATCTACGGCGTCAAATGCTGCCCCGCATAGCGAATTGTCCTTAATTATTATAACCTGAGTACACGATTTCATAAATACAGTTACGAGTATCGGAAGTTACCCGGGAGGGCATAAAGCCATCCCCTACTTAGGATTAATCAAAAAATATTGACACATACAATTAAACTTTATTATTTAGTTGGTTGACCAACTAAATAATAAAATATGATATTAACGTCAAGTCAAAGATTAATATAAAATTATGGAGGTGCCCCCATGACAGATGATCAATCGACAGATTATCAATCGACTGACTACCAATCCAAAAGCTGGTGGCTGGAATCCTTGCCAGAAACCATCACCCCCAACCCGGGACTGACAGGAAAGGACAAAGCCGATGTGGTTGTCATCGGCGGGGGGTATACCGGGCTGTCTGTGGGATATCATCTCCGGAAGTTAAACCCGGGCATGGATGTGCGCATCATCGAATCCGATGTCTGCGGTTATGGTGCATCCGGCAGAAACGGCGGATTTTCCATGACCCTGTTCGGGCTGACCAAAGGGATCACCAAATTCCGGTTTAACGATGAAAAAGCCCGGGCCGCCCATACATATATGGAAGAGGCCGTTGATTATCTGCATGAGGTAATTACGCAAAACCAGATTGATTGTGATTATGAGCGCAGCGGATACTTGCTGGTGGGTACCAGTCCGGCCCAGGTCAAACGGGTGGAACATGATTTTAAGATTATAGAAAAGTGGGGATCGACCGGCATTGAACGCTGGGACCGATCGCGCCTGGCTGACGAGTTTAATACGGATTTTTATAAACTCGGATGGTTTGAGCCCCGTTGCGGCATCATTCAGCCGGCAAAGCTTGCCCGGGGCATGAAAGCGCTGACAGAGTCTGCCGGGGTGACGATTTATGAGAACTCTCCGGTAACTGATTTTTCAAAAAACAGCACATCCGGGTATACGGTAAAAACTAAAAACGGTGAATTGCAGTCCGAATACCTGGTGTTTGCCACCAATGCCTATTCCATTTTGTTTCCACAATTGAAATCACTTCAGCGGCCGATTTTTACATATATTGTCATGTCCGAACCGTTGACGGATGCCCAGATGGAGAGTATCGGGTGGCAGTGCCGGGCCGGGGTGGAAGATGCGCGGGATTTGATTCATTATTACCGCCTCACAAAAGACAACCGGATTGTCATGGGCGGGGGGGATGTTGCCTTCACCTACGGCAATGATTTAAACATTGATTTAAATAACAAGATATTTGCCCACCTGGAAAAGCATGTGACAGAGATTTTTCCGCAATTGAAAGGACTTAAGTTTACCCATCGCTGGGGCGGCCCGGTGTCGGTCACCGTGGATATGGCCCCGGTGATCGGATACATGGGCGAAGATAAAAAAGCGATTTTTTCATTGGGATGTATCGGGCACGGGGTTTCGTTGACCACATACAATGGCCTGACCATTGCGGAAATGATTACCGGTCAAGAGTCCTCCCGCACGGAAACATTTTTTGTGGGCAGAAAAACGCTTCCGTGGCCTCCGGATTTGATCACTTACGGGGCGGCTCATGCCATCAGGGGATTTATGAAGCTGGAGGATCGGCTGTATTACAAGTAATTGCATCAAAGAATTTCTTTATTCAAAGTTCGATGTTGGACGTTCGATGTTCAATGTTCAAAAAATCTCAGCTTAAAACTTTGGGCAGGATTTTGGATTTTTGACAAAGATTGAATCGGCGGGGGGCTCTATGATCATCGACATTCACACCCACCTGGGTGATATTTTGTATCTCAACGGCGGCCAGTTGATTGACCAGAAACGTGTCGAAAAAAAAATCTTTTTTGACATTATTTCCCTTTCCGAGTTCATGCTGCACACCGGCATTTCAGATACGATTGATCAGTGGCTGTATAAAAAAGTCTATACACTGGTGACCCGGGCATCACGGGCGAGAAATGCCACGGCCACCCTTGAGAACATGCGGCGGTCCATGGACGAAACCGGTATTGTCAAAAGCGCCTGCATGCCCATCCCGCCTTATTTAACTTTTGATGACTTGAGACGCGCCCAGGCAAAAGACGCCGGGGTCATACCGTTTACCGGTATCGATTATACAAAAGAATACGATATAGACTCCGCTTTGAAAGCAGATGTAGCAAATGGGGCAAAGGGGATGAAGCTGCACCCGATTATTCAGCGTGTCTCTTTAGATATGGAAAAGACGTTTGCCGCAGTTGAGGCATTTGCCCCGTATGGTCTGCCGGTGCTGTTTCATTGCGGCGTTTCGTCCTATTATCTCGGCGCTGAGCAGCATCAGAAAGAAAATGCCGTTCTGGGCGAAATTGCATATGCCCGGGACCTGGTGGCCAATTTTCCGAACGTGATATTTATTGCCGGCCATGCCGGTCTTTTCCAATATCGGGATGTGATGGATCTTTTGGGCGGATTTAAGAATGTGATGGTGGATACCTCCGTTCAATCCCCCGGCCATATCAGGGAATTGTTAAAGGTTTTCGGGCCGGAACGGGTGATGTATGCATCGGACTGGCCTTACGGCAACCGAAAGCCGGCCGTTAAAATAGTGAAAAAAGCCTGCTGCGCTGATAAAGCGCTTGAACGCCGTATTTTTTATGAAAATGCGGCTGAATTGCTGGGGGAATGATCAGGAAAGGAAGTGGATTTTGAAACATGCGGCTGCTGTGTTTAAAAGAATCAACAGCCGCCGCATGTATTGTTGTTTCTATGGTCAGTTATGCCTAAGTTGAGCGATTGTTGAGGTTGCCGCAGGTACAAGGAAAATGTTTTTTCGCTATAGGTGCCTATGCGGTTAATCATTTGACGCAGTCGATACGGTAAGATCGGCAATCCCGGAGGGTTTTAAATTTTGAAATTTAAAACCGGATAACATCTTCATTTTAGAATTAAAATATTTTTTAAAATTTAAAACGCTCAATTTAGGTTATGAACTTTTTCTGGCATGATAACAGTTTTTCTCCCAAAAAGTATTGCTCGCTTTATCATATATGGCTTCATTTTCTGAAATAAAGCGTGGACCCTTATCCCATGGGCCGCAAGCCAAAACCACGGTTTCGCCCAGGTTGAATTTTCCGGCATATCCCAGTGAATTCAGCTCGTTGAGTTTTTCAAGATCCAAAAACAGTTTTAAAGGATTTTTTTTTGATGTATTCATGGGAACCTCCTTATGGCTTTTAATTCTCGGTTTTGGTTCCTTTAGAATTAAAGTATGGCATTATTCCTGTTTGTAAATGGTCGTCATTCTTTTTCATTGCATATCATTAGATGTTGATGGTTGAATCCTGACATGTTTGACAATCTGAAAAAATTTCCATAATTTATTTTTACGATAAGAAATTCAAATGGTTCCATAAAAATAACATGATTTTAATTGAGGCATGACATGACAAGCGTAATGATTCACCCGGCAACCCATGATACGGTTCGCCCGGCCATTGACCGGGCCTTTGAAATATTTCCAGTAAATTTATCCGGCAAAAAAGTCCTGATCAAGCCCAATGCATTAAGAAGTTCAAATGCCGATGAAGCCATTGTCACCCATCCGTCTGTACTCCGGGCGGTGGTGGAGAAAGTGGAAACTTTGAATCCTGCGGCCATTATTGTGGGGGACAACCCGGGGGTTGCCAGTTACGGTGCCAATGAGGAATGTTTTGAAAAAACCGGGCTCATGGATGCGGCCAAAGGGTATTATCAAAACATAGGCAACGATCCGGTGGCTGTCGATTTTAATCCGGCGTTTATGGCCTCGGTAAGTGTATCAAAAGCCATTATGGAAGCAGATATCATTATCAGTCTGCCGCGATTTAAAACCCATGGATTGACGGTGATATCCGGGGCTTTAAAAAACAGCTACGGTTTTCTTTGCGGCGCGCAAAAAGCCCTTCTGCATAAAATCGCCGGAAACCCGGCCCGGTTTCAGGAAATGGTAGTTGATGTTTTTAAAATCCGGGTGCCGGATTTGTTTATCATGGATGCGGTGGTCGGTATGGAGGGTAACGGCCCGGCGTCTCCGGATTTGCGGGATATCGGTCTGATACTGACCGCAGACAATGCCGTGGCCATGGATGCCGTGGTTGCGACCATGATGGGGTGTGACCCGTCCTGCCTGCGGTTTTTGCAAAAGGCAAAAGAAGAGGGCCTGGGCAACTATGACGTAAATGACTTAAGTATCATAGGTAAACTGGAAAAAATTGAAGGTTTCAAACTGCCGCCATTGGGCGGAGAAGCGGTTACGGAAAATCATGTTATCCAGGATATGCTGGCCAGTAAAACACAATTCCGGCCAAAGGTGGATCACGACCTGTGCACAGGTTGCGGCACCTGTGTGGCCCAGTGCCCGGTGTCAGCCCTGGAAATGACCGGTGATTTCCCGGAAGTGGATGCCGATACCTGCATTACCTGCTTTTGCTGCCAGGAGCTGTGCCCTGAAAAAGCGATTCAGCTGGGTTAATCAGTGATTGAAAGAAAAACCTGACCCCGGGCTGTCATTGCGAAAAGAGAGGAACCAACGACGAAGTAATCCCCCTGTCTGCGTTTCATCTTTATTAATTTCAGTTGTTTATTGATTTGACAGACACGGTGTTTTTTTATAATCTGGGTTTAAATAATGGTTGATTCCTCTGACCCGAAATCCGGGTTAAACCGTAGGTCGGGATTCTTTCCCGACAAATGGAGCTTCTTAACTCGAATTTTCGTGAGAATTGCGGGTTAATTGCCGGGTAAGAAACCCGGCCTTGTCGAATATGTGTTTTGATGCAGCGACGCTCTATGGCGATTCTTAGCTTTCAAATAACTCATTCATAAACATTTGAAATGATGGATAAGTTATTTTCTGATATAGTGGTGATTCATCAGCATGAAAAGCGTTTAACAAAGCCGCCAAAATTGACCGACAGCAGGAAAAGCAAGGAGGAGGACCGTCCGATGAATCCCTCACTGGCTCAGGCTGTTGCAAAACAGCAGGGAAAAATTGAATCGTCAAAACAATTTTCTTCTCTTACCACCCCGACCGCACGCATCACTGCCATCCGGGAAGAGCTCTTAACCACCCGTTATTCCATCTGTCTGGAGCGCCCCCTGCTGATGGAAGAATTTAAAAAAACGCCTGACGGCCGGCGGGCAAAATCCGACCATCCCCTGGTCCGGCGGGCAAAGACCATTGCTTATATTCTTTCCCATCGATCACCGAAAATTTATGAAAACGAGCTGATCATAGGGAATATGACCTCCAAGCGGGTGGCTGCTAATTATTATCCGGAAGGCGGGTCGATCAATATTTTAGAAGATCTTTTCCGTCTGGAAAAGCGGCAAATCCCCATATATCTCAGTGCCCGGGAAAAAATTCAGCTGGCCGGGATTGGGATTAAAACCGGCCTGACCAGCGTGGGCGGGAAAACCCTGCTCCGGCCCGGCCGCATTTCCCATTTTCTCGATTTTTTTACAGCCAAACGATATTTTATCACCGAAGAAGCCGGCATTGCCCACCAGGTGGGAAATTATCGGGATATGGTGCATCACGGGCTGGTGCGGTCCGATCTCATGGCAAAAAAATGCCTGGATACCCAAACACTGGAAGACGGGACACCGCTTTCTTCAGACCAGGAAGCGTTTTTCAAGTCCGTATGCATAACGATTGCCGGTATCCGTCAGATGGCGGAAAATCTGGCGCATGCAGCCGAAGCAAAAGCTTCTGAATCCGGGATCACGGAAGCGCGCCGCAAAGAAATTTTAAGATCTGCCGCCGCCTGCCGGCATGTGCCGTATTATCCGGCACGCACATTTGCCGAAGGGCTGCAGGCCTGCTGGCTGGTTCATGTGGCGCTGATTTGCGAAGACTTTGAACAGGGCATGTCGTTCGGCCGCCTGGATCAGATTCTTTATCCTTTGTATTGCCGGGAAATCGAAACCGGTCAGTTGACGCGGCAAAAAGCAGCAGAGATCATGGCAGGCTTTCAGCTGAAAACCTGCGAAACCATGCCGCTTTATTCAGAACGGATTGATCAGTATTTCAGCGGCAATGCCGTGGCCCAGGGAATCACCGTGGGCGGAACCGATGCGGACGGCAATGATGTCACCAATGAACTGTCCGGTCTTATTTTAGATGCTTTTGCCCAGATCCGTACCCGGGAACCGGCGTTGCATGTGCGGGTTCACGAAAATACACCATCATGGTTTCTGGAAAAAGCAGTGGAAGTTCTTCAGTTGGGGTGCGGCAAACCGTCTTTTTTTGGGGACCCGGCAGTGGTCGCAGCTCTTGAATCCGCCGGGATGAGTACCGAACATGCCCGGGATTATGCGGTGATCGGGTGCGTGGAAATGGCCTCCCAGGGCCGGACCTATAATTCATCGGATGCCTGTCTGTTTAATTTACCGATATGTCTGGAACTGGCGTTAAATGAAGGCCGGCGGTTTATGGGCTGGAATCCGGCCCGCAGAAGATTCGGCGCTGCCACCCCGCCGGTTGCGCAGATGACATCGTTTGATGATGTGGTGGCGGCATTTCGTGCGCAGGTCAAGGATGCGGTGGACGAGATGGTGAAAGTCATTTCCTGGCTGGAAAAAACCTATCGAACGACACGACCCACGCTCATTAATTCAATTGTCACCCAAGGATGCCTTGATAAGGGAAAAGATGTTACCTGGGGCGGCGGGCTGTATGATTTAACGTCTATCCAGACAGCGGGCCTGGCTGATGCCGGGGATTCTTTGTATGCCATCAAACGTCTGGTGTTTGATGAACAGCGGATGTCATTATCTCAATTGGCAAATATTCTGAAAAACAATTTTGCCGGCCATGAAACCCTGCGCCTGGAATTGGTCAATAAATTTCCCCATTTCGGCAACGGCATTAAAGAGGTCGATGCCATGACCCAGCGGGCGGCTGATGTCTATTCGGATGTTGTCCGATCCCATAAAAATACCCGGGGCGGCAGATATGTGCCCGGTATCTATTCCATGACCTGCCATATCGGGTTCGGCAGAAAAACCGGTGCGCTCCCCAGCGGCCGCCTGGCCGGCGCACGCCTTTCCAACGGACTGTCGCCCGTTGACGGCCTGGACCGGTGTGGTCCCACTGCGGTCCTGCGTTCCGCCGCATCTTTAGACAGCCATAAATGGGCCAATTGCTATGCCCTGAACATGAAGTTCGACAAAAAAATAGTCAGCGGCCAAACCGGAAAAAAAGCCCTGTCCGGCATTTTTCGCACGTATTTTGACCAGGGCGGCATGCAGGTCCAGGTGAATGTGCTCGACGCCGACATGTTGCGCGAGGCCCGTCGTGATCCAAGCGCCCACCCCGGACTGGTGGTCCGGGTGGCCGGGTACTGCGCCTATTTTAAAGACCTGCAGCCAAGTGTTCAGGATGAAATCATCGAGCGGACCGCCCATGGTATCGGATAATTTCAAAGATATAAGAAAACCGGCAATTTTTTCCATCCAGCATTTTTGCCTGCATGACGGTCCGGGTGTTCGGAGCATGGTATTTTTTAAAGGCTGTCCCCTGCGATGCTCCTGGTGCCAGAATCCCGAATCATGGCGAACGTCCCCGGAAGTCGCATTTAAAGCCCATCTGTGTATTGACTGCAAAACCTGTGTCGATATCTGTCCGCAACAGGCTATTTCGGCTCCCGGTAATCGGGATGTGCAAAAATGTGACGGCTGTTTTCTATGTGTTGAAAACTGTCCGTCAGGTGCGATGGTTTGCTTTGGGAAAAACTATACATCAGATGATGTTCTGGAAGAACTTCACCCGGAGTTTCCATACATGAAAAATACCGGGGGCGGGGTGACGTTTTCCGGCGGCGAACCGACCCTGTTTCCGGAGTTTGTCGGGCAATTGTCAACACGCCTGCATGAACAAGGGATTCATACCACGCTGGAAACCTGCGGGTATTTTGATTCGGACACAGATAAAGCGTTTTTATTTGATATGGATCTGGTGCTGTTTGATATTAAATTATTTGACGAAGCAGCCCATCGCAGGTTTTGCGGCAAGTCCAACAATGAAATAAAAAAAAATCTTACCCGTTTTTCTGCTTGTTCCTCTGCCGGAAGCGGCCCTCCTGTATGGCCCCGGCTTCCCCTGATCCCGACCGTTACCGATACATATGAAAACCTGACCGGATGGGCGCAATTCCTTGACAGTATTGGTATTCAATATCTGACGCTGGTGCCGTATCATAACCTGGGGGCATCCAAGCGAGAGTGGCTGAACCTGCCGCCGGCGCCGGAGTTTATCGCTATGACAGATGAACGATTGGAAGATGCCGTAAAACTGTTAGAACAGCATGGCATATCCTGTTTTGCGCCCGGAGAAGAAGACTGGGCACGGGCAGATTTTAATACAAAGAGAAATCCGGGTTAACTCTTAATCTTTTTACATATTATTCTATAAAGGAATCGGTAAATATTATGGAACCGATTGATTCTTTGGTAAAATTTCTTCAATCATGCATATCGCCGATTGTGCTGATTTCCGGGGTAGGACTTATTCTGCTATCTCTTACCAATCGGCTTGCCAGGACAATTGATAAATCAAGGATGATTGTCAAGGAATTAGAAGATGTGCCGGTCGTTGACAAAGAGAAAAAACGGGTAGAATTAAAAATTTTATTTAACAGAAGCAAAATTCTTCGCAATTCTATTGTTGCAATATCATTCAGCATATTATCAAGCAGTCTGATCATTCCGGTTTTATTGATAATGAATCTGTTTCATGTGAACTTGAAATTTCTTGGGATACTGTTTTTTCTATTCAGCGTTCTGGGTATTATTTTATCGGCAATTTATTTATTCGCTGATGTACACCTTACGTTAAAAGCGCTGGAGCTGGAAGTGAAAGACCATATTCAATAAAACAACAAAAATAAATGGGCCGGGCCGGTTTTTTTCAATCTTATTCTCGTTCACATTATGAGGGCAATTAAACATACACGTATAGTGCCTCTTCCGTCATTCCCCCGAAGGAGGGGAGCCGTTTCTTTTATTTAAATGTTGAAAACATGGTCCTTTGGGCCAGGTCAGAGATATTGGCTCTGCCCTGAGCGATGATTCGGTTAAATTCTTAATCGTAATCTTTCTCTTAATCATAATCTTTTGGGCGAAAGTCTTTCATCAAAAGACGGATTAAGATTATGATGATGATTA
>JAQYVU010000095.1 GCA_030145385.1 Desulfococcaceae bacterium
GCATTTTGCTAGTAAAAAACTAGTGCTCTTTTTTTTAACACCAATTTTTTTACAATTCCCTGTTTTTCAGGAGATTATTCGATGTCGTTCATTCCTGGCAATGACAGAAAAAATATGATTTTAAAACTTTTCGTTCAGTCACTATCCATTGAAAATAAGGATGGTTAGAGAAGTGAAAAAGTTGATGATATGTATGTTAAAAAAGGGTCGCAACCCTTAACGGTTCCTCCCGTTAATCGAACCGTAGCATAGAGACCTGACCATTGTGTATCAAGAAAATCCATTGCCATACATGTCCGACGCGTTATTTTACCGGAATTCCCGACGGAACAGATTTTTCAATTGTCGCAATGGTTGTTGCATCATCGCCGACAGCTGCCAGCAACATCCCCTGGGACTGAACCCCCATTAGTTTTGCCGGTTTTAAATTGGCAACAACAATAATCTGTTTGCCGCAAATGTCATCCGGAGAATAGCTTTTGGCTATTCCGGCGACAATGGTTCTTTTTTCCTCTCCCAACTCAACTTCCAGCTTAAGAAGCTTGTTTGCCTTAGGTATTTTTTCTGCATGAATGACGGTGGCCACCCGCAGATCCAGTTTTAATACTTCTTCAAAGGTAATTTCAGGTTTCAGGTCCGGCAGGGATTTGATTCCCGAGTCATCTTGTTTGGCCGGTGTTTGATCCGTTTTCTTCGGATCTTTTTTCGATTGGTTTATATTTTTCCGGCTTTTGTTTTTTGGGTTTTTCGTATCAATGCGGGGAAAAAGCGTCACCGGTTTCGGCAGGCAGGTGCCTGCTTCGATGGATCCCCATTGCGCGATCCGGTCTATTGTTGACAAGGCATTTTCCGCATTTATTTCCAGATGTTTCTGCATGGTTAAAGAGGTCTGGGGCATAATGGGCAGAATCAATCCGGCAATGACCCGTAAGCCTTCTAACAGGTTAAAGATGACATCCGCAAGGCGGTCTTTCTGGCTTTCATCTTTGGCAAGTTCCCAGGGAGCGGTTGTCACCACATATTTATTCATTTTGGAAATAAAATTCCAAATAGAAGCAATGGCCTTGTGGAATTTGAGGGACTGCATTTCATCTTTAAATTCTTTGATCGTATTTTGAGCATCTTCAAATAAGTCTGCTTGTTCACCATTTCGGACCCCGGGCGCAATTTCCGGTACGGTCCCGTTGAAATATTTGTGAAACATTGCCAGCACCCGTGAAAACAGATTGCCCAGGTCATTGGCAAGATCCGTGTTGATTCGTTCGATCAGTGTGGTTTCTGAAAAATTCGAATCAAGGCCGAAGACCATTTCCCGCATCAGAAAAAATCGGATGGCGTCGGCGCCATAGGTTGATTGGAGGAAGTAGGGATCTACAACATTGCCTAATGATTTTGACATCTTACTTTCATCGATATTCCAGTAGCCGTGAACATAAAGGTGATTGTAAATTTCAATGCCCGCGGCTTTCAGCATGATCGGCCAAAAGATGCCGTGGGGTTTTAAAATATCTTTTGCCACAATATGGCGGGCCTGGGGCCAGAATTTTTTAAAATTATCACTATCCGGAAAGCCTAAAGCGGATATATAGTTGATCAAAGCATCAAACCAAACATAGGTGACGTAGTTTTCATCAAATGGCAGTGTAATGCCCCACTCCAGTCGGGATTTGGGGCGGGAGATACACAGATCTTCAAGGGGTTCCCGTAAAAAGGCAAGGGTTTCGTTCCGGTATCGTTCCGGCTGAATAAAATCCGGATTTTTGGTTATGTGATCAATCAGCCATTTTTGGTAACGGCTCATTTTAAAAAAATAATTGGACTCTTTGATGATTTCCGGTTCCGTCTCATGATCCGGACATTTCCCGTTGACCAGTTCACGTTCTGTATAGAAACGTTCACACCCGACACAGTAAAGCCCTTCATATTCACTGAAATAAATATCACCGGAATCAAAAATTTTTTGCAGGATCTGCTTTACAACCGCAATGTGACCTGCATCGGTTGTCCGGATAAAATGATTGTTGTCAATGTTGAAATCCGGCCACAGATCGCTGAACAGTTTGCTGATCTGATCAGCATATGCTTTAGGGGTGATATCCTGTTTTTCGGCTGCTTTAACTATTTTATCGCCATGTTCGTCCGTGCCGGTGAGGAAAAACGTGTCTTCGCCCAGCATGGTATGGAAGCGTTTTGCGACATCCGCTGAAACGGTTGTATATAAGTGGCCCAGGTGGGGTTTTGCGTTCACATAATAAATAGGTGTTGTTATATAAAAAGGAGTTGTCATTAATTTTTTGAATCCTTACGTTTATTTGGTTTTTCTTTTTTTACATATCCATCGTTTTCAAATGTCAGGCAGCACATCAGCCTTCCGCAGACACCGGATATTTTGGTCGGGTTTAACGATAATCCCTGCTTTTTAGCCATCCGGATAGAAACCGGGTCAAATTTTGTCATAAACGCGGAGCAGCAGAGTTCACGGCCGCACCGACCGACCCCGCCGCACATTTTAGCCTGGTTGCGGATTCCCACCTGACGCATTTCAATTTTGGTCCGAAATTCTTTTACCAGCATTTTTACCAGTTTGCGGAAATCAACCCGCCCGTCAGCAGTGAAAAAGAATGTGATCTTGCTTGCATCAAAATTACTCTCTGTCCGAAACAGATTCATTTCAAGTCCCAGTTCCTGTATGCATTGCCGACAATGTTCATATGCTTTTTGTTCGATTTCAGAGTTTTTCATAATCTGATTGAAATCATTTTCGGTTGCCGGACGGTATACTTTTTTCAAAGGATGGGAACATTCCTTGTTTTCGATTTGGGTCGGCGGTGTCGCCACCACACCGAAGCCAAGGCCGTTTTCCGTTTCAACAATTACATGGTCTCCTGTTTTTAAAACAAAAGAGCCGCAGCTGAAATCATATATTTTGCCGGCCGGCTTGAAACGAATGCCTACAACTTTATCCATAAACTTCAATGTCCTTTAGAAAGCGTGATCATCAGTGTATCCAGTGTCAGCCGGAGATTTGAATTGGCTTTAATATCACGCTCTGCTTTTTCAATCGCCCTGATTTTAAAAACCAGGGCGTTAATGGTTGTTTTTTTTGCTGAAATTTTAATTTGTTCTGATAAATCCGTATTAATTATTTTTTCCGGCGCATAGTTATAAACAACGATATCTCTTAACCAGTTTTTCATTATTTCAAACGCCGTAAAAACTCGGTCTTTATTTTTTGATAATGCCTCTGAAAAGGCAAGACATAAATTGACTGATCGTGACGGAAGGGCTTCTAATTCGTTAATAATCCAGTTCCGTTTATCTATCCAGTTTGATTTTGTCATTAATTCGGAACGGGTGATACTCCCCCCGGCCATGGAAGCAATCACGGATGCTTCTGTTGCGTCCAGTCCATGGGTATTCTCAATGTATGTTTGAAGAGAATTTGAAGAAATCGGATTGAAACGGATTTGCTGGCATCTGGAAACAACGGTCGGCAATATATCTGACGCCTGCAGTGTTGTCAGGATAAAGACGGTATGTTCGGGAGGTTCCTCAAGTGTTTTTAAAAGCGTATTACCGGCTTCGGGATTTAATTTTTGTGCATCGGCTATTATTGCAATGCGTGTGTTCGCTTCGTAGGGCTTTAACACCAGTTTACTGCATAATGCCCGGATTTGATCAACTTTAATCATTGCCCCGGCGGGCTTAACCAAAATTATATCCGGATGATTTCCGGATATAATTTTTTTACAGGATCGACATCGTCCGCAGGGTTCAACTAAGCTGCGTTCAGCTAGCGTTGCTTCAGGGTGTTCAGCCGGATAACCCTTTTGCAGATTAAAACAATTGCATGCCATGGCAAACGTCATGGCAGCTGTCTTTTTTCCAATCCCTTCTATTCCCGTAAAAAGGAAGGCATGGGGCAGGTTACCGCTTGAAATAGCTGCGGCTAAGAGTCGGACAGGCCGTTTTTGATCAACCAGGGATGCAAAGCCGGGCAAATTTTTCCGTTTGTTGTTCAAGCTGTGTGTTATCTGTTTACGCGTTCTCTAAGCTCTTTTCCGCATTTGAAAAACGGGAGTCTTTTCGGATTAATGAGAACTTTTTCACCGGTTTTTGGATTTCGGCCCACATAGCTTTTATAATTTTTTACAAAAAAGCTGCAAAGGCCTCTTATTTCGATTCTTTCCTGGTCGATCAGTGCCTCTGACATAGAATCAAAGAATATTTGGACAATTTTTGCCGCTTCAGATTTAGAAATATCAGCTTCTTTCTTTAATGCTGAAATAAGTTCCAGTTTGTTCATATCGCCTCCTAATTATTCCCGTGGAATCAAAATATATTAATATTTGTTTATTAAATGCAAATTTATAAAAAGTCAAGTAGTTATGCAATATTTTTTTAACAGGTATTTTGACGCAAAACCTTAATCCTTGTTCCTGATAAAAACATAATACTCTGAATACTGTGATATTGACGCATAAGGCATTTACCTATAACTCAGTGCCGATTTCTGCAAGACCTTTCAGGTTGATCATGAATCCGATTTTCCGATCATCATCTTTGTCTTTATAAAAGAGTTCACAGGACCAGCACTGGGCTTTATATATACAACCAATTTTTTTTTCAATATCTTCCTCGTTTTGAATGTTTCTTTCATAGTTCCCTAAGATGCTGATGGTGTCTGTTATGGCGGTCTTGAAGTCCAGATTGATGGACTGGTTATTGTTCCGGGTATATCTGTAGTCGAGCTTCAAATGGTCGTTGCGGCTGTTTTTTACTTTGCAGTAGGTATTAAAAGTTGTGAAATTTCCGCTGTCATGGTTCCACTCGGTTTCCGCATGTAACGACAACAGGTTTACCGGTGTCAGGTTCAGTTCCGCGTATAAAGGTGAAAACGGTTTTTCATCAGGTTCGTTTTCCAATATAAAATCATAGGACTGTTCAATTTTAAACCATAAAAACTGATTATACGAATCTATTGCAGATGATTCATCCGTGTTATGAGCAGGCGTATTCTCATTTAACTTATTACCTCCCTGCGATTTGGATATCAGAAGATTGGTCAGGGAAAATGTCATGAGGTTTTCCGGTTCAATCTGGTCCGTATCGTCAAAATCCGGGTATTTTGTCTGGTCCACATCCGGTATATATGAATATTCCAGTCTTGGAATCAGTGTGTGTTTTATTTTGTTAATCGATTTTCCCTTTATCGGGTAAACACTAAACAGGTCGGTGGAAAGCTCGGCTTTTAAATCATAAATTTCTCTGTGCTGGTAGTCGTACTCATCCTGCCCTGATAAATCGTCTTCCGTTCGATCCAGATACCAGTATGTTTGCCTGAATCCCGCAGACGGTTCAAATGTAAAATAATTTTTATAATGCATGGGCAGGTAGATTCTCGGATGGATATCAAGGCGCTGGCCGGTCATGCCGTCTTGCCGGTAAAAATTTGAATATCCGGAATCCATATCCATGAACACTCGATTGTTTAAAACCGACTGTTTTAATGCATTAAACGTGATGGCTGGCAATTGCTGAAGGGTTGAATCCGTTTCGCTCTGACGCCGGTTGATGACATTGTCATACCATAACAATTCGGCGTTGAAGCTGTATTGAGTCCATATTTTATTAATATTGAAACTGTTTGTTCGAACATTGTCATTCTGATCGTCAATGTCGCGACCAAAT
This sequence comes from Desulfococcaceae bacterium, assembly GCA_030145385.1. Lineage (GTDB taxonomy): Bacteria > Desulfobacterota > Desulfobacteria > Desulfobacterales > Desulfosalsimonadaceae > SURF-3. Next base: position 5,692 of record JAQYVU010000095.1, read on the forward strand.
TCGGATTCAAAATATTTTTTTGCGGTATCATATCCTGTATAGCCGGATGAAAATTCATTCAGGTAATCCTGATCACTGACAATGTCAAGGTCCAGTTTTGAAGTAAAATTCTGTGGCAGTTCCTGGTTGAGTTTCATTCTGAACCAGTAGCGGTCTGAATTTTTTCTTAAAAACTGGTCATCGGTATATCCCCACTCCTGACTGGAATCTTCGAGCCCGTTGTCAATTTTGCGGTCATTCAGGGTATCCATCATCAGGGTGGCTTTTGAGAAATCGCTGAGTGCATACCGGTATTCCGCACCAAATTTTTCACCTCTTTTCTGAAGATGGTGGTAATAGAATGTTGCATCGGAACTCTGGTTAATGGCCCAGTAATAGGGCTGAATAAATTCGATTCCGTTTCGGGATGAGTAGCCCATCTGGGGAGCCAGAAGGCCGGATTGTCGTTTTATGTTGACCGGGAATATCATATAGGGAACATAAAAAACCGGTAATTTTTTGGCCCAAAGCGCAGCATGACGGACAGTACCGTATTCTTCAATGGTAATAGCGACTTGTTTTCCGGTAATCTTCCATGGCGGAAGATCGCCGTCGCATGTGGTGATACTGCCATTATCGATGGTATAGGAATCTTCACCGGTTTTAAGAATCTTGTCACCCTTGATGAAAAAATGACTTTTTTCAATGAATATGCTGCCATTAAATATGGTACCGATACCCGTTTTCAGGTTGATGATTATTTCATCGCCCCTTAAGGTGTCCTTGCCCACGGTCAGTCGAACAGCGCCTGTTGATTCCGCTTCCATGGTGTCCTGGTTGTATCGGATCGATTCAGCAGAAAGCGTTTTGTCATCATTATAAATTTTTACATCACCGGTCGCTGTGTAAATATTGGTTTTTTGATTATAGGTGATTTTTTGTGCGTTGATATGCCATGGTGTATCGGGTTGGATAATGTCTTGTGCGTTAATGGTGTCAGCACATGATATGACTGGTGTCTGGAAATTGATCAAAACCATCAGGCAGATCCAAAAAAGACATAGCTTTCGGGAATATGTCTGTGATTTTTTTTTAAAAGCGGTCATAAAGCTGCCGTGCGTTGATTTGATGAACATTGTGGTTCAGTTGGAATACGAATTTTTAATATTAATTAAATAATATGTAAATCAAGTTGGTTAATTCAATTATATAAACTAAAAGTTGAAGTTAATTGATGGGGCTGAATGTTCATTCATTTAAAGCGATTCATGTACTTAAAGAATAATCCCTTGAAGACGCAATGAAATTTCAGTATAAAAACCTGAACAGCTTAAAAAGTCAAGTATTATAAGGTTATACGTTAATTCAATCCAAAGTGAAGATCCGGCTTTATAAAAAGATGAAAAAAATATAAATCAACCGGATTAAAGCCGGCGCAATCGTTGATGATAATTTTATATTTTCAGAAAAAAATCTTTCCGGAGTATCGGAAACAGGATATCTAAAAAATAAAAGAATTTGAATATAAATATCGGATCGATTATTCTGATGCCGGACACCAGATCAATCACCCGGATCAATCACATTATCATCGGTCTTAAAAGATCGGGAAAAAAATTGCAGATAACAACCGGACCGTATACCATAAGCTTTTGGAACGGTTTTGATGGAGGAAACCTGAATAAAAGTTAAGTTTCTGGTTTTTTTAAATTTTAAACGCTTAATTTAGGTAAAATATATATTTTGTTTTTTCCGATAGTACGATAACTGTTGACATCTTTTGGATAATGGATTTTTTGTAATGCTGATTACACTTGAGGGGATCGAAGGTTCCGGAAAAACAACCCAGATTGACTATATTGCTGCGTATCTTCAAAAATCCGGTCTGGATTATGCAATTACCAAAGAACCCGGCGGCACCGTGCTTGGAGAGAAAATCCGATCCATTCTGCTGGATCCGGTAAATATTAATATCCACCCAATGACTGAATTATTGCTGTATGCGGCAGACCGGGTTCAGCATATCAAGGAGTTGATCAGTCCGATGATTGAATCCGGTAAAATAGTGATATGTGACCGGTTTCATGATTCAACAACCGTATACCAGGGATTTACCAGGGGGATTGATATTTCTCTGATTCAGCAGCTGAACAGTCTGGTGCTCGAAGGGCTTGCGCCGGATATTACATTTGTACTTGATCTTGACCCTGAAATCGGGCTTAAACGTGCCTGGAAGCAGATCTCAGACGGTTCAAGGTCTGAATCGGAAACCCGGTTTGAAAATGAAAAACTTCAGTTCCATGAAAGTGTTCGTAACGGCTACCTGGAACTTGCCCGTAAGGAGCCGGATCGATTTGTGGTTGTGGATGCGTCAAATGATCCGGCAAAAGTGTGGGATCAAATATCAGCTCACTTGGGAAAATGTTTAGAAAAGCAAAAATGATTCATCGAGTAACATTTAAACAGACAACCGAATGGGCCGAAAAAATTTAAGGTCAGATATTATGCGGGTAAAAAATTTTTCGAGTCATCATGTTTTATATGTGCCAGAGGTAATTTGAATGCACCATTCGATTTTAAACACTATCGGTAACACGCCGCTGGTTGAAATCAAGCGCTTGAATCCGAATCCTGCAGTTAAAATTTTAGCAAAGATTGAATATGTGAATCCCGGGGGGTCGATAAAAGACCGCCCAGCCTTGTCGATGATTGAAGACGGCGAAAAATCCGGCGCTTTGACACATGATAAAATCGTTATTGAAGCCACCAGCGGCAACACGGGAATCGGTCTGGCCATGGTATGCGCGATTAAGGGATATCGTCTGCTGCTGGCCATGTCGGAAGCTGTCAGCCTTGAACGCCGTAAAATATTAGCTGCCCGGGGTGCGGAAATTTTATTAACGCCCGGCCATCTGGGAACAGACGGGGCGATTGAAGAAGTTTACCGGATTGTTCGGGAAGATCCGGACCGGTATTTCATGACCGACCAATATAACAGTGATGCAAACTGGATGGCCCATTATTCCGGCACTGCGGAAGAGATTATCCGGCAGACGGATGGCCGGATTTCCGCTTTTGTGGCAACCATTGGAACCACCGGAACCGTCATCGGGGTTGCCAAACGTTTTCATGAGTTTGACCCCAACATAAAAATTATCGGCGTGGAACCGTATCTCGGCCATAAAATCCAGGGATTAAAGAATTTAAAAGAGGCCTATTGCCCTGAAATTTTTGATAAACACTTAATCGATGAAATCGTCAATATCGATGATGAAGAAGCGTTTGAAATGACCCGTCGCCTTGGAAAAGAAGAGGGGCTTTTTGTCGGTATGAGCAGCGGCGCGGCCATGGTCATTGCGGCAAAAAAAGCTGCGGAAATGGCGGAAGGAACCATTGTTGTCATCTTCCCGGACAGCGGTGAGCGATATTTGAGCACATCTTTATTTGCTGAAAAAAAGAAAGTGGATCTTCATCTGTTTAACACCATGAATCGGGCCAAAGAGCCGTTTGAACCGATTCAGCCCGGTAAAGTGTCGGTTTATTCCTGTGGCCCCACGGCAGATGCCCGGATGCATATAGAAGAATGCCGGAGATTTGTGTTTTCTGATATTTTATGCCGTTACCTGACGTTTCGCGGGTATTCGGTCAAGCATATCATGAATATCACGGATTTTGACGATAAAACCATCCAGGGGTCCGAAGCTGCCGGAGAGCCGTTATCTGACTTTACGCAAAAATATATTGATCTGTTCAAGAAGGATTTAAAACGGCTGATGATCAAGCCGGCGGAAAATTATCCGAGAGCCAGTGAACATATCGATGACATGGTCGCTCTGGTGAAAAAACTGATGGCCAAGGGCGTTGCCTATGAAAAGCTTCGTTCCCTGTATTTTAATATCGGCGGTTTTTCTGAATACGGGAAACTGTCCGGTATTGACTTAAATAAAATTAAACTCGGCGCAACCGTTGATCTGGATGAATATGAAAAGAATAATCCGCGGGATTTCACATTAATGAAACGGGCCAGGCTCTCTGAGTTGAAGCGGGGCATTTATGTAAAAACCGAGTGGGGGAATGTCCGCCCGTCCTGGCATATCCAGTGTGCGGCCATGTCGATGAAATACCTGGGAGAATCTTACGATATTCACACCAGCAGCCGGGAACTTGTTTTTCCGCATCATGAAAATGAACTTGCCATTGCCAAAGCCGTTACCGGAAAATCTTTAGCAAACTACTGGATTCATTGCGAGCGTGTTTTAATGGAAGGTAAAAACACGGAAGGTGAAAAACAAACACTGCCGACCTTAGATGAACTCATTAAAGAGGGGTTTACCCCCAGGGAAATCCGTTTCTGGCTGGTTTCCAATCATTACCGTAAGCCGCTCACATTTTCCAAAACCCGGCTGCTCATACAAACCCGGAGGTCTTTAAAGCGGATTGATTCCTGTGTCCATGCGTTAATGGGTATTGAAGACGGAAACGAATATCCGGAAATCGATCAGCTGGCCTATGATATTAAGCAGGGCTTTATTACCGCCATGGACGATGATTTAAATTTTCCCCGTGCCCTGGTGGATATTTTTAATATTATTAAAAAAATTAACATATTGATTAAAGACCGGCAGATAAATTCCGACAACGCGGCAGTGCTGTTAAGCGCATTTCAAAGTGTCGATGACGTGATTAAAATTTTTGATTTTAAACCCAAAGAAATGGACCCCGGCCTCCGAGACCTTGTGAATAAAAGGGAGGCTGCCCGAAACGCCGGTGATTATGAAAAAGCGGACCGGATCAGAGAAGAATTGCGTGCGCTAGGGGTGGATGTTCAGGACTTAAAAATATGATGGCGTCGTTAAAAGTCCCATCTACTGCGTTGTATTGATTTTTCAGTCACTCAAGATACTACATGTATGATTTCGAGCCTGAAAAATCAATACGCCTTGTATATGAACCTTTTAACTTAGCCATTCGAGTACTATTTACAATTTTATTAAAAATATAGAGAGAAAACGATGAAACCGATTTATTTTCCGTTTACATATATGCCGGAATCCGTTGCAGAATCCTTGAGCCGGTTTTTAGGCCGGATAATGGTTTTTCAGCCGGTCGCCAACAATCAGCCTCAAGCGCTTCGTCGATTAGAGGAAAATGGCCTTATTGACATCCGTGTTCCGTATGCTGAAGACGAAGACCGCCTGTTTGGCTGTTTAAAGGAGTATAAAGAATGGGGGCAGCTTCACCATGGCGAAGAAACTTCGTTAAAGGATATTTTTAAAAACGGTTTTTCCAATAAAACATTTACCTCACAGATTCGAACGGATATTTTAAAAAATCAGACGGATGACTCTTTTGCTCCGGATCCTGTATTTTTGTCCCGGCTGTTTCTTTTAATGGCTCAGGAACTGGATTTGCAGCAGAGTGCGATTGATCAGGATCTGGCATCGTCAATCGATGATGAGCTGGATTTATTTACCAGCATGACCGGTGAGGAAAAAGTCCTTGACCCGCCAAAGGAAAGTCTGTTTAAAAAAGATTACGGCGAATATATGACCGGTTCACGAATTGCCGCCTGGTTTCAGCTGATCAAAAACACTGTACATGAATCTGCTTTTTTAGTAACAAGCAGCCAGTCGGTGTTGGATGAGATTTTAGAAACTGTAACCGGCTTGGAAAAGGTTGTTGGCATTGACGGCATTTCATGCGATCAGCCGAAGGCTGTAATAAAAGAATTTGTCCAATGTTTGACGAATCTGACCCAAACCCCCTGGATTGGCCCGGATCAGATAAGACTTCCTGATTTTAATTTCCAGGGTGGCAGAAAATTAAATTTTAAATTATATATTCTGCCTGAAGCTGATCCTGTTGATATTTGCAGCTTTTTTTCAAAGGACAATATATCGTCTAAACGAAATGAAAATAGTCCATTGAATACGGTGATCGGATTTTTTGAGATATAACAAAAAATTATAAGAATTCTTGACTCGATTTTATAATTGCGGTAAGGAAATTTTTTCAGACATATCTCTATAAAATATAGAAGATGTTATATTTGTGACGTATAAAAATATTTAAAAAAGGAGAAGGGAAAAATGGCTTTTAATCCTATCGTAGATGCTGAAAAATGTGAAGGTTGTGAAGAGTGCGTAGATGTTTGCCCTGTTGAAGTATTTGAAATTCAGGATGGTAAATCCGTTCCGGTTAACGCTGAAGAATGTCTTGGCTGCGAAAGCTGCGTTGAAGTATGTGACCCGGCCGCTATCACTATCGAAGAAACCTGATTTTTCAAGCTGTTTCGGCTTCCCCGGGTATTGTTAACTACGGGGAAGCCAACCTTTTTATCCAACATGCCTTTAATGTATAACTCTTCTTGTTATCACGTAACATTTTTTAAATCCCCTTTTGCTTACTATGAATAATCATATGCCGTTTATATTTCCGGAAATGGCTTTTGTCCGGCAAAGGTTTTTTATGTCCGGGATTCAGCATGACCCTGAAGCTATCCGGGGAGCCGTCCGTGAATCCCTGGATTCCATACCCCATGATTTTCTGTCCATACAGTCCAAAAACCGAAAGAGCGTTGCCGTTGCCGTTGGCAGCCGCAATATTGACAATCTGCATGTTGTTGTTGACCAATGTCTTCGTTTCCTTGAACAAAACGGCTTTAAGCCGTTCATTGTGCCGGCCATGGGGAGTCACGGGGGTGCGACTGCTGCCGGCCAAAAGGGCGTGCTTGCAAAATACGGGATCACGCAAGATCGGATGAAGGTTCCGATTGTCGCGGACATGGAGACCCAATGTGTTGCCACTCATCCTTCCGGTTTGAATCTTTTTATTTCAAAGGCAGCCCTTGCCGCTGATCACCTGATTATTATAAACCGCATTAAACCCCATACAAAATTTAAAGCCGATATTGAAAGCGGTCTTTGTAAAATGATGACCATTGGGCTGGGAAAAGACCGGGGTGCATCCGAATTTCATCGATATGCCGTTGATCATACATTCGGCATCATAGAAGATGCAGCAGCAATATTGCTGAAAAAACTCAACGTGCTTTTCGGGGTTGCCTTGTTAGAGGACGGGTATGGCAACCTGGCACATATTGAAGCGATTTCGCCGGATCAATTGATCGATCGGGAAAAAAATCTTTTAAAAAAAGCGTTTAAAATGATGGGAACCATTCCGTTTGATTCTCTGGATATATTGATCGTTGATCAATTTGGAAAAGATATTTCCGGTATCGGCATGGATTCGAACATCACCGGGCGGCACCGGGATATTGTCGGTGATATAAAAATTGCGCCAAACGTCAAGCGAATATTTGTCCGGGATTTATCTCCGGGATCTGACGGAAACGCAAACGGCATCGGTCTTGCTGATTTTGCGACCAGTCGGCTGGTGGACCGGATAGATATGGAAAAAACCTATGTGAATGCGATTACGGCGATTTCACCGGAAAAAGCGGCGACTCCCTTACATTTTGCAAATGATAAAATGTGTATTGATGCGTGTGCACGGACCACAGGGGTTGCAAATTTTAATGATTTGCGGGTTGTCAGGATCAAAAACACGGCCTCATTAAAATATCTGCAGGTTTCACGCTCGCTTGAAAATGAAGTTTTTGAAAATCCGAATATGTCCTTTGTCGCGCCCTGGCAGAAAGTCACATTCAACAAATCAGGAAATTTACCGGAGTTTTTTTCCGATGAATGAAAATTGCCTTGAGAGTGTTTCCTTTAAAACACCCATCGGGGATATGTCTGTTATCTATAGTGAAAATCCTTTTACTATTTACCGTATATTGCTGCCGGGCAATAAAACAAATAACTCAATCACATCGTTTTTGTGTGATTCATCAAATGATCGCATGGTTCATGAAAAAGTGACGGAAACAATAAATTTAATTGGTAACAGTATCAAAGGAAAGCCTCTTGCCATTTCCTGGGAATGGTTTTCATGGGCAGGCGTCACGGAGCTTCAAAAGGCGGTTTATGATCAGACAGCCATGATTCCCTATGGCAGTCTGTCAACATACAAAGAAATTGCCCAACGTATCGGACGGCCCAAAGCCTGTCGATTTGTCGGTACAGCGTTATCGAAAAATCCTTTTCCTGTTCTTATTCCTTGTCATCGTGTTATACGTAGTGATAATAAAATAGGCGGTTTTGGAGGAGGTTCCAGGTTGAAACAATTATTAATCAATGCAGAGGCATCAGGCAGCCCCTTGCGCATCTGAGATGGATATGGTATATATTGACTTATGAAACAATACGTTATTGATGAATTACGACCGCAGGATCAAGAAAAAATAAAAGGGTATCTGGATGAACATTTTGGTCCGGCGGATATGGGCGATATCTACTGGCTCCCGGTGGATCCGTCACTCTATGATCAAAAGCAGTCATCACACGAAGCATGTCACCCTTTGTATTTTGCCGTTCAGCTGAGTTCAACGACTCTGGGTGTCGAACTGCTGGTCCGAACAAAAAACAGCATCCGATGTGATTGTATTCAATATGCGACCAAAGATCAGTTTCTCTGGCTGCTCCGGTCTTTAGACGCAATTTTTGAGAAACTCGAAGTCATGGTCTGATTCGTCATTAAATTTATGAAACTCAACTCTAAATAAGTCAAAATTATGCTTAAAATTATTCCCCTTGGGGGGCTCGGGGAAATCGGCCTGAATATGATGGTCTTTGAATACGAAGACACGATTGTCATCATTGATTCAGGGCTGATGTTTCCGGAAGATTACATGCTGGGGGTGGATTATGTTATTCCGGATATGGATTACATTCGGAAAAACAAAGACAAAGTCGCCGGCATTATCCTGACCCACGCCCACGAAGATCATATCGGCGCGTTACCGTATCTGCTCAAGGTGGTCAATATTCCTGTTTACGCAACCGGCTTTACGATTGGTATGCTCCGGCGAAAGCTGGATGAGCATGAGCTTTTGTCTGTTTCCTATCTGAATGAAATATCACCGAAAGAAAAATTGCGGATTCCTCCGTTTGAGTTTGAGTTTATCCGGGTCAATCACAGCGTTGTGGACGGGGTCGGCATCGCTATCAGTACGCCGGTCGGAAAAATTGTGCATACCGGCGACTTCAAACTGTCTGATACCGTTATTCCTGGGATGATGACCGACATTGATACATTTGAACGACTCGGTGAAGAAGGGGTGCTGGCACTTTTGTCTGATTCGACAAATGTGGAGAAAGACGGACAGACAATTTCCGATGAAGTGATTGGAAACACCCTTCGGAAAATTATTTCAAATAGTACGGGGCGGGTGATTGTCGCCCTGTTTGCGTCAAATATCGCCAGAATTCAGCAGGTCGTTAATATTATTAAATCCGGTAAACGCAAAATTGTTTTTAACGGCAGAAGCATTGAATTGAGTGTCAAAACAGCTGTTTCTCTTGATATGCTTCATATTCCCGAAGGCATGGAGATTGATGTCGATCAGATAGAGCAATATTGTCCGGATGAGATCCTGATTATGACAACCGGCAGCCAGGGAGAGCCCATGTCCGCGCTGACACGGATGTCAACCGGAATGCACAAGCAGATAAAGGTTGAAAAAGGCGACACGGTAATCCTGTCTTCCAAATTCATACCGGGAAATGAAAAAGCGATTGCCAAAATCATCAATAATCTGTTCCGGAAAGGTGCGGAGGTTATTTATGAGAAAGTTTCTGAAATTCATGTCTCCGGACATGCTTTTCGTGATGAACTCAAAGAAATGATCAACCTGACCATGCCGGATTATTTCATTCCCATTCACGGGGAGTACCGGCACCTGTTTCACCATGCGCAACTGGCGGAAGAAGTCGGGATTCCCAAAGATCAGGTGCTGCTTGCGGAAAATGGGCAAATTATCGAGTTTGATGAAAACGGGGGCCGCATTAACGGAAATATTTCCACCAACCGCATCCTTGTTGACGGCAAAGGGATCGGAGATGTGGGACGCCTTGTTTTAAAGGAAAGGCGGATTCTTTCCGAAGAAGGTCTTGTTGTTGTGACGATTGCTCTGGATGAAGAAACCGGATTCATTGTTTATGGTCCGGAGATTGCCTCTAAGGGATTTGTGTTTGAATATGAAACCGGTCATATTCTTGAGGATGCCAAATGTGTAATTTTGGAAATAATTGAAGATATCAGTATTGTTGATCCGGCGGATCGCAGTGAAGTGCTTCGCACACGACTGCACCGGGCTTTAAGAGAATATTTTAATTTTACAATGAAGCGAAAACCGGTCATACTGCCGTTTATCATGGAAATATAGATTTTATGGGAATTTACACATATTCTACAATCATATATCATTTGGCCGAACAAATAAATGCGTAAAGAATTAGTCAGCATCATATTGATTTTTATTGTCATTTTTTCGCTGGGGAGTCTGATTTCTTACAGCCCGGATGATCCGTCCATTCACCATGCCGGATATACGGGAGATATTGAAAACTTTTTCGGTTTTTTCGGCGCTCACCTGGCGGGTTTCCTGATCGGTTTATTCGGGCTGGGAGCTTTTTTGATCCCGATTCTGTTTTTTATCGGATTTCTTGAATTTTTTAAAAATCGTTCCGGCCAGGCCCTATCCGTGATTGCATCCGGGAGTATTATTTTAACTGTTTCCTTCGGGAGTCTGCTGTCATTTTTCCAGGAAACGTATATTCTTTTCGGCAATAATTTTACTGCCGGCGGGATGCTCGGTCTTCCCATCAAGTCATTTTTACTCAAGTATTCCAACTGGACCGGCGGATTGGTCATTCTGTCTTTTTCTCTGCTGATCGGGTTTATATTGTCGACCGGTATTTCTGTGGTTGCTACCATTCGTAATTTTGGAAGATTAAGTCTTGTGGCCGGCGGGGGGGTGAAAAACACCTATGCCCATGTTCTGGAAAAGAGAAAAAACAGGAAAATTGAATTAAAGCCGGTTAAGCAAAAGAAAATAAATTCACCCAATGTCAAAAGTGAAAATACGGTTAAAAAAATAGTGCTGCCTTTTAAAAAGAAAAAAGACGAGGGAGCCAAGAAAATAAATGAAGACAATGAGGAAAATGACATCCTCATTAAGGAGACGCTGCTTCCCAGGTCCCTTCGGGCGGTTCCGGTTCCCAAACAGCAGGTCTTTGAATCCATGCGCTTTGATACCGGCATAAAACTCCCTTCGGTAGATTTTTTAAAAGATGCGGAAGTGCTCATCGATGCGGTGGACCATGAGAATTTAAAGTTTCTTTCAAAGCTTCTTGAGCAGAAGCTTGATGATTTCGGGGTCAGGGGGAAAGTGGAAACCGTTGTTCCCGGTCCGGTGATTACCCGTTTTGAGTTTAAACCCGCACCCGGGATTAAGATTACCAAAGTAGTGAATTTATCAGATGATCTGGCGCTGGCGCTACGAGCCATGAGTATTCGTATCATCGCTCCGATTCCCGGCAGGGCGGTTATCGGAATTGAAGTTCCGAATTCACAACGGGAAATGGTGGTTTTTAAAGATATCGTAACGTCCCAGGTTTATAATAAATCCAAATCCCCCCTGACTTTGGGAATGGGTAAGGATATTGTCGGTAATCCGGTGGTTGCGAATTTAGAAGATATGCCCCATTTGCTGATTGCCGGTGCCACCGGAACCGGTAAAAGTGTTGGTTTAAATGCGATGATCTGCAGTCTGTTATACAAATCAAAGCCCGAAGACGTTAAAATGATCATGATCGATCCCAAACGGATTGAACTGTCTGTTTATGACGGGATTCCCCATTTGATTTCACCGGTTGTCACTGACATGAAAAAGGCAACCAATGCACTATTCTGGGCGGTCCGGGAAATGGAGCGGCGCTATAAACTATTATCAGAAAGCCGGGTTCGAAACATCCGTCAATATAATCGTAAACTAGAAAAAGAAGCTGCTGATCCAAAACCGGAAGAGGAAATCCCGGAAATTCCCAAGGAAAAGCTGCCGTATATCGTCATTATCATTGATGAGCTGGCTGATTTAATGATGGTAGGTTCCCGGGATGTAGAGGTCGGACTGACCCGTCTGGCCCAAATGGCGAGGGCTTCAGGTATTCACCTGATCATTGCAACCCAGCGGCCTTCAGTGGATGTTCTGACAGGTGTTATTAAAGCCAATTTCCCGACCCGGTTGTCATTTCAGGTGTCGTCAAAAATAGATTCGCGAACGATTATTGATTCAAACGGTGCCGAAGCGCTTTTAGGAAACGGGGATATGCTGTTTTTACCGCCGGGTACCGCAAAGCTTCAGCGTATCCACGGCGCGTATATCTCGGAAGATGAATTGATGAAGGTGATCGAATTTTTAAAAGAACAAAAACCGCCGGAATATGTTTCTGATATTCTTGAAGCACCGGAAAAGGAATCCGCCAACGGCGGAGACAAGGATTATGACGAGCGGTACGATGAAGCCGTGGCTCTGGTCACCAAGTCGGGCCAGGCATCCATTTCAATGATTCAGAGGCACTTGAGAATCGGCTACAATCGTGCGGCCCGTATTGTCGAAGTAATGGAAGAAGAGGGGGTTGTGGGGCCGTCTGATGGTGTCAAGGCACGGGAAGTATTGGTAAAAAATTATGATGAAATGCAGTGATATGGAAAGTAAATCCTCGGTTTCAAATGAAAGACCGGCTGAAAGACCAAGTGAAAAACCAAATATAAGACCTGATGAAAAGCTGATAGACCGGACCAAGGGGTTTCTGGATAAAGAGGAAGGAATGCGGCTCTATCAGTTAGGGCTAAGTGCGAGCAAACTGGGGCCCTGTCTTGAGATCGGGAGCTATTGCGGAAAATCGACGCTTTATCTCGGGGCCGCCTGCCGGGAAAACAACAATACTCTTTTTGCGGTGGACCATCATAGCGGCTCCGAAGAACAGCAGCCCGGGGAAGGGTATTTTGACCCGGAAACCTATGACATCCGCCAGGGACGGATGGATACTTTTCCGTTATTTCGAAAAGCCCTTATTGACGGCGGGCTTGAAAATACGGTGGTGCCGATTCTGGCCCGATCCGAACTTGCCGCGCGTCATTGGGCAACCCCGCTGAGCCTTGTGTTTATTGACGGGGGCCACACGTTTAAAGCCGCTTACACGGATTATAATTCCTGGGCAGGCCATATTCTGCCGGGAGGCTATCTGCTGATTCATGATATATTCAAGAATCCGGAAGAGGGGGGGCAGGCACCGCATTATATTTATAAACTGGCGGCAGCTTCCGGCCTGTTTCAGGTGATGCCCATGACCAAGACCCTTGGTGTCCTGAAGAGAAGGCTATGCGGGGAATTGCCGGACGACCTGCCGGTGATATAATTTTTTTTGTGTATCGGCGTTAATTAAACAATTCATATTAGAATTCAACTGATATCTTATTTTGTAAGCGTTCACAGGGCACCGCATCTGCTTTGTTCCCGGGCACTTGAAGTACGACAAGTACGTCTTCGTACCCGGCGCCTCGCATCTGCAGCACCCTGTAAACGTTTACAGGCCAATGGTTTGCGAAAAATTAAAACATTTGACCCCGTGAACGGGTACCTTATTTTTTAAAGCAACAACCTGAAAAATAAAAAAAGCGCGGATTGATTTGCCGGTCTGCGCTTTTTTATTTTGTTTTGATATGATGATTGTAACCCACCATGTTGCTATCGGTGACAATCCCAAAAGAGAGGACTGAATTTTTCCCTGGTATTTTGCAACCGAAAATTGCGATAAAGGGAAATGCTATATATTTCGATCAGAACGTTTATTTGATCAGCCTTTTTTATCTTTTTGCTTTTCCGGTCAAGGATTCTGGAACAATTTTTATCACTTTTGTTTTTTGGTGTGCTTTTTTGATGTATTCAAGGCCTTCGGCATTGAATTGCCGGGAATATTTTTGAAGTAACCCCTCCAGGGCCATCTGTTTTTCTTCACCCGTGACTTCTGAGGCAGATCCTTCGACAATACAGCTTTCGAATTTTGTGCTAAATTTATCCGGCTGAATTTGCGTATTTCCCACAACACAAAATGAAACTTTTGCATTGTGGGCAATGTTATCCAGTTTCTTTCCTTCCAGCGCGCAGTGA
>JAQYVU010000198.1 GCA_030145385.1 Desulfococcaceae bacterium
TTGAGCCGTGTGGTTGGCAAAGATATAACAAAAGAATTATAATGGCTGAAGGAGGCAAACAACCATGAATAATTTAGACCAGGAAAATTTAAATCTGACATGTGAAACGTTTACCGGATATACACGCGATAACATAGCATTTCTAAAGCTTCACAAACATTTTCTGCTGCGAACGGAGAATTTAAACGATCGGGACCGGGTGCTGGATTACCTGGATCGCGTTTCAAGCAGCCGCTCGATAAAGCTTTTGATTATGGCCGGTGCGCCGGATGCCAAAGGGAGAGATGAATTTATTGCATTTTTCAAGAACTTCTATGCCAGGGGAATGGATATCACCCTGATTTACCGAATGTACAACTTTATCGGTCAGCTGGTGCTGAAACTGGCGGAACTGAAAAAATTTACCATTTATATTAACAGCGGCAATGTACTTGCATCGTTTTTAAATATCGGCCTGGCATGCGATTACCGGATATTAACGGACACTGCTTTGATCCAGAACCCCGGCATTGACATGGGACTGGCAGCAAAAGGCGGGGGAGCCTATTATCTGCCCCGGCTGATCGGCCACGATCGGGCCTGGGATGTGATGCTGTCGGATAAGGATATCTCCGCCTTTGAAGCCATTGGCATGGGGTTAATTCATGAGGTGGCTCCTTCTGAACATATCGTAGAAATAGGGTTTCGCCGTGCGGAAGAATACGCGCAAAAACCGGTCAGCGCTTTATCGATTGTCAAGCAGCTCATGTATTTTTCGATCCGGGATTTTAAAGAATACATGGAGTATGAAAACAAGCTAATGATCAATGCGATTAAAAAAAATCAGTTCTGCCAAAAATTGAACTAAATACATTGCAGATTCAACGGATTTTTTTTGGATATGATTGTTTTTTTCCTACTGAACCATTAAGAAAAATCCGGTTACCACATTCCGGCTGCACCGGATGGGCTTTTGCCACATACGCCCCCCCCCCGAATAAAGCGCATCAAAAACGGTGCGGCCGGATCCAACATCAATATCAACTTTTATATTAGGAGAAACGAAATCATGTCCAATATCTCTCATGCAGAAATTTTGAATTGGCTGGAAAATCAAAGAGAAGACATTGATATCTGGTTTTCTAAAAATTTAATGAAATGGCGCCTTAGAAAGGACCGGGTCGGTTTATTCACCGGAGAAACCTTATCAGAGACAGTGCGCGAAGCCATGATGATGAATAAAAACAAGCAGGAGGAAACTTCTCAAAAGCAATTTCCTAAAACAGCTTTTTCAGGATATTGAACAACTCTTTTTTAGAAACTTCGCCTTCGCGGATAATTGTCGGTGGGACGGTGGTCACATCCACAACCGTTGATCCGATGCCGCCTTTCAGCTTTCCCGAATCAATCACCATGTCTACGCCCCGAATAATTTCTAAAGATAAATCTTCAATACAATCCACGCCCGGGTCACCCGACAAGTTGGCGCTGGTGCCTGTGAGGGGTCGATCAAGGGCTTTGACAAGGCTGATTGCGACCGGGTGTTCCGGGATCCGGACTCCGATTTTACCGGTTTTGGCCGTTAAACTGACCGGGACATTCGGCCGGGCCTTAAAAACGATTGTCAAGCTCCCGGGCCAGAATGTTTCCATAAATTTGACGGCCGCAGAAGGGATTTCCGCAGCCAGGGATGCGACGTCATCAATTGATTTGATCAACACGGACAGCGGATTATGTATTGCCCGTTGTTTGACGAAAAATACCCGGTCCACGGCCTGTGCGTTGAAGGCATCCACGCCGATCCCGTAAAGCGTCCGGGTGGGAAAAACCACCACCCCGCCTTTTTTTACGACATCCGCAGCTTTTTCAATCAGCGAAAAATCCGGATTCTCCGGATCAATGCGGAAAATATTAGAATTTAACGCTGAGCTTTTTGGCTTTTTGTTCAACCTGGTCCGCCATTTCTTTTTTAAATTCCCAGAGCAGGCGCTGCAGTTCAGGATCTGACGCAGATAAAATCTGAACCGCAAAAATCCCGGCATTTCTGGCCCCGGATTTTCCGATCGCCATGGTGGCAACCGGTACCCCCGGCGGCATCTGAACAGTTGATAACAGAGCATCCATACCGTTTAACGCAGAAGAATCAATGGGAACACCGATAATGGGAAGAATGGTATGTCCGGCCAGAGCGCCGGCCAGATGCGCTGCATGCCCGGCACCGGCAATAATCACCTTAACACCTTTTTTCTCGGCATTGACCACAAAATCCACGGCCCGCTTGGGGGTCCGGTGGGCCGATGCCACGGTGATTTCAAAGGGTACTCCGAACTTCTTCAGGATATCGGCAGCCTGCTTCATCACCCCGTAATCCGAATCACTTCCCATAACAATTCCCACCCGGGGCACTGTTTCAAGCCGTTTAATCGCTTTTTGCCCGATATCCGTCCGGTTATAGGCGCCGTTCCATGAAATTTTAGAAACCGCCAGGTATGCTTTTGAAATGGCTTTGCCCACAGTATCCCCCAAAGCAGTAACCCCCAGGACCCTTCCGCCGGTTGCAACGATTTCTCCTTTTTTATCTGCGGTTCCGGCATGAAACACCACCACATCTTTCATGCGTTTGACTTTTTCCAGCCCGGAAATCGGCATCCCTTTTTTATACGATCCGGGATATCCTTTTGATGCCATTACCACACAGACCGCCGGCCGCGGATCAATTTCTATGGTGCACAGATCCAGTTGTTCAGCGACCACAGCTTCCATAATTTCAACGATATCGGATTTTAAACGCATCAGCAAAGGTTGCGCTTCCGGGTCACCGAACCGGGCGTTAAATTCCACCACATTGATCTGGTCCCGGTCAATCATCAGGCCCGCATAAAGGACCCCCTTATACGGATGTCCTTCAGCGGCCATGGCATTCACCATGGGAATCATGACCTGGTTCATTATTTTTTCATGAATAAACGCGTCCACCACCGGTGCCGGTGAGTAAGCGCCCATCCCGCCGGTATTGGGGCCTTTATCATTATCAAATATGGTTTTATGATCCTGGGACGTGGGCAGGGGCAGCACATGCTTACCGTCCGTAAAAGCGATAAAAGAGGCTTCCTCTCCGACCAGACAGTCTTCGATCAACACTTTTTTACCGGCATCACCAAACGCCTTGTCTTTTAATATCATTTCAACGGCTTTGACGGCTTCTTTTTTGGTCTTGCAGACCAAAACTCCTTTTCCGGCGGCCAACCCGTCTGCTTTCACAACAATCGGGGTATTCATGGAATTTATATATGCCTGCGCCTTGTCATAGCTTGTAAACGTTTGGCCCATAGCTGTGGGGATGCCGTATTTCAGCATTAGTTTCTTGGCAAACGATTTGCTGGCCTCGATTTGAGCGGCTTTTTTGGACGGGCCGAAAACCTTGAGTCCTTTTTTTTCAAACAGGTCGACGATACCTTCGGAAAGCGGAGCTTCCGGGCCAACCACCGTTAAGTCAATGGATTCTTTTTCCGCAAACGCAGCCAGCCCGGCAATATCATCCGCTTTAATCGAAACGCATTCTGCAATCCCTGAAATTCCCGCATTGCCGGGAGCGCAAAAAATCTTTTTAACTTTCGGATTTTTTGTAATTTTCCATGCCAGTGTGTGTTCCCTTCCGCCGCTG